>NZ_CP097149.1:2245285-2570570 GCF_023370075.1 Deinococcus sp. QL22
CTGACGTGCTCAGCGTTCTCTGCCGAAAAGCCGTAAGAATTGAGCGCCGAGGTGATGATGTCCGCAGACGTTTTCACATCGGTCAGCCCAGCGCTGGCCGCCTTCGCACTGACTTCAGTGAGTTTGTTGATTTTGGCAACCGTATCGGCCCCACGGACTCCTGCGCCGACAACGTCATAGCTGGCTTTGACGAGTTCTTGTGAACTCTGGCCCACTTGTCCGCTGATCCGCAGCAGGCCTGCACCCAGCTCAGTGAGCTGTTGTTCGGTGAGATCGCTTTCAGTCCCGATGGCTGCCAAGCCTTCCTGAAACTCAGCTGCTTTCGGCACCGCCAATGCGACAGCAGCCGTAAAAACGGTGACGGCTGTGCCTGCCACCGCCAGAAAGCCAGACAATTGCTCGAAGCCGTTGCCCGCTTCCTGGGCAGAATCGCCAGCCTCATCTGCCGCCTCCGCCGCGTCCCCTACGGCAGCAGCAGCAGGTTTGGCTGCTGCTGGGAATTCAGCCAATTTGGTGCTCGCCTTCTCGAATCCAGCGGCCAGTCCCTCGAACGCTGGCGTGACGTTGACCGTCTCGGCTGACACCTCTGCGACGCCTTCAGCAGCCGCTTGGCCCGCACCACCAAAGGCCTTTTGAAACAGCTCGGGGATGTTGACCAGCCCTTCCGACAGGCCGGTGAGGATCGGCGCTGCGAGGTCTGCACCGTCCAGCGTGTTTCCAGTGGCATGAAATGCACTTGGAATGTCGCTGGCCACATCGCGCACGGCGATCAGCAGCAGTTCACGCTTGCTTTTAAAACCGCCGATCAGCCCTTCCATGATGTAGCCGCCGATTTCTTCCATGACTTTGGAGGGGCTCTGGATCTTCAGCTTCTTCTTCAGAGCATCAACGATTTCGTTGGACAGGGACTCGCTTTCGTCGGCCAGTTGGCTCTTACCCCGGTTCATGGAGCGGGCGAGGCCGTCGATCACGAACTGGCCCACCGTACCCGCTGCTGCACCTGCTGGGCCACCCAGCTTGCTCAGGGAATCAATAATCCCAGCAGAGGCATTGAAGGCAAAGCCGCCCTTGGTGACCGTCCCTCGCGCTTGATCCATCGTCCGCTGGGCTGAGGCGGCCGCACTGGTGGCCCGCAGCACGCTGTCGATGTTGGCGTCTTCGGCAGTGGCCAGCTTTAGCAATTCATTGCGAAGTCTTCGGGAAGCCGCGATGGTTTCATCATCGGTCAGGGCCTGCGTTTGCCACGCGTCACGGGTGCTTTTCACCGTCTGTCCCAAGCGTTTGATTTGAGCATCGGTCTCGCTGAGCTGGCGCGACACTTGGGTGTCGACTTTCAGGGTGGGGGCTTGAATGGCCTGACCAGTCTTAACAGCGAACGCTTTGGCCAATCGAGCTTCAACGAGGTCTGCTTTTCTAAGCACGTCGGAGATATCGAGGGTGGCCCGGTCTTGATACTCCGCCATAGGGAACCTCCTGGGGATGGGACGCAAATAGTGACCCGCTGATGGATGCAGCGGGGTACGGTAAAGGGATATGAGCGACGATGAACAGTTCGGGCGCAACTCACCGCGGGCCAGCGTGACCTCTGGTGGGGGGACGCTGAGCGAAGCGGAGAAGGCCCGGATTCGTGCAGAAGAGAAGTTCCGCGCTCAGGCGAAACGAGAAGCAGAGCAGGGGGTAACGCCACCTCCTCTTTCGAAGAAAGATCGAGCAGCAGTAGAGAAAGCCCAGAAAAGTGCGGCTGCTCTTGCTGCCCTCCCGCCAAAAGAGCGTATGCCCTTGAGCATCGTTACGGCCCTGCTGATCGGAGTGGGAATCCTCTTCGCGCTGCAAGGCTGTGGAACCACTCCAACCGCTTTAAACCCCGCAGCAGACATGACTCCTGCTCAAATGCTGGCAATCGGAGATAACCGGGAGAAGAATGATCCAGCGATAGCTGTCGCCTTCACTCGTTTGGATGAGGCTTGTCCAGAAAACGGAATGATCGTGGCCGACATTGCAACTACCTTCGAAAAACTTCTAGAGAGCGAGACAGGCCAAGATCTACCACTGATCTCCCTTATGAGCCAGCTCTCCAATACGCAAAAAGCGGCTAAAGGAATGCTGACTTGTGCAGAAACCGCGGCCACGCTGGTTACTTTCATGGGCCAATCAAAGTAGGGTTTCTAACAGGTACGACAGAAGAGGCCCGCGTGATTGCGGGCCTTATGTTTTCTTCTACTTCTAATTCAGTGCACTTAAGGCTTCACTGCCGACGGTCACTGCGCGGTGAGAAACACCAGATCCAGGGAGGGAGGCTGATGTCCCAGTAGGCGGATCATTTGAACAATGTGGGCCGTGTGCCGCACCTCGTGCTGCATGACATGCCACATCACTTCATCTGCCGAGAGGGTTTCAATCCGGTCTTCATTCACCTGCACCCGGGGGTTTTGCGCCACAACCGCCATGAGGTCGTCCCAGCGATTCAGTGTCTCCGTCTCAACGGCTTCCCAATAGGCAAGCAGTGCATCCAGGGACTCGGCTTGATGGTGCCAATAGGCGTCATCGGAGGTGGGTTGTTCTCGGCCCATCCGGTCCATCACGAGCGTCTCGCTCAGCAGGTCACCCCGAAACCAACCGTCTTCGACCATCGGGATATGCGCCAGGAAATCTTTAATACAGCGTGCTCCTTCGGTCGGGATGACGGCTTTGGAGAGCTCTTCATCCGTCAGGGAACGCAGGCTGTGCCAGAGGCGGCGGCGGGCTTGTGTGAGGTAGTGGTAGAACGATTTGGTCTCCATGGACTGAGCCTATGCTCGATTTCTGTCAGAACGTGTCGCAATGCTGGGCCATCTCCCCGCCCGTGTCTGTTTCGGTCACATTCGGTGTCACCTCCAATGGAAAACCCCCACCAGTGAGGCGGGGGTTATTTTATTTTTGAACACCATCAATTTCTTACCCCATTTAGGGCTACGTCAGGCGGTTGATGGAGCCCGCCATGACCTCGCCCTAGACAGTTTTTGCTTGGATAAATGCGACACACCCTGTCAGGTATCAAGTCTATGCTCTGAAGACATGAGTGAAATCCTCCTCTTCCATCATGCCCAAGGGTTGACCCCTGGCCTTCTCGCTTTTGCAGACGACTTACGCCAAGCCGGGCATATTGTCCATACCCCGGATCTCTACCATGGGCAAACCTTTGACAAGCTGGACGACGGGATTGCTTACGCCAAGCAACTCGGTTTCGGTGACATCGCGGAACGCGGTGTCAAGGTAGCCGATGGCTTACCCCATGACCTCGTCTATGCTGGATTTTCACTTGGTGTTTCGCCAGCACAACAATTGGTGCAGACCCGGCCAGGAGCGAGAGGTGCACTGTTCTTCCATGCTTGCTTTCCCGCTGCTGAGTTTGGTACGGGATGGCCTGAGGATGTCCCCGTTCAAGTCCATGCCATGGAGGACGACCCCTTCTTTGAAGAGGATGCTGAAGCCGCCAGAGCGTTGGTAGACACGGCGCCGAAAGGACAACTCTTTCTGTACCCCGGTGATCAGCACCTCTTTTCAGATCGTAGTTTGGAGTCCTATGACGCCGCGGCAACTTCCGCGCTCCAGCAGCGTGTCCTTCATTTCCTCCGAGAGCTCTGAACTAAGTTCATGGATGCGTAAGGTTGTGCATCTCAATTCCTCGTAATAGTAAACCTCCCTGTCAGAAACGGTGAGGTACGGTGGCGGAATGACTCAAGTGCAAACAGACAAACCCGCCGTATCAAAAAGGCGGGCAAACTTTGGATGTGGAGCGGCACTTGCGCTGGTAGTTCTAGCGATTGGCGTCTACTTCGCGCCCCGCGCTGTTCCGCAGTCACAGGTGCGAGAATTGTGCGAACAGACAGCAAAGCAGCAATTGAAGACTCAGGGGAATTTTGATGTAAGCGGCTTCGCTCAGAATGGCTACAGGGCAAGGTTCAATGTGACGGCCCTCGGCGGCTCCGTCGAAATCCCCGCCGTATGTTCAGTTGGCGGGGATGCTCGCAACCCTACGGTTATTATTCAATTGCCGAAATAATTAGTCTGCGGCCTGCGCCTCAGGCGTCGGCTCAACCAAGGCGACAAGTCTTGAGGCGAGGTGCTCAACGGTGGATACCTTCATAAGTTCCTTCAATGAGAAAGGCCTGCAATCATGCAGGCCTTTCTTTTGATTTCCTTTCCCAGCGTGTTTAGGGCTTGACGGGGGTCACATACCCGATGCGCTTAAACGTCAGCCGCGTCGTTTTAGAGAACAGAACCAACACCTGAGTGTCCCCACTGATGATGTAGTTCCCAGACGTATTCAGGGCGCTGTGAAAGACCCCAGGTAGGGCATACAAGCACTTCTCATTGGGGCGAGGCGGCAACGGCATCACCTGAATCTTCATCTGGTTGTTGGCCGCCGCGATGGTGCCCGCATAGGTGCCGCAAGCGATCATGCCCCGAAGTTGCCCGCCAGAGATCATCAATTGTGTCGAGGGCAAGGTCGTTTCTGCCTTCCCAAAAACTTTCATGTCTTTGAGTTGCCAGATGCCGTTCAAGGGCGCGGGGACAGCTTGAGCGGAGGCGAGGCCAGTGAGCAAGAAGCAAGGCAACAGGAGAAATCGCATAACTCAACATTGCCGCTTCAGGTGATGAGGATCTGATGTCTTGTCAGGACTGACCGTTTCGGCAAAGGGCCGCTGGACGAGTGCCCTTCCTTCAGTTGAACCTGTCGGCATCGTTTCCTCCAAGAAAAAGGCCCGTGTGATTGCGGGCCTTGCTCTTGCCGCTCTGTTGCTCTTGCGCTCAGTCGTCGGTCAACGCCTCGCCATAGCTCAGGCCGCTCAGGGCCCCTTTGCTCCATCCGTCGCCGTCCCAGATCCATCCGGCCGCCTCTAACTGTGCTTGGTCATCCGTGCCGGTCTGGGTAAACGTATACGTACTGGTGTCCTGTTGGCCCTGGCCAGTGACCTCGCCCGCCTCGATGCTCTCTAGGGCGGCGCGCAGGGCTTTGGCAATGTCGGTTCGGGAGCGTCCGGAAGCGGTCAATTGGAGTTCGAGCATGGGATGTCCTTGGGAGCGTTGGCGTTTCAACGGTTCATCTGGGCTAGCGTGGCGGTGTGGTGAGGGGGAGGCAGTCGAGGCTGAAGTCTCCAAACCAGACGCAGAGTGCCCGGCCTAAGCGTTCCATTTCCGGTAAATTGCCCATCAATAGAACACCTAAAAGTAAGCCGTGAGCCAAGCGTTCCTGGCGCCCCGCTCTGCCTGAGAGGTGAAAGAGGGTGTTCAAACTGCGGCATGACGCTGCAGACTCTCCTTCATTTCGCTCTGAGCTGCTCAGCTGTTTGGGCCGGGTTAGAGGCGCGCTTGGCTGACTTAAAAAAGTCTTTGCGCTTGATCTTCACCATCCGTCCGTCTGGGTGATGCCAGACGACGCCCTCGATGTGCAGGGGCTCCAAGTACGCTTTCAGCCCTTCGAAATCCCTAGGGACTTCAGGCAGAAGTTCAGCACCATGCTGCACGAGCAGATGCTGGTCAAACCCCTCTGGGTTCCCTTGCACCTTTGGACCGACAAGCTCGTACGTCCCCTCCGCAAGGCCCGGCGTGTTGGCCCAACCTTCTCGGTGGTAGCGGTCCTCAGGGCCTTCACCCACCGGCAGCCAGCCCGGCCAATGGCCCGTCTGCGGATCAGGCTCCTGTGCTGCCTCAAAGCCTTCTGGGGTCGTTTTTCCCACCCGCGCGTCATACCGCTTATACAGACGGCCATCACGTACCAGGCAGGACGTGCCGTCTACCTTCCGCGTCGCGGTCCCTTCGCCCGCCATAACCCATTCAGCACCTGGCACCACTTCGTCCCGAACGAGGCGGTCGCCCTCGTAATTCCGTTGGAACAGACTGACAATCTTTTTCATGGTTACCTCGAGGGTACAGCCTCAGGCGTGATCAGCTGCAACCCATCGGCAGTGTAGAGAGTTGGCTGTACTCGATTAGGGCAAGCGGCCGTGATCCTGGGCCCTCGCCTCAATCCAGACACTGAAGTCCTGTCCAAGATGACCGCTGGGGTCTCTTCAGCTTGGTGGCTACGCCCAGGCGTCTGCCATCAGTCGCTGAAACCGCTCGCGAGTGAGGGTGCGGGCAAACGTGATTCCAGGGCCAAGTGTCGGCCCTGGTAACAGGTAAGCCTTACCACTGCGTCCGAACTGCAGCTGGCCCCCGCGTGGCAGCACCTCCAGGTAGGACGCCAACTGCGCCTCGCTCAACTCGTACGGCCCTGTCCCGAACTCAATCTCCGTGGCGTAAGGCGCACGGTTGCCCACCAGAATCCCCAGCGAAGTCGCGTTGGCCTGCCCCGCGGAATACACCTGGCGCAGCAGGAGCTTGGTGCGCTCGTACTCGCCGGGTTCGGTGGCATAGACATTAATTTGAAGCCCGCGCCGGACGTGCAGTTCCGCTGAGCGTGCGCCATCCCGGGCCAACCCTCCCAGTCCTTTGCTGATAGCCTTCGCGCGTTTCGCCCATAGCCCTTTGCTGCCCTGTTCAATCTTGACCCTCATGTCACGAACTGCTCCTGGCGCTCGTGGGCTTCCAATCCTGACGGCCTGACACAATTTATGAGGGAGAGCGAAATCTGAGCACCCAGCCGCCTTCTAAAGCGTCCACAGAACTGACATGCGATTTCTTGCGACGTCCGGGAGGCGCCGGATCGGCGCCTCCTTGGAGCGTCAGGCGGTTGAGTACTGCCTGCCCCCGGCTCAGCGCGAAGTGGACGCCGCGTAAACCAAGTTTCAAATAGCTCAGGGCGCGGTTCCAATGGGGATCAATGGTTCTGCGCACACCCTGCTGCACGAGCTGGAGTCCTTCGGAGACGAGCAGGAGCGTGGCCACAGAGATCACCAGGATCAGGCGTTCGAGGCTGGCGGCATCACGCAGTTTGGAGTCCTCCAGACCGAAGAGGCCACTCTTATCATCCAAGAATCCTTCCTCTATTTGGAAGCGCTCGCCGTACTCAGCAAACGTTGCACGACTGGTGGGTTCATCGCTCACCACCTGCCACTGCTCTGGGCCGTCCGTGGACGGCCCAGAGCCACATGCACCGGCCCAAATCGGTGTCCGGTGATCGTGACGTTGTGGAAGCAGCGCGTTTCGCGCGCTGCGAGTTTGATTTCCCCGATGGTGCAGACCCGTTGCCCGTCTGGAGCGGCCAGAATCAGGCTCGATTTGATGCGGATGCGGAAGTGCCATCCGCAGACGCGGAGCCAGCCCATCAAGGCCGTGTCGCAAAAACCCCGATCCGCCAGGAGTCGAACATCGTGCAGCCCAAGAAAATCCAGCAGGCCTTTGACCTCGGCGAGGACAGGCAGGAGTTGTTCGGTGCCGACCTGAGCACTGGCATGCTCTAGGACGCGGGAGACGAGCGGTACCGCGCGTCCCCGGTAGAGGACGGCCACCCGGATCAGACAGAAGCGTCCGAACAGGATGCTGGTGTCCAGCGCCAGCGTCAGGAATGCGGGCCCCAATCCCGCAAGGCTCGGGTAATCAGGGGGCCATACACACTGCCAGGGGCGATGGCTGGATTCTCCAGCCACCGTCGGCAGCGACGTTCGGTGCTCTGGGCGACCGTGGCCTGGGAGTGGATGTGCGGCAGCCAGGAGGGAATGGAAACGCTCTGGGACAGCACCAAGCCGCTGACCATCCAGGCCAGCGTACGGGCGTTGCGGACGTCGTTCCACAGGGCGGGGTGGAGGTGGGGCAGGATCGCTTGGTACAGTCGGGGGGCGTCCCCGGTGGCATTTTCGGTCTTCACAAACAGAAAGTGTCCCCTACCGGGGACGCTTTCTCATAAATTGTGTCAGGCCATCAGGCTTCCAATCTCAACTTCATAAACACACCCACCAGTTCAGCGAACCGGTTGACCTCCCAGATAGCATCAATCAGGCCAGGTAGGTCGGTGGCCTGGATCTGCCCGGCGTCTTCAGGCCGGGCCAGGCTGAAGCGAATCACACGCCCCATCATCTGCATGGTGTCCAGATCCGGCAGCAGCTGGGGTCGTCCCTGGATGCGTGCGGTAAAGGCTTCCAGCATATTCAGGCAGTCGGTGGGATGGCTGCTCATCATGTCGAGCGTCCAGGGCTGGATCGTGACGCTGGTGCCGTTAGCAAGACTGAGTGACTTCATCGGGTTCCTCCTTGCAATGCTTAGGCGAGCAGCGCTCTGTGCAGCCTCTTGTTCTCGGCAGCCAATCGAACCAACCGTTCTTCGGGCAACTCCTCGTACGGGAGGCCCAGTCCGGCACGCTCCAGTGCCCGGTGCCAGCGCTGGAAGGGCGTGTTCAGGACTTTGTAGGGCAGCGTGCTGGTGGGAATTCGGCCTTTCAATTCCTGCCCGTAATTGATTTCGTTGCTCATGGCAATATCCATCAGGTTGTCAGCCCGGTCGCGTTTGCGGCGGCGCGACAGGGCATCTAGCCGTTCGGCCAGCACGCGCGGCGGGGTGGCCTGCACTTCTTCCCAGGTCAGGTACTCCAGCGCCTGTTGCGTCAGGGTCAGGGTGGGTGGGCGTCCCTCTGACTCACCCTTCGCCGGAGATGCAGCGGCAGCCATCTGCTGAGCCAGATCCCGCAGGCCGTTGAGCTCCCACATGGCCAGGAGCAGTGAGGGTACATCGCAGGCCTGCACCAAAGCAGCGTCTTCAGGCCGGGTCAGGCTCAGCCGAACCAGGCGGGCCAGTACGGGAAAAGTGGAGGAACGCGCCAAGGGAGGAACCTCGCCACGCAAAGAGGCACTCAAGGCATGAACCACCGATTGAAGATCCGCTGCGTGTCCGGCCATGTCTGCCAGACGCCAAGCGGCGACCGTCACAGTCATGCCCGCGGCCAAAGTCACTGGCTGCAAATACGTCATGGTCATCTCGTGTTAGGGGGACAACCCGTGCCAAGCGGCACGGGCCGGGAGAAATTAAAAGTGGTTAAGCCGCTGCTGGTTCCGCTTCGACGTAGGTCGCCAGGGCAGCAGACAAGGTGTCCAGCGTGGACTCAAGCAGGCTGTTGGGCACGTCGTAGACAAAGCCGTCTGGTTTCGCGGTACCGAAATCGCCCAGCGTGACAGGCGGCTTAAAGCCCTTGTTCACGGTCGCGGTCATGGTGAACTCGTACCCGTCGAACTCCTGAATGTCGGGGTTGCCGGTGCCCTGCAGGCTGCCGTCCGGGAAGATCCGGATCAGGCTGCGCCCAGCCGCGCCTTCGCTGTCCTTGGTACTCTGGACGATGATAAACGCCCCTGTGGCCAGTTTGGACGCGCTCTCGTAGGCGTAGATCTCATCGCCTGCCGTGCCCGTGACAATGGCGATGGTGCCCTGGAACCATTCACGCACATCCACGTCACCCGTGGAGGTGGTCTGGAAGGTGGCGGTGAGGGTGCTCTGGTCGATGATCTCTTTGTACAGCTTGGTCAGGCCCCGGCGGTTGCCCATCAACGTGCGCTTGGTGTCTTCGCGGGCAATGTCGATGCTCTCGATCAGGCCGAAGTCTGTCCATTTTCCGCCGTCTCCCTTGCGGAGGCCGTGGAATTCGCGCCCAGCAGTGACGAACTTATCGGCGTTCAGGACATCGGGGTTTTTCTTCAGCATGGGTCTTACCTCGCGTGGGTGGTGTGCACCTGAAATTGCTGAGTGACGCGG
Organism: Deinococcus sp. QL22; assembly: GCF_023370075.1. Classification (NCBI taxonomy): domain Bacteria; kingdom Thermotogati; phylum Deinococcota; class Deinococci; order Deinococcales; family Deinococcaceae; genus Deinococcus; species Deinococcus sp. QL22. Next base: position 2,254,946 of record NZ_CP097149.1, read on the forward strand.
GTGCTGACACGGTCACTGGTCACTTGAGCGGGCGTGAAGAGTTTGACGCGGCCCCCAGTGCGGGGCGTCCCACTGATGCGGCGCACGAGTTGGGCGAGTGCCCGTGCAACGGTTCGGTCAGCGGCGATCGCGTCCACAGTGACCCAGTGCTGATCGCGCACACCCCGGTCGGTCAAGGCAGCCATGGGTTCGTAGACCTGCACGTATCCGTTGGGGGCTTGCTGCGCCAGATAGAGATGCAGGCCGCGCTCGCCCTTGGCCTTGGGACGCCCTTGGTCATCCAGCTCAGCCCACTCGACAGGCAGCAGAGCGTCATGTGGCCGGAGGAGGGGGACGGTCAGGGCCAATCCCTGCAGGCGGCTCACGACCAACACCAAGGGGTCTTGGCTGGTCATCACCGCTCCAGCACACAGGTACCGAGGCTGGTTCCCGTAAAATCGCTGGCCTGACTCCATTCACGGACGACCAGTGTGCCGCCGTCCCATGGAAGGATGGCCCCCACGGCGGGCAGGGTGTCTTCGGGGTGAACCTTCAGCAGCCGGATGTCGCGGTACGCCACATTGAAGCGCTGTGCGGCGGCGGTCGCAGCATCCAGCGCATTCCGGCCCAAGTTGTCCGGATCCTTCACGCTAAAGCGCGTGTTCGCCCAGATGGAGCCGTCGAGCGTGAACGTGCCCGTATGCCGGTACAACAGGTCAGCGTTGGCGACCAGCGCTCCCCGCGCCAACGCTTTCAAATCGGGCAGGCGGGTCACCGGGACGCTCCAGGGAAACGCCGCACCGTGACGTGGCCTGCCGTCACCAGTGCCAGAAACTCAGCCGCCAGTACGGCCCAGTCTGCCGCTGCCGCCCGCAGCAGGTCAGAGGAGCTCATCCCCGCCCGGTAGGTGAGTTCGATTTCGCCGGGCACCTTCAGGCTCGCCAGCTCCAGCGCCGCCGCCTCGCTCCCGGCCTGCTGGCTGCCCGAAGTGCTGTCCAGCGCAGCGCGGTAGGCCAGGGCTTTGGCCGCCCAAGCGGTACGGGCGGCCAAAGCCCGGTCACCGGTCAGGGTGTCTGGATCAATCTGGCGGCGGGCCAGTTCCCCGCGCAGCCAGACCCCGGCCAAATTGACGTGGGCCTGTGACGGCGCAGTGGCCCCCGGCAGCAGGGAGGCCACACCGCCCGCCGACACGGGGGCGAGCGTCACCGCTTACTCCGCCTCAACGAGCTCTTCGCTGCGCAGGTGGGCACGCACGAAGGCGGTCAGCGGTACCGAAGACGGTTCTGCGCCGATGGTGGCCCCCGTGTCTGGATCGGTGAACTCGCCACCGTACCCGGCAATCGCGTCACTGACCCGCACGGAGACCTTCTTCACCTGAGGGTCGTCCTGTGCCGGAGGGGTGGCTGCTGCCGGAGCCGGAGTTGCGGCTGCCTTCGCATCATCAAATTCTTGACGCTTGGCATTGAACGCGGTGAGGTCGGTTTTATCCTTCTCGGCTAGGCCCTCCAAGGCTTCAAGTTGCTTGGCGGTGTAGGCGTCGGGGTCGAGTTCGACCCCATTGGCGGCTCGGATGGCCGCGATTTGATCTGGTTTTGCCACAGGGAACCTCCAGCCACCTGCATCCGGCAGGTGGCCTGACTGTCAATGAAGGGGAATGCCCGCTGGCTTATGCGTGCTGCTTGGTGCGGAAGGCCTGTACGTCGGGCTTGGCCCAACCCACGACCTCGCTGATCGCCACGTTCTCAAACTGGCTGGTGATCAGGCGCTCGCTTTCCACGATCTCGGAGCCGTTCTCGTAGAACTCCTCCAAGCCGTTGGCCGTGTCGAAGGCCATCAGCTTCTTGCTGCCTTCCAGGGCCGAATCGGAGACGGCCATCTTGGGCGTCATGCCCAGGATCGAGGGCCAGTTGCCGTTATCGCGGAAGTCAGCCCCACGTGCGGTCGCGCCCGGCGCCGTGAACACGTCCAGTGCGAGCAGTTCAGCCAGTGTGGTGGAGTCACCCGTGATGCCGGTGAACTGCACGCCGTTCTTCAGGCCGTCCATCTGCAGGGCGATGATGTCAGCGAAGGTGAACACTGCACCTGCGACCGCCGTGCTGGCCGGGGCGGGGTTGGCGTTGCCGTCGCCGTTCAGCGCGACGTTCAAGCCCTGTTTGACCTTGCGGCGGCCCTGGGCACGGGCGATCTTGGCCAGGTAGCGGTTCAGGATGGGCAGCTTGGCGCGGCGCACCGCCTCGTAGCTCATGCGGAGCACGCCGCCGTACTTCAGGGCGTTCACGGCTTTGTCGGCCAGCACGATGCTGTACACGGCCATCTCGCCAAGCTGGGCCACGCGCCCGAATTCCAAGTCTTTTTCCTGACCGCTGTTGATGATGCCGGTGCGGTAGGCGGTGCCGTCGATGCCGACGCGGGTGCTCACCAGGTCGCCAATCTGCAGCACATTCACGGCGTCGCGCTCGGCGTCACGGTAGGTGCGCGCGACATACTCGGGGAAGAGCACGCGGTTGTTGGGGTCATCCAGGAACGCGCCGCCGGTGTTGGCGAAGTCGCCCTTGGTGCGAATGTTCGCGGCGGCCAGGAGCTGCTGGTAGGCGTCCACGCTCTGGCCATGGGAATTGGTGACGCCGGGGCGGGCCAGCGACTCGTCGATGTCGCCTTTGCGTAGCAGGTCGTTCATCAACTGAGAGAAGGTCATGTTGTTGCTCTTGGCGTCCTGGTACAACCCGACTTCGAGTTGGGTCAGCTTGGTGATTTTCGTCATGTGCAGCTCCTGTGGGCACAAAAAACCGCCCGGTGAGGGGCGGTTTGGGTGTAGAGGGAAGGCGGGGGCGGGCGCGTTAGCCCAGGTCAATGGCGGCGAGGCCCGCAGCAACCCCGATCACGAGCACTTCTTTGCCGGTGGCGCTGACCTTGGCCGCACCCGCGCCGTCCACGCTGACTTTTTGCAGGCCGAAGACGGCGGCCCCCGTCCAGCGCACGACAATGACGCCGCGCGTGAACACGGTGCCCGCGAGGTCGACTTCTTTGGTTTCGGTGCGGCCCAGGAGAGGGGCGTCGGCGGCGCCACGGGCGGCGGTGCCTGCAGCGGTCATGGTGACAGCGTCACCGATCACCACATTGGCGTCGAGGGCGAAGGTCAGTCCGGTGTTGTGTTGCCCGGCATACTCGATATTGTTGAATTTCACGGCGACTCCTTATTTCGGATTGAGAGGGTGGCAGGATGGATTGAGTGCTTAAACCGCGTCGAAGTCGCGAGGCTTCTGACGGTTAGTTTCGGTTTCAGGGGCTGAGTCGCTGAGCTGGGTGTTGGGCACGGCGGCATCCCGCTGCAGGCGCAGGCGTTCGACTTCCTCGCGGATGTCGGTCAGGGTCAGGGCGCTGTAGGCGCGGCGGGCACGCTCGGCAGCGGGGCTGGCCTTGTCGCCGCCGCCGCTCAGGGTGACGTGCAGGCCCTGCAATTCTTCGAGCAGGTCAGTGCGGTAAGTGCGTCCATCGGCGGCTTCGGCGGCTAGGGTGGCCAGGGGCGCAGCCGTGCCTTCGGCGTCTTTGGGCTCTAAGCCCAGAGCGGCGGCGAGGCGTTCGCGCTCGGCCTGGGCGCCGCGCTCTTCGGCACTCTGGATTTGGGCAGTGAGCAGGGCCTGAACCTCTGCGGGTTCGACCTCGCGGGCGGAGCCGTCGAGCAGCTTGAGGGTGAGTCGGGCCATCGTGTCCTCCTGTGGAGTGAAGTCCGCCGGGGCGGGGGGAGAGGCTGCGGGGGTGCCCGCGTCCGGCTGGACGACGGCCTTCTGAAACGCCGCCGTCATGTCCTGACTGGCCGCGAGCTGGAAGCGGGTGTGTGGGGTAGGGCCGGCAGGGGCCGAGGCGTTCAGGCTCAGGTTGGCCGTACCGCTGGGGGCTGAGCCACCCACGCGGGTGCCCGGATAGGCGCCCCGGTAGACCAAGCTGCCTTCCGCGAAGTCAATGTTCCCGGTTGTCCAGAGGAAGCACAGCCGGGTCGTGGTCTCCCCGGTTTCGGGATCGACGATCTCGTAGGCGCGTCCGGCCCAGTACGGGCTGTTGTCATAACTCGCGCCGGTGATCGAGCACAGCACTTGGTCGTACCAGTAACCGATGCTGGCCTCGTTGATGATGCCGCCGTCAATCTGGCGCGAGAGCTGCTGACCGTTCTCGTCGTTCAACCAGTAGGCCCAGGTGTCCAAGAAAAGCGGCTGCATCGGTTCGCCGGGCGCGGGGCTGTTTGTGGCCTCGCCCTGCACCACTTCCGCGAAGTAGTAGGTGCCGATGGGCGTGGCATCGGTGACGTGGGCACTGAGCAGCGCGCCGCCCCGCGTGTTGATCTGCTCGGCGAGCGTTTGCAGGTCAGCGTCGGGCACGCGGGTGTAGTACGAGGTGAGCTGATTGCCAAACAGCCTAATGGGTCGGGCGATCAGGTCGGTTTCGCGCAGGTCGTTCTTGCCTTTGGCGCGCTGCAACACGTTGATGCGCTCCAGGTGGCCTTCGGGCAGACTGCCGGGCGGGGGATTGGCGGGAGCCACCAGACTGAAGGTGGCCCGGTGACGGGCATCGGGAGTAGGGCTGGTCATGGGGGAGAACCTCCAAGGGGAGAGGGCGGGGTCATGACGGCTCCGGCGGCGGGGCGGGCGTGCCGCTTGTGGGGCTCCACCACTCAGGCGCGCGGGCGGCGTCGCCGTTCACGATGTCGAACTCACGCATAGCCGCCTGTGCCCACGCGGGGCCAAACAGCGCCGCCAGCTTGGTGTGGGCCTCTGCCTTACGCAGCAGCGCCGTCGCTTCGTCAAGCAGGAAGGGCGAGCGCGGCACAACAAAGTTCATCTGCGCCCGTACCGGAATACCGCGCAGCCGCAGGTGCAGGTTCGCGCCGTACTCCAGCGCACCGGCCAGCGTGATCTGACCGTGAATGGCCTGCGCATGCAGGATTGGAAGGGTCACCTGCGCGAGGGCCTGCGTGGTGGAATCCATCTCCCCGCGCATGAAGGGCAAGGTGCCCAGTGCGTTCCACACGCGGTGTTCGTTGCCCTTCATCACCTCAGCGGCGCCTGCTGCCGACTGGGTGACCGGCACCGTGGTGATCTTGACCTCCTTATCCCCCAACATCGGGGCGAGGTACAGACCCCCGTCCGCGCTGGCCATGATCAGGTCGGCGATGGTGTTGAAATAGGCCGCCTGCGCTGCCGGATAGTGAGGGTCTTGATCGTCCATGCACCCTAACTGCGCGGGCGTGGGCGTGGGGATACTGGCGGTGATCAGGGCGCTGCGGGCCATCAGGTTGATGACGCGCTGCTCGGCATCACCGAGCTGGCGCTTGCGATCCAGCGGGAACAGCGCACTGACGAACAGCGGCAGGCCGTGCGGATTACGGTCGCTGGTCATGGCAGCCGCATACCGGTAGGTGAGGGGGTTCAACGTGATGGCTTCGCCCAGGCCGACCTGTTGGTGGATCAGGCTTCCAGAAGTCTGATCGCGTCGAATACGGATTTCTTCAGCGGGTACCACGGCCACGCGCTCGATGCCCCGGCGGCTGCGTCCCGGAATCCATTCAAGGCTACTCGCTCCAGCCAGAGCCAATTCCCGCGTTTGATTGTTGGCGAGGCCCTGCAGGCCGCCCCCTTCCGGAAAGATCAGACTGGAGAACTCGGTCAGCTCGGCTTCCGCCGCCTGAATGGCCCGCGCCCCACCCACGAAGTCCCAGGCGAAGCCGCCGTTGACGAGCGAGAGATGGTCGCGCAGGGTGCCTGCCACATCGTCGTCGCGCTCGGCCAGCCCGCGCAGCACCCGGATGATGCGGGGCCGGGTGTCGCCGGGGTAGCCGCTGAGTTGGTCGGAGTACCAGCCGAGAATGCCCGGCAGATCCATCGGGTCGGTGCTTTCCCGCGTGTTGGGCAGGCGGGCAAGGGTGGCCCGCACCTGGGACGCGGCGGCGGCGGCCATGTTGTGCAGCGGTGCAGCGGGCGGGGTGGAAATGGCGGGGGTGTGGCGCCACGGCCAGAGGGTGTCCAGCAGACTGATCGGCATCACCTCCTTTGGGCGGCGGCGCGAAATGCGGCGAGAACGGCGGCGGGATCAGGGCCAGCGGTCGTGAGCCTGATGAAGATGAATTCTGGAGCCGTACTGAGCACGAAGCCGTCGCCGTCATCGCGGCTGCGGCCCTCATGGCGCTTCTTGAAGAGGTCTTTGGATTCGAGCTGCTTGACCTCGCGCCGGACGTCTTCCACGTTCTTGGTGACGTAGCGGAACTTGGAGTCCGACAGGTCTTCTTCCAGCCTCGGCCCGGTGTGGCGAATGGAGAGGGTGTCCACCCTGTCCCCGGCCAGCGCGTACAGCTCGGTGATGCGGTCGGCGTATTTCAGCGGATCGTGCGCCACGCCGCCAAAGTGAATCTCGTGCACCGTGACCCGTGCGAACAGGCCCTTCAAGTCGGCGGCGTCTTTTACGCCGTCCACGATGCCGCCGCCGTAGCCAGCGTCCACCCGCACGCTGAGCTGGGTGTAGCCCGCTGCCGCCGCAAGGTCTGCGGCTTTGCGGATTCCGCGCAGATAGGCCTGGGTGTCTCCGGCCTGAATGGTCACGACCAGCTGCACGTTGCCGTCCAGATCGAGGTAGACCTTGCCCGCGTCTTTGCCGAAACGGGCACCATCCACCCCGATCTTGGCGAGATCGGTCGTCTTGGGTCGGGGCGGACGGCTGACGGCCTGTTCGAACTGGGCACTGGTGACGAAGGTGTCTCCGTCGCCCCCTTCTGGGGGAATGCCCAGTGCGCCGTACAGGAAGCCGCGCTGGGGCAGCCACCACTGGCCTGGGGGGAAGACGCGACCATCGGGGGCCGTGACCTCCCAGGCCGTCTGGAAGGTGTAGCGGGCGGGGTCATCCGCGTCAATGGGATGCGCCCCGAAGTCTTCAAAGTCGAACAACCAGCCGTTGAAGACTTCCCGGCTGGTGCCACCGGGTACGATCTCGCGGCCATGCACGACGTTCGGAAAGTTCAGGAGACTCAGCCTGTAACTCAGCACGCCCGCCTGGCCCTTCATACGCTGGAAGCGGCTGGTGCGGGTCTTGGGGTTGGCCATGAGTACCCAGAGCTTGACCCGGTTGCCAGTGAACTGGCGCTTGACACCGTTGTAGAAGAAATCGGGGATACCTTCAGCCTCGTCGAACAGCACCGCCTGATAGGTGTTGTGCTGGCCCTGCGAGCGCTCAGCGCCTTTGCCGCCGCTGTCCGAGGTGGTGCGGCCCACAGCGAAATGGGTGCCCGTCTTATTGATGCGGGCTTCACTGGGGAGAATCCCTTTGCCCACCTGGTGGCCTTTCTCACGGGCCATCTCAATCAGCTTGCGAACATCCTTCCAGAGGAGGTCGTTGACCTGCACGCTGGTCGGCGCGGTGCTGAGTACCATGCTGGCCTCACCGGCAGCTGGCGGAAAGCATTCGTGGAAGTAGAGCAGCACGCCCGCTTCGAGCACAAAGGTTTTGCCCAGGCCGTGCGCAGCTTCGCCCAGGAAGATGAACGGCACGTTGTCTTCACCGTCCAGCTGCCGCCGGATGGAATTCTGCATGTCGAGCAGGATCTCGAGTTGTCCTTTTGTGCCGTTCTCCCCGGACCAAGGCTCGATGCCCAGAATCTCCCGGAAGAACCTCAGCATCTGGCGCTGATAGCGGGTGAAATCCTGTTTACTGCGTTTCTTCCTCACTTCCGCGAGCGCGTGGCCCGGTGAGTCCGGCGAGGCGGATGCCGTTCCAAAGCTTTTCCACCTCGTCGAGGAACCGATCTCTCTGGTCGTCATCTGGCATCCACCTCCTTGTTGCAGCTTCTAGGTCTTCGCCCATTGCCGTTTGCAGGCGCCGGATAGTGCTCAGGCTGAAGGTCTTGTCCTCACGCATCTTGTTGATGCGGTCGACCAGGGCGCCCACCTGTGAGGCGATCCCCGCCGCCAAGCTGATCTCGATGATCTGGACAGGTCGGGTCGGGGCATAACTGAGGGGATCAGGCATCCGGGGCGCGGCCTCATCATCTGGATCGCCGCCATCCTGCACATGCGTCCGCATCTCGCGCACCCATTTGCCCCAGTCTGAGCGGAAGGCCTTGTCGAAGCTCATGTTCCAGCGCATCAGGCCTTCGTGCATCTCGTCGTAGCGTTCGACAAAATCCAGCGCCACCGCCCGCACCAGCGCCACTTCCGGCAGCAAATTCAGGGGGTCGGGGTCGGCCTCAAACCGAGCGATCAGTTCTTGCAGGCGGGGCCGGGTGGTGATGCCTGAATAACGCCCGCTGCGGATTGGCGTCAGTCCGCCGTGCAACCAGCAGCGGCCTTCGCCGGGATGGTCTGTACGTGCACCGGCCTTCTGATGGCAGGGCTTGCCGGTCTTTTGGAGCTTGGCCCCGCAGTAGTGGCCGCCTTCGGTGGGATCACCGGCAGCGGTAGGCTTGACTTGGGTTTTCCCTTCGCCCAAGCGGACGCTCTTGCCTGTGCCCTTGTTGTGGGGGGTTTCCCGCGATTTAGAGGTCGGCTTGGGGTTTCCCGCCGAGCCACTTGCAGGCGCAGGCGAACGTGCCCCCTCCTGAGTGCTGGCGCGGCCTTTACCTGCCGACTTCGGAGACACTTCCCGTGCCGACTTGCTGGCACCTGCTTTCTTCTTCTCGGTCACAGGGCATCACCTCCTAGAGTGGGTCGGGCACAGGCAACACTCAGCGGCCGCCTCAAGCCCGATGCTGAGGTGTGCTCAGGGCAGAAACAGTTTGAATGTGCTGTTCGCGGTGCGGCGCTGCAGCAGGCTGGGTCGGTGAACAGTGCCCAAATTCCGCTCAAGAAAGCGTTGGCCTCCATTCCGGCTGGGGCTTGGCCTCCCGCGACGGCCCCTCAGGAGCAAGGGGGTTAAAGTCACGTGCTGGACAGAGGAAGGACGCTCAGCCCTGCAAGGTCAGAGTCCAGAAGCGCTCTCCGTCAGCGACACCCCTGCTCTCCGTGTCCGGCGCCGATGTGACGAAAAGACAGGAGGGGTGAGAAAACGTCCACGGCACTGCGGTGTTCAAGCTGTCTCGCACTGGGGGCTCCGGCTTTGGCGGCAAGGCTGGCCAATGTGACGGTGTCGTCACCCCGGATGTATTCGCGGCGGATGGCCGACCAGTCGTAGGCAGCAGGACGTCCCCCGGTGCTGGAGCGGGGCTCAGCGGGTGTTTTGGTGGGGCGCTTGGCACTGGGCATGGGTACGCACCTCCTCGGGTGTGGAGTGGGGGAAAAGGGCAGGGACGCGGAATGCTCAGACGTGGGGGCAGGGCCGGGCACGACGAACGCTCCTCAACAGAAGGGGGGGCGTAGTTTTGAAGCTGTAGAGCTGGCAGGCTATAGAGGTGACCTCTGTCCCAATTCCTCTCACGGAAGCACTTGCCTCACTCCCGAGTTGGGTGTGGCCAACGATCACTGCCCTGCAGTACCAGGGCGTCGAGGTCACCTGCTGGATCAAGGATGGACAGTGGGCCCTCCAGGGCCAGCTTGAAGGGGACATACGCCGCACTGAGCCTGCGCCTTTGCTGACCGCGCACAGCGTGGATGAGCTGTGGCACCTCATGCAGGCCCTCATGCACGAACGCCGCGATCAGGGCCGCCCGCAATGACAGGAGCGGTACGGAACACAACGATTCAGGTCTGCACGGGCTGGGCACGCGGAATGCTCCTCGAAGAAACGGGGGGACGCGCTCTTAAGTCGAGCAGCGCTGAACCGCTCAAACTTGGCGTGCTTGTCCGAAAAGAGACATAGACCGCGTGCTCAACTGCATTCATGCCGGACACGACCATCACGATTACCCATGGCCGGATGTCCCAGAGCCGTGCCAGCTTCGCCTGGGTGGAGTATTCCAACGAACCTCTCCCCGACGATGCCAAAGCTCTGATCATGGCCAGCACCGCAAATAGGCTAGTGCTGGTGATCGGGCCGGACTTCAGCATTGAGGGCAAGGTGGCGGTGATCTCTATCGGCCATGGGGCCAAGTTCTGCATCGTGTGTTCGAGGGAGGCGCATCAGAAGTAATCCTCACAGAGAAGCAACTTTAGCGTTGTCTCGTTTGGGGGATGCCATAGATCACCTCCTTGGTAAAATGGGGAATGAAACTGGGGAGAGCCATTGTGTTCGCTGGCCTGCTTGCAGCCCTAGCACTCGTATTCTTCGCACCGCCAAGAATCTTCATCAGAGAAGACGGCGTTAAACTTCCTGCATCCGTCTGTTTACAAGGCGGCCGCCCAAAAGTTGGCAATGCCTGCTGGGAGAGCACCGTGATCGACTTCCCGGTACTCCTCTCGGAGCTTGCTGCTCTGGCGGTGGTGACGGGAATTTTCGCGGCTGCTGCAACTCCACGTGGACTTATGCGCCTATAAAAAAGCCCCGCGGCTGCGAGGCTGCCCGCCGTCTTCACCCGGACGGCTTAAGTTGTGGGATGCAATTAGTGTAGCAGCTACACTGTTACAGAACCATCACCCGAAAGGCTTAGTGCAGGCGCGGCATGCTCAAATACGACATGCCTGTTCCAATCATCCGCATCGAGAACGGCAAGATGTACGGGTACGGCTCCCACTTCACTTGGGTGGAATACCCCAAGGGGCTTCTTCCCGACGATGCTCAGGCCTTGATTAGAGCGAGCCAACAGGCTCAGTTGGTTCTCGTGACTGGGCCGAACTTTAGCGTTCAAGGCAAGGTGGCTGTGATGTCCATCGGGAATGGGGCCAAGTTTCGACTCATCCGCTCGGATTAGTTGAAGACAATCCCTTTGTTCGCCCACATGCTGGCTTCTTCCAGTTGCGTGATAGCCAAGGAGCGTTCACGGCTGTGCGGAATAGTCTCCAGAATCGTGTCATGTGCCTGCTTCAGCGCCGCTCGCACGGTTTCAATCTGCTCGACATGCTCAGGCGTAGGGCGCTGGTACTCGAAAGGATGCTTGGGCTCAGGCATGTGCAATGCTCCTTGGAATGAGGCGGCAACAAAAAACCGCCCGGTAAGGGCGGCGGGGAACTCAATTAGACTGCTCTGAATCTACAGATACAGTAGAGCAACCCCGAACAGATGACAAGTGGCTCAGGTGGTACTCCCCCCACGGATCGCCCAAGCGCACGGCCACCGTCAGCACGGCGCGGGCGTACTCGGGGGCCGTCTCTCCGTTCCAGCCGCGCCCATTGGCGTGAATCAGACTATTCAGGCCCATCCCACAGCGCAGGGCTTCCAGTCTCTTGCCGAGCAACTGGCCATCTGCTGTGCCGCTGGCCGCGATCTGGGTGATGATCCGGCCCACTTCTACCTCCCGGCATTCCCCCATCGGGGTGGCCAACGCTGTGGGCAGGTCGGGCTCGTACTCGCCCAGCGTGGTCACGGCGTCCAGACCCCCGGAACTGTAGGGCAGGCTGGGCCGCAGGATGACGGGCACGCGCACCTCCCAGCGCCTCAGGGCCTGATACCAACACTCGGCATAGGCGCGGGCGGTGCGCTGGTGGAGGAAGTCTTTTAGGGCGGGGCCAGGGCCAGCCACCCGGATAACGCGACTTCTCTTGGTTCCGTTGGTCAAGTGAGCCTCCGTTGGGTGAGGGCGTGAATCCTTGGGATGGATTTTTGAGGTGAAGCGCCGCTGCAAGCCCGGTATGGTGGAGCATGATCCTGAGTTCAGAGGCTGCTCTACAGCAGTACCACCAACTTCGCGAACAGATGGGCGCGGGCAACAGCACTAAGGAGCGGCAAGGGCGCATGCAAGACCTCCTCCTGTTTTTCTCGCAGAGCTTGCTGGCCCCCTTCCGCATCGCACTAGAACTCAAGGAGCCAAAGCCCACCTTCCATCTCCTCGTGAATCAAGGCGCTCAGGGGATGGACGAACATCTTTGGGAGATGCACGGCTATTACCGCGAGATGGACATGATTCGACTCGCAGTAACATTCCGGAACATCTACTACTCCGGCCATGTGATGCAACGGGAAACTCAGAAACTGGAGGGCAGCTTGATTCAAGCTATGCCGAATGTTGAAAATGTCATGCTGCGATTTCTAAACTCAGACGAATAAGGCCTCCTAAAGAGGGTACAGATGGACAGGCAATCTGGTAAGGCAGGGCTCGGGTCATCTACCCAGACGGCGTGGCTTCTTTTGGTTCTGTTCGTCAAGTGCGCCTCCTGTGGGCGGGAAAGGGTGAGGGTCATAAAAAAACCCACAAGAGGATGTCCGATATGAGGGCGTATAAGAAAGAATGTCCGAGCGTCAAAAGACTGGGAGTTCTACCGTCCAACACATCCCCACGGTGATTTACCTGCCCGAAGGGATGGCTGAGCCTGTGGAAGGCAGCATCGTCCAAATTCACGGGTACGAGGGGAAGTACCAGACCGGCAAAACGTTCCTGGATGAGGACGGGGAACGCTGTACACGTGTCACGCTCATGGATTGACTTCACAGCAGCCCCTGACTGAGGCTCAGCACCACACGCAACTGTCCAGCAGCAGATTTGCAGCCTTTTCCTCCCGCCCGCTCCTCTACGCTGAAGCTGATGCAATCCCTTCGACAGCACTTTCAAACTCAGGTCAGACAGTGGTGGGCCACACCTGTGATCAATCAGTTCTTGATCCTGCTCGGCTACATCTTGGCGTTGCTGAGTTTGGTGCATGTGTTGATGCCTGGAGCTCCCCCAGGCCTGAATTGGGGGAGCCTCCTCATGCCCTTGTATCTGAGCTGCCTCACACTCAGCACAGCTTTGGAGACCGCCCAAACGCCAACCTCCGAGCGTCGGCGGTTCTTCACTTGGAGTACTTTCGTGTTCTCCTTGCTGTTCGTGGGCTGGACGCTGTTGATGATCCTGTCGCGTCCTTAAAGCCTGATTCTTCATCTCAGCTCCTCTCATACAGCACGTCTTCCAGCCCCAATTGCCGCAGATAGTGGGCCTCACCGTCCTTGGTCGGCAGCCAGCCCAGCCGCCTGCGCTTGTGGGCCGCCATGAACCGTGCCAACTCCACCGGGTCTTCTTGCTCCGCTGCTGCCGCCTGCACCCTCAGCAACGCTTTGGCAAGCCGCTTGCGGTCTCTGGGTTTCATGAATCGTCCCGTTTAACGCTGTCAGAGAGGTGTGAGGGCAGACTCTCCACAATAGATGGATGTACAGTCAATTGTTGATCTTGGATGCCATCCGAAAACTCCAAACGCGACGTCCCGACGCCTCGGTGCTGGTGGGCGATCTCCAAGAAGTCCTTTGTCAACGGGGTGTCACATGGCGTCGGGGCACGGTACAAACCTATTTGAAGCGACTGGCCGATCAACACGTCTTGGAACGACTGGATCGGAATGTGTACCGCCTGAGGCCTACGGACAGCGCCTGACCCTCTAGAGGTGGGCCTCACGGCTGCCCCTGACTGAGGCTCAGCACCACACGCAACTGTCCAGCAGCAGATTTGCAGCTTCTTCCTCCCGCTGACTCCTCTACGCTGACGCTGATGCAACCTCTTCGACAACACTTTCAAACTCAGGCGAGAGATTGGTGGGCCACACCTGTGGTCAATCAGTTCCTCACGCTGCTTGGGTTCATCTTGGTGGTGCTGTTCGGGGTGCGTGTGTTCTGGTCTGGGGGATCCCCAGGCCTGGATTGGGGGGAACTCCTCCTGCCCCTGTATCTGATCTGCAACTCGCTCAACATGATCTTGGAGGCCAACCGAATGCCGATGTCCGAGCGTCGAAGAGCCGGCATTTGGAGTGTTTTCGCGTTCAGTGTGCTGTTCCTGGGTTGGACACTGTTGAAGATCTTGTCGCGTCCCTAAAGCCTGATCAGTCATCTCAGTTCCCCCATGCAGCACGTCTTTCAGCCCCAATTGCTGCAGATAGTGAGCCTCGCCGTCTGTGATCGGCAGCCAGTCCAGCTGCCTGCGCTGATGGGCCGGCATGAACCGCGCTGGCTCCACCGGGTCAGACCGCTCTGCCGCCTGAAGCCTCGGGGGGGCTTTGGCAAACCGCCTGCGCTCTCTAGGCTTCATGAATAGTCGTGTTGGAGCCAGTCAGCGCCGTGTAAGCACGACCGTATCAAAGTGGAGTAATGCACACTCAACGGCTGATCTTGTACGCTATTCGAACGCTGCAGGCGCGGCGTCCTGACGCCTCGGTACTGGTCGGTGACATTGAAGACGTTATGCGTCAGCACGGCAGAAATTTTCAGCGGGCCACGGTACAACTTCATTTGAAACGACTGGTTGATCAACACATGCTGGAACGACTGGATCAGAATGTGTACCGCTTGACGCCCGCTCACCGCACCTGATCCCTTAGAGCTAGGCCTCACTCGGCGAGTCTCGGTGCCCTGGGGGCCTGAAATGAGGTGGAACATCTCAACACTGAGCGTCATCCACTTTGAGTCGTCTAAAGGCTTATGAACAGCAGAAATAAGAATTCTGCAACATCTTGTCCGCTTAACTAAGCCCAAAGTGAAGATGACCTTAAGTGTTGGAGGCTGGACATGATCAGTACCCCAAGTGAATGGACCACAATGGCGGCTTTGTCGGCCCTCACTTGGGGCGTCACCGCCTTGATATCGGTCTTCATCATCACGGTCTCGTGGCTGCGGCCCTCGTATCCCGGTTGGCGCGGTTGGGCGCTGGGACAGACCGCCCTGGTCTTGGGCCTGCTGATCGGCAGCCTGCGAACTCCAGAGACCCTGCTGGCCTCGGTGGTGATCGGCAACACCTTGGTCATGGCCGGATCGACCTTGTGCTTGGGAGCCTTTCAGCGCTTCAGCGGGCAGTTCGTCAGCCCCTGGATGAGCCGATTGGCTTGGGGAGGGTGCGCCGCCATCGTGATGGCGCTGGTCTTGCTGACCACGGTCTGGGACAACATTGCGCTGCGGTTTGTCCTGGTCGCGGGTTACAGCTCCATCCTGTTGCTGATGTTGGTCACCCTGATCGTGAAGCAAATGCAGCGGCACCCAGCGCTGCGCACCGCATATGGCCTGAACTTGGGCGTGTTGCTGGGCGGCACCCTGTTGAGCCTGCCTCGCTCGCAGATGATGATCAGCGCCAATGGACACTTGGGCTATCTCCTGAATAACCCGAATCTCTTGCTGCACGCCGGAGCATTGTTGTTGTCGGTAGGCGGCAGTTTTGCGTTCTGGTTGCTGCATGATGACCGGCGCCGCCAGGAGATGCAGCGTCTGCATCACGAGCTGCTCGTCCAAGCTACGTTGGATCCTTTGACGATCCTGCTTAACCGGCGGGGACTGACACAAGCGTATGACCTGTGGGGGAACCGGGCCAAGCCCGCCGAAGCGGTCTTGTTGCTGCTGGACATCAATGAGTTCAAGGGCATCAATGACCGGTATGGACACGCCGAAGGAGACCGCTGTTTGATGCAGTTGGCGGACACTCTGCGGACGATCGCAACTCCTAGGGATCTGATCAGCCGGGTGGGTGGGGATGAATTTGTGCTGCTGCTCACCGGGCAGCAAGAGCAAGTCCTGGAGCAACTCACAGCGCTGGAAGTGCACTTGGCGAAAGACAAGCAAGGTGTGTTGGGCTTCACAGTGAGTCTCGGCAGCACCCAAGTGACGGCGAGAGAAGACTTGACGAAGGCCATGAACCGCGCAGATCAAGGGATGTACAGGGACAAGGCACGTGGAATGCACGTCCAACAGCCGAGAAAGGCGAACGCCTAGGAAGAGGGGATTCATAACGCACTCGTAAACAGCGTCTCAGTTAACGGCGTGATCTGCACGACGACCCGCCCGCCTGGATGCACCGGAGCACGCCGCACAGTCAGCACATCGATCAGCGAGTCATCCGCCCAGACGCCCGCATGAGTCAGGGCATCTTCCAGGGCCTTAGGGATGTTGCTGAGGTCGCGTTTTCGCAGATCCGGCGGCGAGACGATCAGCAGGAGTTCAAGGCGTGCACCAGGCGAGGTTTTGGGCTGCCCATAGTTCTGCACGCACGAGATGACGGCCCTGCGGTAGGTGCGTCCCTCTTCGCTCAACAGGACTTTGACCCGGTACGGGATGGCCTTCGAGTTCTTCGGCGTGAAGCGCACGAGGATTGAGCGCCAGATGCTGTTCAGAGAGGGCGGGTAAGGCAGGGTAAAGGTCAGGGTTCCGGGTGGACTCGTTTTGGCTTCCAGCGGTTCAGTCGTCCACTCGGGTTGTTTTTCCTGCGCTGGGCGCGGCTGCACAAGTGGACTCGTTTCGGGCGCTGGCTGTGGCACTTCCACCAGGCCCAACTTCAGCCGGATATTGGCCCGCACATCCGGATCAGCAATGGTGCTCAGGTACCGCTCGACATGCGCGAGGCTCGGAAAGCGTGCCTGCCAGGCATGAGAGGATGCAGGGGAAGTCACTGGCCCAACTGCGTCAAGATACGTGCATGACCTGCCGCGATGAAATCCTGGTGACCGTCAACGAATTGGTAAAAGACCGGACGCCCAAAACGTTTCATCTCAGTGAATTGATGGATGCGATGCGCGCCAAGAACACGAGGTATCTGGATTCGACTATTCGGACACATGTGACTTCGCGGATGTGTCAGAACACTCCCAAAAATCACCAGACTACCTACGACGATTTTGAACGGGTGGGCGTTGGCGTGTACCGCCTGCTGTAGCTTCATCCCTCCTCCCTGTTCAAGCGAACCCACAGGCCCCGGCTCGGCTCTCAGGGGAAATGAGACAAGGGCGAGACCAGGCACGGTCATTTGAGGCAAAATGCAGACGTGACGTGCCGTGACGAAATTCTTGCCGTGGCTCGCAAGTTGAGCAAACAACAAGCAGATGGAACGTTTTCCGCTCAAGACGTGGTGGCCGCCATGCGCGCCAAGGGCACCCAACACCTCGACACCACCATTCGGCGTCATGTCGCCAGCGAGATGTGTCAGAACGCGGTGGGTCAGGGTGCGGGCAAATATCCAGACTTTGAACGGGTGGCGCGGGGCCGTTACCGCCTGCTCTAGCCTCACCCCTTGACCTCTTCGACCAGGTTCATCACGGCTTTCTTCAGGTAGGGGGCCGTGTCCCCGTAGGCCACCGTCGCGTGCGACTCCGAGTCGACGATTAACGCCTGCACCTGAGCATTCCCGCTGGTGTCCTTTTTGACCACAATCCGAAGCTCTTGGGTGTCCGTCAGTTGCTGCTGGGCATAGTTCAGGCACCAGTCCGCCCAGCCACCTTTGCCGGTGCTGTTGGTCTGCTGAATGCTGGTCTGGATGTGGTTCTCTTGCCGCTTCAGCCGTTCATACGTTCCAGTGGTGACATTCTCTGCGAGGGCAATCGCCCGCTGTTCCCCGGTCAAGGCATGAAACGGCACCTCTGTGCCGGTATCCGGATGCGCCACCGTCCCATGTGCATCGATGGCCGCTGCCACCTCTGCCGCTGCTTTCACTTGACTCGTACTGGGCCGCTCACTGCCGGTGGCCGTCTTCAGGTACGTGGCGACCGCGACCTGCATCTCTGGCTCAAGTGTTGCCACCACTTTCGCGGCCTCTTTGTACTCGCGGGCTTGCCGTTCGTTCTCGGGATGTAAACCAATGGTTGTCAACGTCTGGCTGGTTTCTGCCGCGTCCATCAGTTGCTGCGCCCGCTGGCGAGACCAGCCCCAGACCTGTTCACAGTAGTCACCGAAAGTCTTGTGGGCTTCGCGGTACAGGCGGCGGTCACGAATGCTCAGTAAGGCTTGGCCAACAGTCACGAAGCCTTGCCAGCCCTGACGAACCACGGTTTCCAGCTGGGCAAGGTCGGCACGTTCTTCCGGAGCCAAGACGGCAACGGGTTGTTCGAGGGTGGCCGTCATGTGCGCCGCCCGCCGTGCCGGTAGGCCCGCCGGCTGTTCACAAACAAGATGCTGTCAATGGTGTCAGCAGGATCTTCTTGGGATTCCAACACCATCAATTGCCACGCGTAGGACACCACCGCCATCAAGCCGCTCAAGACCGCCGCTTCCATGGCCTCCGGCTCTTTGACCTTGCGAAAAGACTCCAACACCTGAGAGGTCAAGGTGTGCAGTTCCATCAGCGAAATATTCCGGTGAGCACTGGGCGGGCTTACCAGCGCAAAACGCAACCGCTCTGGCTCAAGATCGACAAAGGAACCAGCCCGGATCAGCTCGCCCAGATCAAGCGCCCGAATCACCACGTCTCCCAACTCACGAGCGATCTTGTGGGGCACTCGCTCTTGCCACGCTTCCGTGATTTCGCTGTGAATGAGCGCGACATTCCTAGGCAGATCATCTATTTTCCAAGTCAGACCCCAGCCATTGGCGCCATTCACGCGACGGGTTTCGGTTGCAAGTTCTTGAAGTGTTTTCATCAGGATTCACCGTGTGGGCGGGCTTTGACACCCGCCCCCTTGTCTTTAGGCGCTGGGTTGTGTGCCGAAGCCGTCGCCGCCACCAGTCGGGAAGGGCATGTCTTCTTCTACATCCAGATCCGGGCCAAGCGGAATGTTAAGGGCGGGTGTCTCAGGCGTCTCGAACAGCGCCTTGGTGTCTTTCAGCAAGTCGTCAACATCCTCTTTGACCTGTTCTTCTGCCTTCAGCTCGCTCTGAATGCTCTCTTCCAGCGTGGGCTGATCGGACACCGTGCATTCCAAGCAGCAGCTGGCCATGAGCAGGGCATCCACCCCCAAGCCTGCGTTGTCCAATTCAGAGAACTGCACCCGCAAGTTGACCAGCACGTCTCCCGCCTCATCAATCGTGATGTTCCCGCGCAGAATCACCGGCACATCGACGGCGGGAAAGGCCTGGCCGTCCATCATGGGCGTAACTTCCAGGCGCAGCTTGCCGCCTTCCTGCGCCGCGCCTTTGAGGACAGGCACGTGCTCCAACATGAACCGGCGCTCAGCCTTTACTCCAGAGGAGAACTTATATTTGGCGTCCAGCACGCGCCCCGCGTCGTTATCGGTTTTGATGGTGGCGGTCTTGAAGGTCAGGCCGAAAATTCCGTAGGTTTGCATGATGGTTCCTCCTGGAAGGGTCAGAGCAGGGCGGGTTCAGCGAAGCGGGAAAGGTTGGCAAAGCGCACGAACTCGGAGTTGTAGGCCAGACGGCACGTGCCCACCGGGCCATTGCGTTGCTTGCCCACGATGATTTCGGCCACTCCCTGCTGATCGGTGTTCGGGTTGTAGTACTCGTCGCGGTAGATGAACATCACGGTGTCGGCGTCCTGTTCCACAGCTCCGGATTCGCGCAAATCGGACAGCACGGGCCGGTGGTTCGGGCGCAACTCCACCGCGCGGCTCAACTGGCTGAGCACCACCACGGGAATCGACAACTCCATCGCCAACTTCTTGAGCATTCGGCTGATGGCGCTCACTTCCTGCACGCGGTTCCCGGCATCCCCGGAACGCCCGGTCTCGATCAGTTGCAGGTAGTCCACCAGCAGCAGATCCAGCTTCCCGGCGGCGTGCAGCTTGCGGGCGTCCCGGGCGATGCTGGCGCCGGTCTGATCGCTGGCTTCCATGAACTCAATCGGAAGGCTGCGCAGGCGGGATCCATGCACGCGCAGCCGTTCACGCTCGGGGCCGCTGGTGGTGCGCTGGCGAATCTTGTTCAGATCCACGCTGGCGGCGCTCGCCATCGCCCGCAGTGCCAGCTGCTTAGCGGGCATCTCCAGGCTGGCGACAGCGGCGTGATAGCCCTTCTGAGCGGTGTTCAGCACGAAGCTGTAGCCCATCGCGGTTTTCCCCATCGCAGGGCGAGCAGCCAGCACGTACATCGCGCCGGGTTCGAAACCCAGAATCTGTTCGTCCAGATCCACAAATCCCGTGCTGATGGCATTCGGCGTGAGGCTCTCCACGTCCAAGAGCGCGGCGTCAATTGCCTGAGCGTGCGAGGTGAAGCCGTGCCGGGAACGGTTCTCCAGTGGGCCAGCCACCTGTGAAGCGAGGGCAGAGAGTTCTTCTGGAGTGAGGTCACCTTCGGTGGCGTGATGCACGACCTGGTGCGCCATGCGAATTGCTTCCCGGCGGCCATGCAGGGCGCGGAGTTCGCGGGCATAGTGCGGCGCGTAGTAGGCGCTGGGATCCAGCGTCATGACGCCCACGAGGTAATTCATCGTCACGAACGTGCTGCGCTTGGCTTCGGCCCGTTGCAGGATCAGCGCGTGATCGTCGATGGGCAAGCCCTGCGCGTACAGCTCACCCATCAGGCCGAACAGCTCCCGAGCAGCGGGATTGTGCCAGGCCTCGGCGGGCAAGTCGCCCAAGTGTTCCCAGGCGGAAGGATCGACCAGCAGGGCGGACAGGGCTTTTTGTTCCAACTCGTGATTCTGGGGAGCAGGCCGGGTCATGCCAGCACTTCCAGCGACTTGAGCATGCCCAGCGGCACGTCGGGCATGAACGGGTGATCGGTGGCGATACCCCGGCTCAGCACAGCCAGCACGATGGCTTCGGTACCGTCCGGGTAGCGCACGCGTTGACCAGCCGCAAACGAGAGGCGGGCCACCGGCAGCGGTTCGAGGGGTGCAGGGCCACTGGGCCGCGTCATGCGGGATTTCAGGGCGGGGTACGGCAGGTCGTAGGTTCCGGCCTCAATGATGGCTTGAGCGTGTTCGGAGAGGGCATCACGCTGGCCTGCAGTGATCCACTCGGCCCACAACAGAATCTGGATTTCTTGCGTGACCCGGGGCAGGCGGCACAGGCGCACCCAGTTTCTCCAGACGGGCAACAGGCCTGCGCCGGTCACCACATCCTGCGCGGCCCGGATCGGCGCGGCGGCGGGCGGAACCTGTTCATTCCCAGTCACGTCTTCGTCTCCTGTGGGCAGTTGCTCGGTTTTTTCATCTGTGAGTGAGTGAAGGTCGTTATGGGCCTCGCCAGAGGCCGTGCCGTCAGGCACCTCTGGGGTTGCTTCAAGCTCAGCCGTGTTCTGTGCTGTGCCGTCAACCTCAGCGCCCTTCTTAGGTGTAGGAACTACAGAACCTTTCCTTCTACTTCCTTCTACTTCCTTCAGGCGTCTTTTTTCGCCGTCTAGGACAATGTTTTTGCCCTGTTTTTCCGAACGTCCGTGCGAACGCTCGTGCGAACGGCTGTTCGCATTTCCGTTCGCATTTCCGTTCGCATCTTGGTTCGGATTGGTGTATTTCCAGAGCTTGCCCACCGACGCACAGAAGCCCTGAGCGGACAAGGTGACCAGGGCTTTTTCGATGGCCCGCTGACCCAGTTCGGTCTCGACCATCAGTTCCGCGATGCTCATCGGCGGCTTCTGGGTGAAGTTGGCGCGTTCCGCCAAGGCGGTCAGGGTGCGGGAGGGAGCGGAGCCGTGGCGCTTCTGGTAGGTCACCACGGCGCTGTCGGTCATGGTGAAGGTGCCTGCTTCCCGGCGTTTCGTGGGCGGTCTCTCGAGTGCGGGGAACTTGATCACAGCGGCGCTCACAGGAAGTCACCGCCGAGGCTGACCATGAAGCCGAGGTTACACACGATCTGCCAGATCTTGCCGATCTGTTCAGGGTCTTCAATCACAGCGGTTCTCAGGGCGTAGGAAAATTTGCCGATCTCTTCATCGGTCATGGCCTTCAAGCCCTCGAAGCGGAATTCAGGAGCGCGGGGGTTGTCCCACTGAAACTCGGCGCGGAACTCGGTCGAGTCAGCGGGATACAACTGCGCCGTTACGTCTCCAAGGTAGCTGTACTCGACTGAGTTGAGGCGGGGCAGTTCGGCAGTCATGCTTTCACCGGCAACCATTTGTCTGGCGAGCAGCCACAGCGGCAAGTGGGGGTAGCTTCCGGCTTCTCCAGTTCGCCGTGCGCCATGTGGACGGGGATAACAACGCGACTCTTACCCTTGCCGCGAACATTAGGCAAAAGGCCGTCATGGGCTTCCCAACCGAGTTGGCACTGAATCATGCCGTGCTCGATGGGCGTGCCGTGACGGCAGTTGCCGCAGATCTGAGTGGTCATGCCATCCCCGCGAACAGAACGGAGAAGCGTTCATTTCGATCAAGGGCGAACGCGCTAGCGTGGCTCATATGCTCTCCACCCACCGCAAGATGTTTCCCAAAGGGCAGACCATCCCGGTGCCCCACTACCGCATCGACGGCTTCGATGGCAAACGGCTCACCTTGCTTCAGACTCCCCACCGGGTTGAGGTCGATTTCAGCAGGTTCGATGCGCGCTCCATTGCTCATGCCACGGCGGTGCAGCCCGAAGGTTGGGAGATTCATGGGTTGATCGCGCTGGACGCTGAGCCGCTGGCAACGGCGTTGGATCAAGCGCTCGCCGAGGGAAGGGTTCGACAGTTCGGCACCGTTTTGAGGGACGCTTGGTATTTCGTCCAGCCGATTGATCTGCACTTCACGCCCCAGGCTGGGCAGCAGGCGGTCGTGGGTCTGTACCGCTAGACCCCGTACCCCTGACCAAAGCGGGAGAGGGCTCACGACACGGCCACCTTGAATTTGGCGCGGGCTTCGGTGAGGCACTGGGCACGCTCATCCGGATTCATGGCGCTGAAGGTGTCCAACAGGTAGGCGGCTTGCTCAGCCGTCAGATTGTTGGTGGCAACCGGCGTAGGGCTGTTGACCATGTAAGCCCACAGCGCGTACCGGTCTTGACTGCTGAGGGCTCCAGTGGCCTTAGCAACAGCTTGCAGCTGGCCCCGCTGCTCTGCGGTCAGCATCGTCTCAGCGGGCATGGGGGCAGCTGCATCGCCGTACCAGACGGCATCCAATTCGCCGCCTTCACTCAGATGAATCAGGTCGAAGCGCAGGCTGTCGGCCTGGTCGTCATCGGTGCGCCAGTTCGGATAGCGCAGACCCAAGGGGGCAAGGGAATCTTCCAGACCCTTGGTCTTGCACTCTTTCCACATCTGGCGAATCTGGCTGCGCTTCCTTTCCCACTCGGCGGCGACTGGATCCGGCGCGGAATGGGCTTCCTGGACGGGTGTCTTGGGTTCAACGCCTGCGCTCTGGGCCACTTCGCGGGTCATGTCGGCGGTGCGGGTGGGCTGAGGGGCGGGAGCTGGCACAGCGTTGTCGGCCTGCGCCATCTCATCGCTCGTGTACAGCCCTGAGAGGTCATTGGGGAACGCGCTCCGGAGGGCCTGTGCTTCAGCGCACTTGGCGATCATCACGTCCGGCATCTTCAGCCACAGTCCCATCAGCACCCCTTCCCGGTTGCGGCTGGCATACGCTTCAAACCGCGCCACCGCCCACAGCGGCTCCGCAAAGCCCCGGCGCAACACGCCCACCTTGGCTGCAGCGGGCGGCTCTTTGTCCAGCCACACATCCACCCACTTCCCGTCCGGGCCACACCAGAACGGCCCCACCCGGCCCGCGTACTGCCCGTGCCGCTCAGCGATGACCCGGAAGCCGTCAATCGCGACTTGGATGGTCATTTTCGTGACCTTCGACCACTGATTGCCGGTCTTCACGTTCGATTCCCGCATGACGGCGTAGATCTGACGGCTGAAGGGATCGAGGCCGGTGCGCTTGCATTGCTCGACGAACAGGGCCAGCTCACCATCACTGGCACCGGGCGCAATTTGCGTTTTGATCAAGTCCAACTGATCCCGGTCAAAGTCGACGGTGGCGAGGGGCAGATGTTGGGTGGGTTGAATCTGTGATGCTGTCATTGGCGTTCCCCTTTTTCAATCAACCGGACGCCGTGCCGCATCACGATCAGCAGCACCAGCACCAGCCCGAATTGCGCCGTCGTGAGGGGCGTCCGATCCATCCAGCCCGCCGTCATCAGCAGTACCAGCACTGAGGCCAAAATCAGGGCCGTGCCGTTGCGGACGCGGTTCATGCCTCACCCTTCAAGGCCCATCGTCCAGCGCGCACAGTGACGCGTCCCACGTCATCCAACGCCGCGAGAATGCTCAGGGCAGTTGTCGGTTTGATGTCGAGTGCAACGGCGACATGACGAGTTCGCAGGCTTTTGAACGTGGACAACATCAGCACCACGCGGGCATCCAGCGTCATGCGCGGGCCTCTTCTTGCCGGCTGATCCGGCTGGACAGGGCACAGCAGGCCCAGAACACGGTGAACACGGGGGCAGCGATCACAACGTAGATCAAGAGGTAGTTCATCGGTGGGCCTTCTTGCACGCGCACGCCACAAAATTTCCGCAGTCGATGCACACGGGGCCGTAACCCGGTTGAACGGGGCGCTCCATGCACTCATCGCAGTACAGGTGGTCTGGGCTGATCGGCAATTTGCAGGCGCGGCATGCACTCACGGGCGCGGTCTGGCGGCGCAGCACAGGCAGGCGCAGGTCACGCAGGGCCATCATCCGAACACCGCCAGAGCTGAGCTGACCACAGTCACGAGGACCAGCACCCAGCCCACCACGGGCTGAGTCAGGGCCACGGTGTAGGCCATCTGGAAGACGTGGCGGTTCACGCTGCTACCTCTTGTCCTTGCGTCCGCTGAGCCGTCAGTGCCACCAGTGCGGCCTGCACCTCATCCTCAGTGCTGTAGTTGCCAGCGGGCGAGTTGTACCGCACGGTGGCGAGGCCCGTCTTCTTGCTCCGGCGTTGCTTGCGAATGACCTGGCCGTAGCCGTAAGCCACACCCGTGCTGCGGGGGCGGATCGTCACGGCCCAGACCTGCGTGGGGCTCATCAGGTCAAAGCGCACCAGCTTCCACTCCACGCTATAGGTGTTGCCCTGCAGTTCCACCAGCGCGTTGGGCTTGATGGGGTTGAAGGGCACGCTGTGATCGCGGGCGTAGGTGTGCGCCTGGGCCAGCCGCACGTTGAACAGTTCGCGCTGGCGGCTCTGGTCTGGGATGGAAGTGGGGTGTACACTCATAGAGACCTCAAAGGATGTTCAAGGTGGCCGCGTGAATCAGACGCGGCCATGCTTTTGTTTCAGCCCTTCTTCTGAACGGACTGCTCGTGACGTGCCTCGGTGGGCACGGTGGGAGTGGGGCTAGCGGACAGGGGGTAGGGGAGAGCACCAGCGAGCAAGCGGCGCACCAGGGCATTGCGGACGGGATCGTGCGTGATGGTGATGGTGCGGACGGGAGGGGGGGTCATGCGCTGGCCTCAAAAGCAAATTCAATGATCGTCATTCGCTTACCCACAGCCACTAACAATTTGTTGGTAGAGGCCAGCGAAATAGAACCGATAGATTGGGTAGCGCGCCGTGCAGTTTCGTAGGCAACGCCTGCCCGCTCGGCAAGGTCATCTACTGACCAGTTGCGGCTTTTTAGTTCCGACTGGAGCAGCACAGATAGCTCTTCTGAAGTCATACCAACATATTAGTACGTCTGAAGCCAAACGTCAATACTAATAGATTGGTATTTTTGAGCCCGCAACCAATCTATTAGTACCATCGTATTAGTGTCTCAGAATGACTGCCTCTGTTCTTGTCCGCGTCGAACCGCACTGGAGGGTAATTGTGTCCAGATACGGTGATGCTTTAATCGAGCGCCGTGAGTTGCGCGGCTTCGATAGTGCTAGTGATCTGGCCAAAAAATCGAAAGAGGTCGCTGAGCAACTTAACGATCCCCAACTTTCAGCCTTTAGCCAGCAGACTCTAAGCAGACTGGAAAGCGATAAAACCGGCGAATACATTGCCAACGCCCGCCCACGTATTCAACGAATGCTTAGCTATCTGTTGGGTTGGAGCGCTGAGGAATTTGAGGCAGCGGTCGGTATCAGTATTCCAGCAGTCTCGTATTTGGGTTCGGTCCCTACAGAATCCACCTTAGAGACATACACTCCCCGGCGCGGGGGCCCACCCATCCCGCCTGTCGTGTCCTTTCGGGAAACGCCGATCAGCATTCCCAATGAGTTATTGGAAATGGTGGAAAAGTATGGGGATACCTACCCCATTCTCAAGACTGAGCGCATGCAGCGCATGCTGGCGGCCCCCCGCGCACACGGCGGCCTGGAAGTGGGCCCACAAACAGCAGACGACTGGTTTGAATACTGGATCGCTAACAAGCGGTTCCTGACGTGACGTATGACAACACCCATCTGGTCAGCGATTACATCCGTTACGTCAAGGCCGTGCAGCGTCACTTGCGATATGAGGCCCACGCATTACGGTTTGCGCAAGCATTAGAAATTCGGGTCAAGATTGGGCTGAGCAACCGCTGTCACACCGAGCATCCGGATGGGCCGGTCATGACAGTTCAGCCGTGGCACTGGGGCAACAGCGACATTGTGCGGCACGAGACTGCACACGTCCTGCTGTGGTGGAGTGGGCTAGAAGCGGAGATTATTGAAGAGTACGGCGAAGAATTGGGATGGAAAGTTGTCGAGAACCTCTGCAACTTCACCATCTCTTTTTTGAAAATCACGCAACCCATGCTGGACTCTGCTGTGCTGCGGTATGGGCAGGACGCCAAGGTAGTGCGCCACTTGCAGAAGATCGCCCGTGCGACGCCACAGCAGGCACTGTTGAGAACGGTGTATGACGATCCCAATGGCCTGTGTGCGGGGTTCATGACCAGTGGCAAGTACATCCAGGAGGTTGCACAGTGCAATTGGAGTCTGCCGTTTGGGTGGCTGGATCGGGTGCCAGAGCCTGCCCTTTGGTTTCCGGACGAGGCCAAGGTGTCTTTTGCGCGGATCAATTCCAACGCAACACTGGGCATGTGCTGGGGGTAGAGGTAGTCAAAGTTGCGTATGCATAAGCATCAGACGTGATAGGCCAAGAGGATCACCCCAAGGAGATGTCATGAAGAAGCTGTCTACTCTGATGCTACTGACCACCTTCGCAGGCGCAGAGGCCGCTCCCATCTCAATCCGCAGCCTCATCACAGGCAGCGGCGGCCAAATGACGATTAGCCAAGGCTTTTTTCTAGTAAGCAAACGAACCAGTGATTTGACGTATTTGACCCTTGGGGTGGGTGCTTTCGACCTCACCAACGCAGGCAGATTGAATGGGGTAGCCGTTATCGCTGTTAAGGAATACCTGAAACCCAGCGAGCGCGCGTTGTTCAACCGGGCCGTGGGACAGGTAGCAACACGCTGTTTCAACCTTCGCCCTGAACGCTTGACAGCCATTTCAGTCTGGCTGGATCGTCAGAACTCTTCCGCCATCAGAGATGTCGCCACAGACTTCGGCCCGATGAGACTGCGATTCCTGCGTGACATCAATGAGGACGGCAACTTCTACACTTCGGTGTATCTCAACCGCACGGGCACACCCGGCGTGTTGCCCTGGAAGAGTTACTGCACACCATGAGAATGCTACTGACCCTTATGGCCGTCCTACTGCTCGCCCCTGTTGCCGAGGCCGCTCGTGGCCCTATTCCCAGTGGTGGGTTGTGGAAATTGAGTAGAGCGGTGTTGGGCGTGTGTTGGGGCTGAAGGTGAGGTCTGTACAACGTTCAGTGGGTGGGATAAGGAGAACTATGAAAAAGCTACTGATTTTGCCTTTGCTAGCCCTTGCCAGCTGCGCTCCCACTGTGACGGGCACGCCTACGTATGTCGATCTGCAGGGCTACCTGGCGACTTGTGCCGCCGCTTTGGATGAAGTGGCGCGGATCGCTCCCACATTGCGACCTGCCTCATTAGGCGGGGCAACGATCTGGCCTCCCTACATGGTTGCCAATCGCACGGCCACAAACTTGACCGTGACCAGCACCACCACCGCTTACTCAGGGGTGTTCGGGGGTCTCACGCCGGTTGTGAATAGCACCAGCAGTCTTTGGACTTGTACTGAAGTACCTGGCTTAGCCACTTTGAGCGTGAGTAGTACCGGGCAGCGTGAAGAGTTTGCGCGAGCATCCCACGCCGCTTTCTTCGGGGCTATCAACCTGCCCAAATGATCAAGACCCCTGCAAATGTGGAGGGGTGCTTTAGGTGCCGGACTTTCCCATTGATGCACATCGGCTTGGTGGTGGCCGATGACTGAAGGGCGTGGGCTGGGGCTGAGGGGAACAGGATGACTGAGGGAGACTCGCAATGAAAACTACCGTTGTCCTATTTGCTCTTGCCCTGTCGCTGAGCGGCTGCAAAGACAAACCGACTGCTGCCGTACAGCCCACCTTGCCAGCCGTGTCCGCTGCTGCCACGTCCACTCAAGACGCTTTCGAGAGAGCATCGGATCAGTATTTGATTGACACCAACGCAGTAAAAACCGAATGCAGCGCCCTGTTTCCTGCAGACCGGTTGGCCGTCTACACCGAGAATGGAGAACGGGTCACGTGTGGTCAGCTCTCCGACGGGCTGGAGGGGGCACGGCGACGGATGGCCACTGCGCATGGGAAGAGCATGGCCGTACCTTGGGAGTCCAATAGGGTGTTCACGTCAAGCATTTTTGACATTGAGGATGATGGTCTGATGTCGGTTTATTTGTTTGAGCCGGAGCAGGCTGTCTTGTTCCAGTCTGAGCAATGATGCGTCTGGGGCGTGTGGTGGGGCTGAGGTGGTCAAAGTTGCGTGCGCTGACAACGGCATAACCTCGCACTGAAAGTGTGGACGCGAGCAACACCAACCCGGACTGTGCTCAACAGACGACGATGCACCCACACACCGCCACCAATCGCTGCTCTCCCCCTCATCTGGAGGACACGCATGAGACCGCCCCGCTCCCTGCTCTACTGGCCTGTCCTGGGCATTGCGCTCGCCCCGTTGCTGATGGCCCTGCTGGGCCTCACCCATCCTACCGACTTGACCACCAGTACCGTCCACCACTGGACGAGGCTGCATCTCTGGCTGATTCCCCTCTTTCCCTTGATCGGCGTGAACCTGTGGTGGCTGCTGTCTGACCTTCGCGGTTGGCTCCCCTGGGCCGCACGACTGGGCGCCTTCGTCTACGGCGTGTATTACCCAGCGGTCGATCTTCTGGCGGGCGTCGCGACCGGGCGACTCCTGAGCTCAGGCGTTGACCGGGATGCTCCAGCCATTTCCACGCTGTTTCAGCAGGGCAATGCCCTGGGGGATATCGGAAACATGGGCCTCCTGCTGTCCTGCGTGCTGACCATAGCCGCGCTGTGGCCACTAAGGGGTCGAGCGCTGTTGCCTGGGGCAGGGTGCCTGTTGTTGGGGGCGTGGCTGTTTACCGAGAACCACATCTACCGGCCCTGGGGGGTGCTGGCCATGCTGCTCCTGGCAGTGGGTTTCGCCGCGCTGATGTGGGTGAGACAGCGGCCTGCCAAGCAAGCCAATCCGGAGTACCGAGTGAACTGATGGGCCTGTAGGGGTGGTCAAAGTTGCGTGCGCTAGGGCATGCTATTGCAAGAGGATCAGGCAAGATCATAGACGGTAACGTCCAACCCTTGATCCACAAGCTCTTCATTGATCATCGCCTCGATCACGGCCCAGTCTCCCCCAGCTAAGCCCGCCCCGATCCGGGGCATGTGAACCGACGCACCTACCCGCTCAGCCTCTTTCCGCACGCGGGTGAGACCTTCACGGATCGCCTCATACCGAACTGGTGGCTGTGCCAGGTGCTGTCCCTTTCGAGCAATGTCATGCTGCCCGATCAGATTTGCAACGGTCAAGTCAGGCAGCACCTCGACAAATTGCACCTGCCCGAGAGCAAACGGCGTGGCTTCCTCTCCAGAAGCCCAAGCCTTGTATCGGCGTGCGGTCTCTGGAAAGCGTTGAGCCAAGGGGAGAACGAAGCCTCGACCCCACGCCCCGATGTCATTACAGACATGCACCAAAAGTTTTTGCCCAGCTCCCACTGGATGAACGGCGTCTCCGGAAACATAGTGAAGGGGCATATCGTCAGTCTATCCAGCATGGTTCAACCACAGAAACTGCTCTCCTCTCGCGGCAAAGCCAGGTCGGCGCAGCCCCTCCCATCAGCATCCACGCTTGAGGCAACACCCTGCCTCTCACCCGGTACCGTAGAGGTCATGGAACTGTACGCCGAACTGATGTCCGAGTACCTGAAGACGGCTCCTGATCAGGCGTGGCTGTATGCCGCCTGTGACTCCAATTACGACGGCAACGGGCAACTGATCCACTGGATGATCGAGCAGCCTGCATGTCCACAGGCCGCAGCGCTCGCCATCTTCTGGTACTCCGGTGCAGGCTACTCCGGTCAATTCCAAAGCCGAGACGACGTGCCCTCTCACGGGAAAGACACCTACGATTTTCTCCACACGATTCAAGACCGCCTGCTCTCTGGGTTTTATAAGACCACCGAAGTCGGTTTTAATCCGCGCAATGACCCGACCCCGATCGGAAGTCTGACCAAGCCCGGCCTCGACTGGACAACCCAGTACGAGGGCGGCGTCCACGTGCCAGAAGCCATGAAGCAGGCCATTCCTGGCAGCAACCTGGGCGTCTTGGATATGCCGGAAGACTGGGTCGAAGGGATGCCGCCGGAGATCTACGCACAGGTGGAAGCGTCCTATGAGGAAGAAGACGAAGATGACGAGTGAAGGACAACCCATGGTTGACAAGCAGGCCGTCAGTTGCATAAGAGTGTCCACTGACCAGCAAGAAGACCGTCATGGCCCCGAGCGGCAACGGCGGGACATTGAGCGCGAGGCAGCCTACGCAGGCCTGACACTCACGCACTGGCTAGAAGAGTCGGTCAGCGGCGCAAAGGGGGCACGGCAACACTCCAACAGTTACTACGACCTGGCGCGGGCGAATCCTGGCATGAACTTCATTTTCTCTGCCTCGAACCGGGTGGCGCGGCATGTGGAAATCATCGTGGGCATTGCCCGCGAGCTGCAGAAGTTAGGAGCCGTGGTCTGGGTGTCGGGCATCGGGAATCTCAGCCAGCCGCGCAACTGGAAGGAATTCCTCAGAGACGCGGTGGATGCCGAATCCGATTACACCAACATCGTTAAGCAGCTCACTGACGGGAAACGAGATAAGGCACAACTCGGCCACTGGGCACAGGGGCGCGTCCCATGGGGCTACAAGCTCGCTCGGGACGAACGGGGGATCTCCACCCTCCCTGTCATTGACGAGGCGGCGGCACGGGTCGTGAGGCGGGTATTCGAGTTGTACGCCACGCACGGCGGCAACACGCTGACGATGCGCCAACTGAACGCCGAAGGCCTCAAGACGGCTGAGGGGAAAGACTGGACGATCAGCGGGGTGGCAGCCATGATCCGCAATGAGCGGTACACCGGGCGGGCGCAGTTCTACGGCCACCTCGTCACCTATCCGGCCATCGTTGAACCAGAGTTGTGGAACCAGGTGCAGGGCGCCATTAGACACCGCCGCCGAGGGGAGCGGCTGACCACTGGCCCCCACCTGTTGACGGGAGTGGCCCGCTGCGGCTCGTGTGGCGGGGCCATGAGTTACATCCTCAGCAAGGGCAGTGGCCGGGGGCAGGCCAGAGACGGCGGCTACTACCGGTACCTGCGGTGCTCCCATGTGCCTCAGTGCAGCCATATGAAGAACTACCGAGTCGGTGAAATTGAGGCCGCAAGTTGGGAGGCCTTTACGCAAACCCTGGCTGATCCTGACCTGCTGCGCCCGCTGCTCACTGACGCGCCCCCCGCGCCGTCCAACCATTCGCGCCGCCTGGCCGAGATTGCTCAGGAGATGGCGGATACCCTCTCGCGGGCCGTGCGCTACGGTCTGCCGGATGATGTGGTGGAAGCGGCCTTGAAACCGCTGCAACTGGAACAAGAGCGGCTGACGCGGGAGGATGCGCCCTTGCCTGTGCCTGAAGATGCTCTGACGCCGGAAGTGCGGGACATTGCAGCGGGGTTGAGTGCAGGCCTGCCACACTTGGAACCGGAAGGGCGGCGGGAGTTGCTGACGGCGCTCCGGGTTAGACTGTCGGTTGAACCGGGTGGGGCGGTTTCAGTGACCGCGTTAGACCTCCCACGCGCTTAACAGGAGATACACGATTATGGACATGAAGAAATTGATGAAGCAGATGCAGCAGGCGCAGGCCGCCGCCGCCAAGATTCAGGACAACCTCGCCGCGCAGTCGGTGGAGGGCACGGCCAGCGGGCTGGTCACGGTGACCATGAGCGGCCACGGCAAAATCACGGCTCTGAAAATCAAGCCTGAAGCCGTAGACCCTGACGACGTGGAAGCCCTCGAAGACCTGATTCTGGTGGCCATGCAGGACGCCACCGCCAAAGCCGACGCCCTCCAGCAAGACGCCACACGCGGGCTGGGCCTGCCCGGATTTTGAGCGGGCGTCCGGCGGCTAGTGGGGGAGAGGCATGAAATACCCGCCTTCCCTCGTGGCCCTGATTCGCGAGCTGTCGCGCTTGCCGGGCATCGGCCCCAAGAGCGCCCAGCGGCTGGCCTTCCACCTGTTCGAGCAGCCCCGCGAAGACATAGAGCGGCTGGCCGGGTCGTTGTTGGCGGCCAAGCGTGACCTGCATGTGTGCCCGATCTGCTTCAATATCACCGACGCAGACCGCTGTGACGTGTGCAGCGACCCCAACCGAGATCAGAACCTGATTGCGGTCGTGGAGGAACCCGGCGACGTGATCGCCATCGAGCGCAGCGGCGAATACCGGGGGCTGTATCACGTGCTGCACGGCGTTCTGAGTCCTATGAACGGCGTCGGCCCCGATAAGCTGCACATCCGGCCCCTGCTGCCGCGTGTGACGGAAGGCATGGAAGTGATTCTGGCCACCGGAACCACCGTGGAGGGCGACGCCACCGCGCTGTATTTGCAGCGGTTGCTGGAGCCTCTGGGCGCACTGGTGAGCCGGATCGCCTACGGGTTGCCGGTGGGCGGCGCACTGGAATATGCCGACGAAGTGACGCTGGGCCGGGCCATGACGGGGCGGCAGCGGGTCAGTAAGTAGCGTCTCAGGGGGCGTGGTCAAAGGGTCTAAAGGTCTAGGGTCTAAGGTGCTGGGGTGGGTTCGTTTGCTGGTGCTTAGTGCCTAAAACTCTCCAGAACGCTCAAAAATCAACGTTTCTTCCCTGCTTAGACCCTTCGGCCCTTGACCCTTAGACCATCTCCACCCAACCTCGGCGTATCGTTCTTCCCATGAGCGATACGCCCGTTTCTTTGCCTACAGCCCCAGCTCCCCCCGCCGATTGGATGCTTGTGCCTACCCTGCCGGGCCGGTTTATTACCCTGGAAGCCCTGACAGAAGCCCACGCCGAAGCACTGAACTCGGGGGCCGACGCCGATACGGTGGCGATGTTGGCGCGGGGCGGCCCGGAAGAAGCCACCGCCGAAGCGTGGGCCAGCTATATTACGCGGCTGAATGCCCTCCCCAACCGCATCAACTGGGCGGTGTTGCTGGGCGGGCAAGCGGTGGGGCGCATCAGCTACAGCGAGGTCAAGACCTCTGACCGCTGGATGGAAATTGGCACGATGTTGCTGCCGGGCGCACGCGGCGGCGTG
The DNA here is from genome assembly GCF_023370075.1 of Deinococcus sp. QL22. Classification (NCBI taxonomy): domain Bacteria; kingdom Thermotogati; phylum Deinococcota; class Deinococci; order Deinococcales; family Deinococcaceae; genus Deinococcus; species Deinococcus sp. QL22. The sequence goes on from NZ_CP097149.1 coordinate 2,288,104, forward strand.
GTCAATCCCGAATCCAAACTGTTGCTGCTGACCCGTGCCTTCGAGGTGTTGGGAGCCAACCGGGTGCATTTCAAGGTCGATGCCCGCAACGCCCGCAGTCTCGCCGCAATGCGGAAGATGGGAGCGGTGGAAGAAGGCACGCTGCGCCAATATCAGGTGCGCCCTGACGGGTTTGCCCGTGACAGCGTGATATTCAGCATCTTGCAGGATGAATGGCAAACCGTGAAGGCAGGGCTGCAAGCGCGACTGACAGCGGCGGCCTCTTAAGTTCACCCTCAGATTTGATGAGAACTATCCCAAGCTTGTCATAACCGACCTGTTAGCCTGAAAGGGCCATGCTTGCCCGCACCCCTGTTACTGCCCTGTTGACCGCCGCTGTGTTTGGTTTTGCCCCAGCGCAGGCCTTAATCGTGCCCATGACCGGCTGGACACCTGTAGCGGGCAACGCCAACGAGTGGGTAGACGGCGCGGGCGCGTGCCTTCTGCGCGAGGAAAAACACGGTCAGGCTTTCCCCACCTTCAAGACGCAGGATCAGGCCCGCGCTTTTGCGTTCAAGCTGCAATCCAAACTCAGCGCCCGCAAAGTCCGTGAGGTGGTCACGCAACCGGTAGACCGAGCCGGGGCCTGGAGCATTCTGGCGTCGTACTCTTACGAGCAGGGCGGCGTCACTTACCGCATCAGCCAGCTGTACCTCAGCGACAGCGGCATCCTCCGTACCGTGACGGGCAGCAGCGCCGAGTTCGAGGGCAGCCCATGTGTCAACGCCATGCGCGAGTTTTTGCGGTATCTGGCCGACTGAGCCAGAACGCTCAGGCCCGGAAAGCAAAGCACAGGTCACACCAAAAAGCAGGGCCGACGCACGTTGAAGCGTCGGCCCTGCTTAAATTTTGCTACTTAGGCTTGCTCGGCTGCGGCCTTCAGCTTGTTGATGGCTTTGGCGAGGCGGCTCTTCTTGCGGGCGGCGGTGTTCTTGTGCAGGGTGCTGCCCTTGGCGGCCTTGTCGATCAGGCTCTCGGCCTTGCTCTGCACGGCGGCGGCGTCGGCCACGTTCTGCTGGGCGGCTTCCACGGCCTTCTTCACGAAGGTTTTGATGGTGCTCTTGCGGCTGCGGTTCAGCATGCGGCGCTTCAGGCTCTGGCGGTGGCGTTTCTGGGCAGATTTATGACGTAGGGCCATGTTCGTTCTCCTTATTCTCCCAAATTCATCTTAGATGCATTCGGGGCGGTTCCCACGCTGGGGAACTCGACGCACCGGGCAATTTCGGTTGCCTTCGGCGCACCCGCTCAGGCCGCGTTGAGCCTGATCCGGGGTTATCCAGACTGCCTAGAAATGAATCAGAGGCAAAATGGGCAGCTTCGCTACTGTATCCGGTATGGCGGATTGGGTCAAGCGGTAGACTGCACGGCGTGAGCTTCCGGCCCAAAAAACCACGCCCCAGCCCTGATCTCGAGGGCGAACGGCCTGCCAAACCCGCCCGCGTCCCCACCCCCGAAGAAGCCCGCGATAACCTGCTGGCCTACGCCTTCCGTGCGCTGGGGGCAAGGGCACTGACCGCCGCCGAATTGCGGGCCAAATTGCAACGCCGCAGCGATGATGAAGCACTAATCGAGCAGGTGCTGGAGCGCGTGCAGGAGCTGGGGTATCAGGACGACGCACAGGTGGCGCAGGCCGAGGGAGCGCGGCGCGGCATCGGCGGTTTCCGGGTGCGTCAGACCCTCAAGCGCCGGGGCGTGACGGCCCCACTGATAGACGAAACCATGCAGGCCCGCGACCCCGACGATGAGCAGACGTCGGCCACCGAATTGCTCAGCCGCCGCTGGCCCAGCCTCAGCCGCAAGCGCGATCCGCGTTCCAGCGCCTACGGATTCTTGGCGCGGCGCGGCTTTCCCGGCTCTGTTATCTGGAACGCTATCCGCGAGGTCAGCGCCGAGCACATTGACGATGAAGATGCAGTGGAGCCGGAGTTTATAGACGATGACGAATAAGGGCGGCTGCGATTGAAGCGGTCTAAGGGTCTAAGGTCGAAGCGTCTAAGAACGGTAGAAACCTTAGACCCTTAGACCGCCCTGCCCGACCCCTCGACATTCCGGCGCGTGAACGCCCACCCCGTCAGCCAATTGGCCTGTTTCTTCTAAGTTGCCAGCGTGCTTGACACCCCCAATCGGCCCCGCGTAAACTGCCGATTGCACCAAAGCGGCCCCAACTGGCGCGGCGGGCCGTGGAATCGGGGCGTAGCGCAGCCTGGTAGCGCACGTCGTTCGGGACGACGGGGTCGGAGGTTCGAATCCTCTCGCCCTGACCACGCCGGAAGCCTCCCTGCTTTTGGGAGGTTTTTTTTGTGCGGCCCTGCCTCCGCCTTCGGTTATGCTGTAGCCCGCTGCCGTGTTCAGTCTGCCTTTCCCTTTCCGCCGGAGTGCCCCTATGCGCGTGTTTGCCATTGCCGATCTGCACCTTGCCACCGTGATTCCCAAACCCATGACGGTGTTTGGGCCGCAGTGGGCGGGCCACCCGGACGCAATTTGGGCATACTGGCGCGAACTTGTGTGCGAGGAAGACGTGGTGCTGCTGCCCGGCGACCTGTCTTGGGCCATGCGCCTGCCTGACGCCATGACCGACCTGACTGTGGTGGCGGGCCTGCCGGGAACCAAGGTGCTGCTGCGAGGCAACCACGACTATTGGTGGCCCACAGCCAGCCGCCTGCGTGCCGCGTTGCCGCCCCGAATGCTGGCGGTGGTCAACGACGCCGTCCGCGTGGGTAACGTGGTGGTCTGCGGTTCACGCGGTTGGACGACGCCCGGACACGAGGCGCTGAATGTCGAGGACGAGCGTCTGCTGACCCGTGAAGCCGAGCGCCTGAGCCTGAGCGTGAAGGCTGCCCAGGCCCTACGGCAACCCGGCGATCACTTCCTGATGATGCTGCACTACCCGCCCGCCTCACCGCCCTACCCACCCAATCCCCTGACCGACGTGATCGCGGCGGCGCGGCCCGATCTGATCGTGTACGGCCACCTGCACGGCGTTCCACTGGAGCGGGCCATTCATCAGGTAGACGGCATTCCAGCCTATTTGGTGGCCGCCGATGGGCTTAAGTTTCGGCCCAAACTGCTGCTGGATACGGGAACGGTGGAGACTGGAGAACAACTCGGCTGATCTTGCGGCGCGTCATCCTCGCGCCGCCACCACCAGCGTCACCACCAGGGCGGCGAGGCCCATGCCGATACTGCTCGCGGCCCCAGTCAACTCGCTTTCCTCGCGGGCGCGAGCGGTGCCGATGCCGTGGGCTACGGCTCCCAGCGCAATGCCGCGTGCCAGTGGATGCCGCACGCCCAACAGGGTCAGGAAGGCGGGCAAGACCAGCGCTCCCAGCAGGCCCGACAACACCGCCAAGGTTGCCGCCAGTGCCGGAGTCGCCCCCGTGATCTGTGCCAATTGCAGCGCAACCGGGCTGGTGGCCGGAGCCGTTGCCAGTGCCCGCTGTGCATCCAGACCTAAGCCCAGCACACGCGGTAGCAGGGTATCTACGGCCACGCCTACCAGTGTGCCCGCCGTTCCACCCAGCAACAGCGCCTGCCATTGCCGCGCCAGCAGCCCACGCAAGCGGTACAGCGGCACAGCCAACGCCACCACCGCCGGGGCCAGGAATGCAGAGATGGGTTCTGTGGCCCGCGTGTACGTTTCGTAGGGTGTGCGCGTGAGCAGCAGTAGGCCGCCCAGCAGCACGGTTGCCAGCAGCGTCGGATTCAGCAGCGGCGACCTCAGGCGCACCTGCAGCACGGTGCCCAGTGCAAAGGCCAGCAGGGTCAGGGCCAGCCAGATCATCTTGGGCCATCACCATCTGCCCGCACCAGCCTCGCTGCCAGCAGTCCGGCTACGCCTGCCCCCAGCAGCAGTCCCGCCAGCATGACCAGCAGCCACAGCCCCCACGCGGCCCCTGCTCCCAGAAATTGAATGGCTCCCACGGTGGCCGGGACGAACAGCAGCCCCAGGATGCCCAATAGCCCATTGGCGGCAGGTTCTATCCAGTAGAGGCGTACCAGACGCAGGCTCAGCGCGGCCCATAACATCACCATGCCCACCACCGATCCCGGCAGGGGCAGATGCAGCAGCCTGATCAGTCCTTCTCCGAGTGCCGCAAAACCGACCAGAATGCCCAGCCCCAACACCACGCGCAGCGGCGGCGTCAGGGCAGCGGTCTGGGAAGGCATCCGGCTCAGGCTTGCAGCGTCAGGCGGGCCAGCATTCCGCGCACGACCTGTTTGGCGTGGCGGGCCACCAGCGGCATAAAGGTGCGGTAATCCACGTTGGCATCGTGGTCGGCGGTGTCGCTGACACTACGAATAATCACGAACGGCACGCCCGCCTTGCTGCACACCTGCGCCACTGCCGCGCCTTCCATCTCGGCGCAGGCGGCCCCGAACAGCGTCCAGAGTCGCTGCACGCCTTCCCGCGAGGCGATAAACTGGTCGCCACTGGCAATTCTTCCGTCCAGCACGCGCACGCCGTCCACATCGCGTGCCGCCTCTAGGGCAATGGTTCGCAACTGCTCGTCGGCGGGCCAGGCGGGCAACTCGCCCGGTACTGTGCCCAGTTCGTAGCCCAGGGCAGCCACATCTACATCGTGCTGTACGCAATCGGTGCTGACCACGATGTCTCCGACCCGCAGTTCGGGGTGTACGCCGCCCGCCACGCCCGTAAAAATAACTTTTGTGGCGCCCTGCATCAGCAGATAAGCCGTGGTCAGGGCCGCATTGACCTTACCGATGCCGCCGCGAGTGAGCAGCACAGGTACGCCGTCCAGAGTGCCCCGGTGCAGGGTCACACCCGCCAGTGTCAACCCTGAGAAGGTCAGCGTTTCGTGGGCCTGCAAGTCGGCCAGCAACAACTCGATTTCTTCGTCCATCGCGCCCATGATCGCCAACATAGCGGGCAGTCTACAGGAGCCGCGCCGCCGACCCTATGCCCCAGCGGTGCGGCGGCGTATGCTCGCCCTATGACTGGCCTGCATTCGCCTGAAGTGTCCGCACCAGAAGCTGCCGACGCCCACAGCCAACTCGATCCTGCCGCGCTGCGCCACCCCGATTCTCTGAAATGGATGTTGTACGACGAGGACGTCATTCCGATGTGGATTGCCGACATGGACTACCCGGTGGCCTCCGCCATCCTGTCTGCCCTGCAAGACCGTCTGACACGCGGTCTGGGTTATCCGCAACTGATGGGCGATCCACTCCTGACCCGTCTGATTCAGGAAAAGGCCGCCACACAAGGGCTGACCGACCTGCCCACCGAAGGAGTGGCGCTGCTGCCGGGAGTCGTACCGGGAATTTTTGCTGCCGTACACGCGCTCACCACTCCCGGCGACGGCGTGCTGACCATGCTGCCCGTGTATCACCCCTTTCACATGAGCATCAATGATCAGCGCCGCGTGGTGCAGGCCGCCGCCCTCACCGACTCGGGCATCCGCTGGGAAATCGATTGGGAAGCGTTGGAGGGGGCGGTCACGCCGTCCACGCGCCTGATGCTGCTGTGCCACCCCCACAACCCCACCGGGCGTGTGTGGGACGCCGAAGAACTGGGCAAACTGCGCGACTTTGCTCTGCGCCACAACCTCTATGTGTGTTCGGATGAACTGCACGCCGATCTCCGTTTTGCCAAGGCTCCATTTGAATCGTTTGCTGCCGATCCGCGTGTGCGGGGCCGCACGGTCACTCTGACGGGGCCGTGCAAGGCGTTTAACACGGCGGGACTGGGCATCGGGGCCATGCTCAGCCACGACCCGGCCCTGATCAAGCGCCTGAAAACAGCGGTGGGCGGCCTGATGGGACATCCCAGCGCCCTGAGCATCACCATGTGGCAGGCAGCCTTGCAAGAAGGCGGCCCCTGGCTGGCCGAAACGGTGGCCTATCTGCGGGGCAACCGCGACTTTTTGCAGGCGTTTTTGGCCGAGCACTTGCCGTATATCAAGTCCTATACAGTCGAGAGCACCTACCTCGCGTGGCTGGATGTGCGCTCTCATCCGCAGGCGGGCAACATTCAGCAGCTTTTGCTGGAAGAGGCGCGTGTTGCCATTCACAACGGCCCCGTGTTCGCGCCCGATCCGCAAAAGGCCGAATATCAGGGGTTTATTCGGGTCAACTTTGCCACCAGCCGTGCGCTGTTAGCCGAGGCATTGGAGCGGATGGCGGGGGTGTTAGGCGGGGCGGTGGAATAAAAGTATGGGTTTTGGTCTGCCCCCAGGCCTTTCCCCAACTCCCGCACCCAAGGGGTCAGGGGAGTTATCCGCAGCGCTCGGCAGGATTGATCTTGTCGCATTCAGGCTCGGCTTGTTTGTTCATCTAAAGCGGAATTGCCAGTTGTCTTTGAACTGGGATTAGCCCGCGCGTTGCACGCACCTTGGCGCCTCATAGGGATTTGGGCGGGGCCGTGTTGAGGTGGCGGTGTGGTGTTGGCTCCTCACCCTTGAGGGGGGAGGCTGGGAGGGGGTGAATTGCCCTCACTCTCCTCTTGCTCATTCAACAGCCCCACCAACGCCCCAAAACTCACTAACGCACCAGAGTCGTCACTGTCTTTTGGCGCTGTTACCAACGCTTCTATTTCTGCCGCACTGTCTGTGTCGCTTATCGTCCACGCGGCCATCAAGGCGGCTCGGCATTGTGTGAGTATCGGCAATCGGCCTTCCCAGTCAGTGTTAATCGAGCAGACTCGGCGGTATCCGTCCAGCAGATGCGGCCCCAGCGTGGTCAACAGGTCAGTGGGCAATTCCAGCTGAGCGCGGGCCAGATCGGTTGCCAGCGGGCCGAACACAGGTTCGTCAAAATCGATGATGACCACGCGCCTGCCGTCCCAGATGGCATTCCCGGGCCGCAGATCGCCGTGCGTGAGGCCGTAGCCCTCACTCCAGCTTTGTTCAGGATCGGCTGGGTCAGGCCAGCATCCAGCCGGGCCGCCCCATTCATCCACCAAGGGGGTCAGGCGGGCAAAATGGCGAGCCAGATCAGGGTGCTTGGCAGCGTGTGGCGCGGCACGGTGCCAGAAAAAGCGCCATGACGGGAATACCCCAGCGAGGGATGGGTCAAGCATGTTCGGTGTGCAGGGGGTGGGCTGAAAGTTGCGCCCAGCCACGTGCAGTTCTCCAATGGCCTGCCCGAATGCCCGGTACAGCGCGGGCGTCGGCGGCAAGTCCGACACGCGGGGGCCGTCTATCCAGCCGATGGCCGTGACCAGAAAGCCGTCTGGCAAAGCCTCTACCCAGTTTCCGACAAGGCTGGGAAGTGGTGGGCAAACACCCGCTCCTGCCGTGTACGCATGGCGCAGGAAGTCCAGCGGCGGGCGCAGGGCGTCGGGGTTACGCAGGCTGGAATGGGTGAAGCGTAGGGCGATGTCTCCGGCGGCGGTGGTGCCCCGGTACACGTGATTGAACCCCAGATTCACCGGGCGCACGTTGCCCGCGCCCCAGCGTTCGGCTCCGGCGGCCACCAGATCGGGCGTGAGGCAGCTCAGGGCGGCTTGCCAGTTCATAGGCTTTACCCCACCGTGTCGGCAGCTACCAGTGCGCGCAGCCGTTCTATCAGCGGGCGCAGCCGCTCTCGCCGCAGTTTCAGGGCTGCGCGGTTCACCACCAACCTTGCGCTCGATTCGAACAGCACGTCCACTTCTTCCAGGTTGTTGGCCCGTAGGGTGCCGCCCGTCTGCACCAAATCGATCACGGCGTCGGCCAATCCGGTCAGGGCAGCCAGTTCTATGTTGCCGCTCAGTTTCACAATTTCGGCGGGAATGCCCTGCGCGTTCAGGTAGGCGCGGGCGGCACGCGGGTACTTGGTGCCCACCCGCCCGATGGTTCCGCTGGCCCCGATTTCGCGGATCAGCGAGAGACGGCAGGCAGCGAAACGGAGATCTACAGGTTCATAGACGGCGCGGCCTGACTCGATCAGCACGTCTTTGCCCACGATGCCTACGTCGGCCACGCCCAAATCTACATACACGGGCACATCCTGATTCCGCAGTTCCAGCAGGGTCACGCCGGGAAATTCGTGGCGCAGAGCACGCGATTTTTCGGGCATGGTCAGGGGCAGGCCAGCGCGGGCCAGCAGCACGAGGGCTTCTTCCAGAATGCGGCCTTTGGGGAGCGCCAGCGTGAGGTGATCGGGCGTGCGCGTGGGGGCGGGGGTCATGCGCCTCCCCCATTGCTACCGGAACTGTCTACATCAGAAAAAGTGTTGCCCTGCACCATGCGTTTAATCCCCCGTGCCACACAGAAGGCCTGTAGTTCCGCCCTGTCGTCCGTCCACGCCAGCTCTGCCGTGAGGCCAGCGGCGCGGGCCAACGTTGCGCCCGCCAAATCCAGTGCCAGCACCACTTCGGGTTCGGGCGGCAGCGTGGGGGCCAGCACCCCGGTCAGGCGTTCCAGCCCCACCGCGAAGCCTGCACCGGGCAGCCCGCCTTCCAGCGCGTACCGTCCACCGCCCAACACGGGCTGATTCAGGCCGTCGGCGTAGGCCCGAAAGGTGATGCCCGTGTAGTAGCCGTAACGCCGACTGACGCCCAGATCGAACAGCAGGGGGCCGCTGTAGAGGGCCGCTACCGTGCGAAGGTGCGCCACCGCGTCCCTTGCCCGCTCGCCCTGAGCCAAGCCCCCAGCGGTGTCCAGCACTTCCGCGCCGCCGTACAGATCAGTCAGGGCGTGCAGCGTGCGCGTCACCTCCGCGCTGAGGCCGTCTCGCCGCGCCAGCAGGTCTACATCTGCGCCACTTTTGCGGTCAATGGCGTCGTGCAGGGCGTCCCGCGCCTCTCCGTGCAGGCCCGCGTCTTCCAGCACGGCGTCCACGAAGCCCGGATAACCCACCTCTAGCTGAGCCGAAACGCCCACCGCCCCCAGCGCCGCCGCCGCCAAGTGCAGCAGTTCGGCGTCGGCCTGCGGAGTCGCCACGCCGATCAGTTCCACGCCCACCTGATAGAACTCGCGCAGCCGCCCCAGTTCGCTGGTCAGTGCCCGCAGCCACAGCCGCCCGCCGTAGTGCAGGCGCAATGGGAATGGCCCCGCTGGAAAACGGGAACGCACCAGCCGCCCCATCGCGGTGGTGAATTCGCTGCGGAGGGCCAAGACTTGCCCGCCCGAATCGATCAGCTTGAAGGCCCGCGCATCTTGCGGGTGGTCTGCGCTGGCGTATTCGAGGGCCGGAAGCTCGACGCCCCGGTACCCCCAAGCGCCGAAGACCTCGACGAGTCGCGCCCGCAAATGCTCGCGCTGTGCCCATTCGGGCGGCAACACATCCCGCGTGCCTTCGGGAATGGCAGCGGCGCGGGGCGGGGCAGGCGAACGGACGGGAGAACTCACCGGGGCATGATAGCGGGCGGGGGGCGGGTCTAAGGGGGTGGGGCGGGTTCGCCGCTGAACTGTCCCCTCGCCCCGCTGATGCTCAGCGCCCCTCTCCACAAGGGGCGAGAGCGAACAGCAGATGCAAAGAACTGAGTTTAAGCTCCTCACCCTTGGCTTGCAAAGCTCCGTAGGAGAGGGGGGGAGGCTGGGGCCCGCAGAGCTGCGGAGCAGATGGGGTGAGTGAGCGAAGCGATTGCTCTTTCAGTCTTCCTCAGACCCTCGACCCTTAGACGTCCTGCCGCCTCGAACTCACTCCCGCCTGTACGCCACCGCCCCGCCCACCACCGTCAGCGTCGGCCACCCGCGAAGGCTTTCGCCTGCCCACGGCGTGAATTTGGCTTTGCTCTTGAACTCAGCCGGGTTCACGGTGCGCTCGGTTTCCAAGTCGAACACGGTCAGGTCGGCGGGGGCGCCTGCTTCCAGCGAGGGTTCGGGCCAGCCCATGACGCGGGCGGGGGCCTGCGTCATCAGGTCAAGCAGGCGCTCCAGCCCCAGCACCTCTCCAAACCGCGTCCACATCAGTGGAAAGGCCAGTTCTATGTAGGCAATTCCAGACGGCGCGGTCAGCAGATCGCGTTCCTTTTCGGCGCGGGTATGGGGCGCATGGTCGGTGGCGATGCAGTCCACGCTGCCGTCCAGCAGACCCCTCAGCAGGTGTTCGGCATCGGCCTGAGTTCGCAGGGGAGGGGCCACTTTGTAGATGGAATCGAAGGAACGCAGCGCCTCGTCGGTGAGGGTCAGGTGGTGGGGGCAAACCTCGCAGGTCACGGGCAGGCCGCGCCGTTTGGCTTCCCGCACCAAGTCCAGCGCCCGCGCCGTGGAGAGGTGTTGAACGTGCAGGCGCACGGGGCGGTCCTGTGCCTGCAAGCCTGCCACGATTTCTATGTCCCGCGCCACCCGCGCCGCTTCTGCCGCTGCCGGGTTGCCGGGCAGACCCAACGCCTCGCTGACTGCGCCCTCGTTCATCACGCCGTCGGCCCGCAGGCTGGCGTCTTCGGCGTGTACGCTGACCACCATGCCGAGGCTGCCTGCATATTCCAGCCCCAGCCGCAGCACCCGTGCGTCCTCGTTGGTGCGGCCATCGTCGGTAAACATGGCCGCGCCCGCTTCCTGCAAAAAGGTCAGTTCGGCCAGCGTTTCGCCCGCTTGCCCCCTCGTCAGGGCCGCCGCAGGCCGCAGCCGCGCAAAGCCGAGGCGGTTGGCCTTCTCGATCAGTGAGCGCACGATGGCGGGGTCATCCACCACAGGCGACGTGTTGGGCATAGACACCACCGTGCCGTAGCCGCCCGCCGCAGCCGCCGCGAGGCCCGACGCGAGGTCTTCTTTTTCCGTTTGCCCCGGCTCCCGCAGATGCGCGTGCAATTCGATCAGCGCAGGCGCAAGCGTCCCGCCCTTGCCGTCTATGAGTTCGCCCTCAGCGGGCAAGTTCCAGCCTTTAATCAGGCCGTTTTCTAGGGTGATGGATTCCAACGTATTGGAATTTGGACGGCGGATATTGATGATTGTTAGGGTCATTGGGACTCCCATTGGTTCTACGAGGATTGGATCAAAGCTGAAATGCTGCACACTTGTTCTAGTCTGTCAACCGAGATCGTTAAACTCATTGAGTTATTTCCGTCGCGCCACTCAGCAGATTCTTTGAGTTGAGGTTCTATGTCTTCCCATAGTTGCTCATTCAAAGTCAGTGTGTTAGGCGTTCCTAGTTGGTTCTGAAAAATGGACAGATATTCGGAAAACATTGGGCGATGTTGAGCATGAATGGCTGCCGCATCGTCACTGGTGAATAGTTCTGGAATGGGAATTGAGAAGATAGGAAAATGAACTGTTTGTGCTCTGGAAATCATCGGCTGGTGGCTTGCATCTATTCTTCTTTCTCTGATTTCTTGATTGGGCAGGCCATGTAAAGAAGCTGCGTGCATCAAGGAAAACTGCTCTGCCTCTTTGTAAACTTCAATGATCAGATCAGATAATTTCTGAACTTCTTGATCTATCAAATTACTCGCGCCCAACCAGCAGGTGATACAGCACACTCATCCGTACTGCCTGCCCGTTCTCAACCTGCTTCAGCACGCGGCTTCTGGCGCTGTCGGCGGTGTCGGCGCTGATTTCCAGGTCACGGTTCATCGGCCCCGGATGCAGCACGATGGCGCCCGCTTCGGCCTCTGCCAGCAGGCGCTCGTTCACCTGATATACGTCGGCGTATTCCTGCAAACTGCCAAGGTAGCCGCCGCTCATGCGCTCGCTTTGCAGGCGCAGGGCCATGACCGCGTGTGCGCCGCGCACTGCCTCACGCGGGTTGGTGGTCAGTGTGACTCCGGGCAGGGCGGCCAGATCAGCCGGAAGCAGCGTTGCGGGGCCGCACAGAACGACTTTTGCGCCCAGCTTGGGCAACAATTCAGCGTTGGAGCGGGCCACCCGCGAATGGCGAATATCCCCGATAATGGCCACTGTTTTGCCTTCCAACGAGCCGTATTCCTGCCGCACGGTGTAGGCGTCCAGCAGAGCTTGCGTGGGGTGGGCACGGCGGCCATCCCCCGCGTTGATCACGGGTTTGCCGCTGTAGCGGGCCACCAGATGCGCGGCCCCGGCAGCGGCGTGGCGCACGATGTAGGCGTCCACCTTGTAGGCCGTCAGCACCTCGATGGTGTCGCGCAGGCTTTCGCCCTTGCTGACGCTGCTGTTTCCGGCGGCAAAGCTGACCACATCGGCACTCATGCGGCGGGCGGCCAGCTCGAAGCTGATGCGGGTGCGGGTGGAATTTTCAAAAAACGCCGTGCAGACGGTCAGGCCTTGCAGCGCCGGAACCTTCTTGACGGGCCTTTCCAGCACCTGATTCATGGTGTCGGCGTTGTCCAGCAGGGCGCTCAGGCGTTCGGGCGTCCAGCCTTCAAAGTCCAGCAGGTGGCGGGGGCGGGCGGTCACTGTTCTGCCGTCCCGTTTAGGTCCCACAACTCCACAAGGTCTAGGCCATCCGTCTCCAGCAACTTCACCTTCACCAGTTCCGACTTGGCGGTAGGAAGGTTTTTGCCCACGTAATCGGCCCGAATCGGCAATTCGCGGTGGCCCCGGTCTACCAGAACAGCCAACTGAATTCCTTCCGGGCGGCCCAGGTCTATCAGGGCGTCCAGCGCGGCGCGAACGGTACGGCCCGTGTACAGCACGTCGTCTACCAGAATCACGCGGCGGCGGGCCAGATCAAACGGCACATGCGTCTCCCTAATCACAGGTTGGTGCGAAATCTCGGAGAGGTCATCGCGGTACAGGGTGATGTCCAGCATTCCAGTGGGAATGGCGACGCCTTCCAGTTCTTCCAGCTTGGCGGCCAGCCGTGCAGCCAGCGGAATTCCCCGCGTATGTACGCCGATCAGGGCCAGATTCTCCGCGCCCTTGTTGCGCTCCACGATCTCATGGGCAATGCGCGTCATGGCGCGGCGCACCTCGTCGGCAGTCAGGATGGTGGCTTTGGGCATCATCGGTTACTCCGCCTGATCTGGGTCAACGAGACAAAAAAAAGACCGTCCAGCGCGGGCTGTCGGCGTGTTTGGGGTACAGATGTAAGGCGTGCATTCATATGAACTCCTCTCCTGCCTCACAGGGCGGGCGCGACCTCACGGGATCGCAGAGAAAGGTGACTGTGATTCTGGGTGGATCAGGTCAGGGTTGACCCCTCTTCCGCAGGAGAGTTTAGCAGCTCGGCGAGATCTGACTGCCGCGCCGCCTTCCGGAAAAATTACCTTCCGCTAAAGCTGCACTAAACTTGACATGATAGCACTCAAGGAATACTATACGTACATCAGCGCAGAGCCATGAAAGCGGTGGCCAGCGCGACCAATTTCAGGAGGTACAAGAGTGATGCGATTTGATCCCTTCCGTGACATCGAAGAATTGACCCAGCGTATGGATCGTGCCTTTGGCGCGGCCAGCACCGCCCCCGCCCGCCTCGCCCCCCCGGTCGACGTGCATGAGGACGAAACCGGACTGGAACTGACCCTCGATTTGCCCGGTGTGCAGGCCGACGCCATTCAGATTGAGGCCGAGAACCAGACCCTGACCGTGCAGGCCGAGCGCAGCTACAGCCGCCGCGAAGGCCGCACTGCACACCGTGTAGAACGCGCACACGGCGTATTGGCCCGCACCTTCAGCGTGCCCGCCAAATACGACCTGACCAAGGTGGAAGCCGACTACCAGAACGGTACGCTGACCCTGCGTGTGCCCCGCAGCGAGGCCGCCCAGAAGCGCACGGTGACGGTTCGCACAGGTGGGCAGTTGGAAGCCGCGCCCAAGACGGTAGACGCCCCTAGCGCGTAAGCTCAGTTCAAGAGCCTGCCCACATCTATAACGGTGTGGGCAGGCTTTTTTTATTGGATCGGGGAGTGTGAACCGTAGAAGCAGCTCAACTCCGATCCTCATTCCCTACACTCGCTCGTCCATCTGCCGCTGCCGATCCCGAAACTGCTGCTTTTGCTTGTCCGTGGTCTGGGCGTGGCAATGCTCGCAGCTCACGCCGCGTTCAAAGTGGGCGTGCTGCGTTTCTTCTGCCGTCAGAGGCCAGCCGCAGCTGTGGCACATTTCGCCCCCGCCGACCTCCAGGCCGTGCCTCACCGTCACGCGGCCATCAAAGACAAAGCATTCGCCGTTCCAGAGGCTCTGGTCACTCTGCACGTGTTCCAGATACCCAAGAATGCCGCCCTGCAAGTGCAGCACGTCGGTAAAGCCGCGCTGACGCAGCAGACTGGTGCTTTTTTCGCAGCGAATCCCGCCCGTGCAGAACATGGCGATCCGTTTGCCTTCCTGCCCCCGCAACTGCTCGTCGGCCCACGCCGGAAACTCGCGGAAGCTGTCTATTTCGGGGTTCACTGCGCCCTGAAAGGTGCCTGCCTTGACCTCGTAGCGGTTGCGCGTGTCGATTACCAGCACATCCGGGTCTTGCAGCAGAGCGTTCCACTCGGTGGGCGTCACGTATCGCCCCGCTTCTTCGGGCGGCGTCACGGGTACACCCATCGTCACGATTTCGCGTTTCAGCCGCACTTTCAGGCGTTTGAAGGGCTGCTCGGCGCTGGCTGATTCCTTATATTCCATCCCTGTAAACCCGGCGGCGATCAGGGCCGTGTGCCACTCGCTCACCGCTTCCCGCGATCCGGCCAGCGTGCCGTTGATGCCTTCGGGCGCAACGATCAGCGTGCCGCATAAGCTCAGGCGACTGGCGATTTCCAGCAGATGCTCACGCAGGGCGGCAGCGTCCGGCACAGCGCGGAACTGGTAGAGGGCGGCCACGATCCAAGCGGGCTGGAGTTCAGATGGGTTTATTACAGGGGCAATCGCGGCCATTACGGGCGGCAGTATAAGCGGTGGGGGCCGGGGCAAAGGCGGGCGCTTTACGGTTGCTGCGCTTTGGCAAAGGCAAAATAGACCTTGACTTGCGGAATCAGGAATAGGGCCGCCGAACAGGCCACATAGAGCAGAGCTACCGCTAAGGAAACGCCATTGCCCCCGACTGTTTCGGTACTACTTTGGAACTGCATGACATGAACGATGGCGTAAGGCAGCGACAGCCCCACAAAGACGACCCGCGCCCATAATTGTCCTTTGAAGGCGGTTCGGGCCAGCCAGACCATGAAAAATGGAATGGTCAGGTAGACGGTCTTGAACGGTTCGCCGCGCAACAAGGGCGACAGTGGGTCAACAAGCACCAAAGCAAGCAAGGTGAGCAGCAGCAAGAAAGCCATCTGTTTTCCGGCCATGCCCAGAGCATAGGCATTTTGTGGAGGCCAACTTGCCTCACTTGCGCTCGCGTCTTTCCCACCGCCTACAACCCACTTTCCAAATGCTTTCTGAGCCTTGTGGCGCATTCACCCCCGCCGCCTCTCTGCTAGCCTCTGTCCTGCATGTCCACGCTCCTCACCGCCGAATCCATCTCTCTCGCGTTTGGCGAGCGGGCGGTGCTGTCGGGCGTGAGTCTGAATGTGCAGGAAGGCGAGCGGGTGGCCCTGTTGGGCCGCAACGGCGTGGGCAAAACGTCGCTGCTGCGGGTGCTGACTGGAGAACTGATCCCCGATGAGGGCGAGCTGTGGCGGGCAGACGGACTGCGCGTGGCGGTATTGGCCCAGCACCATGCCCATGCAGAGGGCATGCGTGTGCGCGACTTGGTGGCCGCCGCGCACCCTTACCGCGAACTGGAAACCGAGTTGCTGACGCTGGAAGCCGAGTTGGGCAATCCCGACGCCCTGAACGCGTGGACGGCACTGCACGCCCGCCTGGACGATCTTCAGGCCTACGCGTGGCCCTCGCGCATGGCCCGCATTCTGGGTGTCCTCGACCTGACGCGTTTTTTAGGGCGTGATGCGGCGTCGCTGTCGGGCGGCGAGCGGACTCGGCTGGCCTTGGCCCTCGCACTGGCCCGCGAACCCGATCTGCTGCTGCTGGACGAACCCACCAACCACCTCGATATCCGCATGCGTGAATGGCTGGAAGGCTGGCTGCGCGACTTTTCGGGCGGCGTGATCCTCACCAGCCATGACCGAGACTTTTTGGATGCGGTGGCGGGCCGCAGCCTGTGGCTGGAGGGCGGCGAGGCCACCGAATACGCGGGCGGCTATTCCCGCGCCCGTGCCCAGCGCGAACTGGAACGCCGCACCCAGACCCGCGCTGCCCGCCTGGGTCAACAGGAAGCCGCCCGTTTGGAAGGCAGTGCCGAGCGGCTGGACGTGTGGGGCCGCCGCTCCCGCCCCCTCAAAAACCGCGCCCAGCGCCTGCCCCTGGCCGAAGCGCCCTTGCCCGAACGCCAACTCCGAATGCGCCTGCTGGCCGGAAGCGCCCGTGCCCCGCTGGTGGCCTGGGGCGAGCATCTGAGTAAAACGTACACCGACCATCCTATTTTGCGAGAAGTGGCCTTCAAGCTGCGGCAGGGCGACCGTGTGGCGCTGATGGGGGCCAACGGCACGGGCAAAAGCACCCTGCTGGGACTGCTGGCCGGAATCCTGCACGCCGACGCGCCCCCGTTGGGCCAGCCGGAACCCGTGCTGCGCGTGGCGGGCGGCGTCACGGTGGCGTATCTGGATCAGCTCTGGCACGGCCTGAACCCCGGCGAGGCGCTGCGGCCTCAGTTCGAGCGGCGCTTTGGCGGGCGGGCCAAAGCCCTGCTGGGCGGTGCGGGTTTCGTGGCTGCCGACTGGCCCAAGCTCCCCGAAGTCCTGTCGGGCGGCGAGCGGGCGCGGGCGGGTCTGGCGCTGGTCAGTGCGCTGCGGGCCGATCTGCTGCTGCTGGACGAACCCACCAACCATCTGGACGTGGACGCCCTGCAAGCGCTGGAGGAAGCCGTGCATGCCTATGGCGGCGCAGTGGTCATCGTCACCCATGACCGCCGCTTTGCCTGCGAGGTTGCCAATCGGCTGTGGGTCATCGAGGACGCGGCCCTGCGTGAAGTCACAGGTTGGGCGTCTTCGGGCTGGAAAAGTAGTGAGTACCTTGACCCGGCCCGCTCGCTTACGGGCGATCCGCCGCCGCTGCCGCCCCTGCCCACGCCCCGGCAGCGGTTGGTGGCCGTAGAAAACCAGTTGCTGGAGGCCCGCGCCAGCCTGAATGCCACAGGCGCACTCACGGGGCGGGAAGAAGCGCGGTTGCGGGCGCAAACGCATACCTTGCAGCAGCATCTGTATGACCTGTACGCCGAAGCGTTTGCCGCGCCGAATTACGACGCTCAGGTGCGCGAGCCGCCGCTGACGGTTCGGGGGCAGCAGTTGGGGGAATGGGGGGCGGAGATTACGGGGCCTAAGGGTCTAAGGACAGAACACATAGGGCGGGGTGGGATGTTTTGGGCGGCGCAGGATCCCGGTTGCCCGCATTTGGCCTGGGATGGGGAATGCCTGCGCTGGAGCGTGGTTTCCTCCGCCGACTTGCCCGCGTGGTACGGCGCAGCGCTGTTGGGCGGGGCACTCCGCATCCTGTTCGAGCGCTGGAATGTGGGCCGGGTGCGGCTGGGCGAGGGCGGCTCGCTGCTCACCCGCCGCGTCTATTTTGAGCGGGTGGGCTTGGGCAGCGGCAGCAAAAAGGCTAAGCCAGAAGCTGTGTCAGAGGCCTGGCCCGCCTGATTCCGCCAGACGGTTAACACACCTTGGTGGCAAGGTCGAAGATGTCCTTTTTGTGTCTAGGACGGTGTTGAGGTCTGTGGGCACCTCCAAAATGTGGATGCGAGTAGGTTGACCCGCACTCCCCACACGTCCGGCCCCGCTATACTTCGCCGCATGGAAGATCTCATCAAGGGTCGTCTGGGCGGCGCAGACGGATACGACATCCGCTGTGTCATCGACGGTGACCGCATCACAGGCCGCGCAGGTGGCAAGCTCCACGGCAAAGACATTGACCTCGAAATCACGGAACGCGGCGTACAGGGCACTGTCGGCGCTGACCCCTTCAAGATCGAGCTGCAAGATGGCGAACTGAAAGGCAACGTCGGCTCGCAAAAGCTGACGCTGCGTGGCGTAGACCGCGTGACTGGCTACATGGGCGAACCCATCGTGGGCTGGAACGTGGTGGCGCAGCAAAACGGCGATCAACTCGTCGGTCAGCTGGGCAGCACGGTACTGGGGCGCAACTTTGAACTGTCCTTGGGCAGCGCTCCCGGTTGGGTCGGCACGTTGGTCGCTCTGGTGTCGTTCTACGCACTGGAACCCCGCGCCAGCATCAGCCGATAGATCAGGGCTGGAACGTGGATTGTGGTTAAAAGCTGTGCGGGTTTTGGCCGCCAAAGCTAGAATCCTCACTCCTCCACAACAACCCTAAACGGAAGGCCAGTCAATTTACTCTGACTGGCCTTCCGCCTTTCCCACGATCCACCATCCTGTTCCTCAGGGCAACGCGGCTCCCTGCGGCGCGATCACGTAGCTCAGGCCGCCCGAATGCGTCAGCCACAGCTTTTCAAAGGCGGCGCGGGGATAGGTGCGGCGCACGCCCGCGTCGGTGGGGGCAGCGGGGTCGTTCATCACAGGGTTTCCTTTGGCGTCGAAGCCCAGCAGCACCATCAGATGGCCGTCGCTGCTGGGAATTGGCGCACCGGGCAATTCGCCTGCCTTCCAGCCCAGACTCACCGCCAGTGGCAGGCCTGCACCCGTGTATTTTTCGGCGGCAGCGAGGCTCGGCAGGCGCGTGATGAAGGCCCGCATGCCCTTTTCTCCGGCGTAAGCGGTGTTAAAGGGCCAGTTGCCCGTGCCCTCGTATACGCGGTCAAACATGCCTTTGGCGGCGGTAGGCACAGATACATTCACGCCGTAGAGGGCCAGAATCATAGACGTACTGGTCGGGCTGCACCAGCCTTCGCCCTCGGCGAACACCATCTGCGAACGCTGCGGCACGTCGGTGACTTTGCCCCACGCCGCCCGGTTGCTGGCCTGTCCCAATCCGGCGGCCCGCCTCGCCCGGTCAGAGGTGTTGAAGGCTAACAGTCGCACGCTGGTTCCCGCGCCACGCAACGTCACGCGGTACTGGTAGGCACTGGCTTTAGCGGTCAGGCGCAGGGTATCGGTCATGATCTGGCCCGCCGCGTCCTTTTGCCCGTTCAGGCTGGCTCGCCCATCGGCACTGCTCCATGTGCCAAAGGAAAACCAGCGCGTCCAGACCGTGCCCGTTTGCGCCCGCACTTCCAGCGTTACGCTGCCCGCGCCGGGGGTCGTGCTGTTCCAGGAGGGCACCAGTTCGTCAAAGGCCGCGACCTTGATCGGCTGCCCGGTCAGGGTGCCGCTCGTTACGCCTGCGGCCAGCATCAGCATTTGCCCGCGCACGTCTACTCCGCGCAGTTCCGCGCCGGCCCAGTCCTGCGTCCGCTCGTGAAGGGTGGTGGTAGACGCCGGATAAGTCATGGTGGAAGCCCCCGCGCTGCCCAGCAGCATCAGTGAAAGGAGAATAGGAATCCGCATTGCCCCTGACTATGCCGTGTGGGAGGGGGGCGGCGGGTGAGTTTGGGGGGCCGTGCGGGCCGGAGCAGTGCGGAAAGACTCTGACGTTCTATCCACCCTGCATGTACAAAAACGCTTCCGGCAACGCGGCCCGCCACGTGACCCAGTTGTGCCCGCTGGCATATTCGCGGTACTGATGGGGCAATTCGGCGTCGGCAAACAGGGCGGCCATGCGGCGGTTCGGTGCAGCCAGCCATTCCAAGATGCCTGTATCCAGACTGGTTTTCAGGTGTGTGGGCGGAGAAACGCTCAGGCGTTCGCGCAGCCATTCCCCGGCGCTGGTGGTATCGATGATGCCGTCTTTTTCTGCACCGGGCCGCGCAATAAATGCCCCGCTGTGGCTGACCACGCGGGAAAACAAGTCGGGGTGGGCCGCGCCCAGATGTAGGCTGATCAGTCCGCCGAGGCTCGCGCCCCACAATCCTCGCTCTGAGGGGGTCGCCAATTCGCCCTCCACACGCGGAAACACTTCAGTTTGCAGGAAGTCCAGATAGCGGTCATTCAGGTAATACTCGGCGCTGCGGTCTCCCGGCTCCACGAAGACCAATACCGCGCCCGACGCCAAACCCCCTTCCACCGCTCTGTCCATTACCTCACCCAGTTTGCCTGTGCGGTAAAAGGCCACGCCGTCTTGGACGTAATAAATCGGCACGGCCTGAGACGATTGGTAGCCGTGCGGCGTGTACACGATGGCGCGGCGCGTGCCAGGAAACACCGTGCCTTCCCAGGTCAGGCGGTGTGCCGTGCCCCTCTGGGTGGCCTCGGCGGCGGCCCACAGCGGGTGCTGCGCGTACTGGCCCACCACCACCGCACGTGGGTAGGGCCACCAGGGATTCAGAGATTTTTGGGCGTTGTCGGGGTCAGCAAAGGGCGTGCCTGCCTCGTCCAGCCACGCATATTCCACCCACGCGCCACGTGGCAGGCTCAGGGTAATGGCCCCGCCCGCCACCACAGGCAGCGCGGGGCGTTTGCGCCAATCGGTAAAGTCGCCCACCAACGCCGTCGCCCCCGCCGGAGCCGAAAAAGTGACCTGAGAACCTGCGACAGAAACAGCCATAGGGGGAAGTGTAGCGGCAATGATCTGAACGGAGTCGTGTGATGGTTGGGCAAAGTCAAGGAATGTTGAGGGCGTGGGCCGAATCCCAACTCAGGCACAGAGCCGCCGAAACAATTCAGTTCAGGCGGCTCTCCTGGGTCAGAAGATTAGAGGGGGTCTAGTTCTATCCTCACCGAATCCTATACGTCACCCCAAACCTGAGCCTCGTACTTTCGGGGTTGTTCTGCACGCCCACACTCACGCTGGCGCGGTCATTCACGTTGTAGGCGGCGCTGAAGCTGGGGCGCACGCTCTGCAAGTCCAGCCCGTTCAGGGGCGTACTGACCTTGAAGGTAAATTGCTTGTCAGGCGTGGAATAGGTGGCGTCGACCAGGCCCGCGCCCGTCAGGTCGATCTGGTATTGCAGGTACAGGTTGCGCGTCAGGTACGATCCGAGTGTGATGGTCGCGCCGAGGCTGCCGTCTGCTGTGGACAGGTTGGGTGTCAGGCGGAACACGTCGAGGCCCAGTGCGCGGGCCACGTTGCGCTCTATTTCTCCCAGCACGAAGATGTTCAGCGCGGTTTGCAGGGCGCTGGCCCCCAGTGCGGTCAGGTTGCCGGGCAGCGTTTCCAGGTTGGGCACGCCTGTAGCAACGAGCGCGTACAGTTGCGCCTCGCTGTAGGCCTGCGTGGTGGCGGGGTCGGTGCATTCGCTGCTGCCCGTGCCGCCCGCAGCCCCGGCGGTGGGTGTGCAGCGCAGCGCCGTCGTCAGGTCAAGCGTGCTGGCTCCGCTGGCGAGGGTGCGGAATTCGCCCTTCACGTCCAGCGTTACGGGGACGCGCTGCCCGGTGGTGCTGGCCTGCACGTTGCCGCTCGCCACAATCGCAAAGGTCGGGTACAGGCTCTGGCCGGTAAAGCTGACCAGGCCGCTCTGGATGGCAAATTCGTTTTCGCGCAGGAAAATACTGCCGCGCTGAGAAGTGATGTCGCCCGTGATGCGCGGCTGTGCGCCCGTACCCGACACCACCAGGGAGCCGCCAAATTCGGCGCGGGCCAGAGCTTCATCTACCCGGATGCCGTTGGGGGCGCGTACCGGAATGTCTTCCAAGACCAGGCGTTGCAAGAAGGGGCGGGCGGGGGCAGGCGCGTTGGGGTCGCGGCCCGGTTCGGGGAAGGTGGAATAAATATCGGGCAGCGGCGTGGCGTAACTGTCGGTGGTGCGCCCGTTCGCGCCGCTGCCGCCCTCGGTGGTGGTCTGGCCCGGTGCGGGAATGGTGGCGGTGGCCCCCACGCGCCCCAGCGTCAGCCGCAGGAAGTCGGCGGCCCCACTCACGCGGATCAGCGAGCCGTCGTCTACCGCCCGCAAATCGGCGTTCAGGGCACTCTCGCGGGCATAAATGACAGCCAGCGGCAAGTTGTAGTTGCGGGCGGTCAGGGCCAAGTCCCAGCGCGGGGCGATCTGTCCGGTGAGGCTCAGGGTTCCGGTTCCGGTCACGGGGTTGGTGCTGCGGCTCTGGGCCTCCAGCGTCCAGCCGGTGGTGGCGGACTGCGCCAGGGTCACGGTGGTATTGGGGAGGGCCCCCAGGGCTTGCGGGGCCAGCAGCCCTTCAAAGCGCACGCGGGTCTGGCTCAGGTCGCCCAGAGTCAGTTGGCCGCTGGCGTTCAGGGTGCCGTCGCTGCCCACCACGCCGCCTGTCAGCACGCGCCCGGTGGCCGAGAATGCGCCCGAATCCGGCAGGTCGCCCGAGAAGGTCGGCACTTGCAGACTCAGGCCTGCCAACGTGCCGCTGAGGTTGCTGGCCCGCACCTGTCCACGTGGGCGGTCATAGGTTCCGGCCACCTCCAGGGTCAGGGTTCCCTTCAGGCTGGGGTCAAGGTCGGCGATGGCGGGCACCAGCACCAGCACCGGGGTAAAGGTCGTGTTGGTAAATTGCGCGGTCAGGCCCACGTTCGAGCGGCTGAAGGCCCCGCGCACATCCCACGTTCCGGCTCCGGCCAGCTGGATATTCACGTTCCGCAGTTCCCGCGCCGCGTAGTCCAGCGTGCCGGAACCCAGCAGCGTTTCGGTGATGCGAGTTGCGCCTGTGCCGCTGCTGGCGCTCACCCGGATTCGTTCGGCCACCACCGTGGCTGTGCCTGCCAACGGGTCAGCCACCGGAACCCGGAACCGGGCCACGCCAGTCACGATGCCCTCGCCGGGGCTGTTGCCCACCAGTGCGCCCACGATTGCGCCTACGGGGAAGGATTTCAGCGTCACGTTTCCGAACAGTTCGCCCCCGCTGAGGCCACCGAACAGGTCAGATTCGCCCAAAAAGCCGCGAATTCGCCAGTCTCCGCCAATCTGCGTGCCTTCTATTCGGGCGGGCAGGGTTTTTGGCCCCAGCGTCAGGCCTGCGCTGCGAACCACGAACGTGCCGCCGCCGTCGTTGATATTGGCCTCGCCGCTGACCCGGCCCGACAGGGCGGGAGCGATACCCAGTTTGCCCAGTTCTACGGCGTCCAGCGTGGCCCGCAGGTTATAGCCCTGTTCGGTAGGGCGCACGGCCAGCACGCTGCTCAGGGCAGGCACCACATCGGCCAGCCCGCCCGAACCGATCACGCGGGCCTCGCCCATGTCGTTGGCGGCGGTCAGGTTGGCGCTAAAGGTCTGGCCGCCCAGCGCCACCGTACCGTCTACCCGCACACTCTGGCCCGCACCCGACACCGGGTAGCGCGTCACCGTCACGTTTCCGGTCAGGCCCGCCGCATCTGCGCCCACGTTCAGGGCCAGGGTGCCGCCGTCCTGCGCCAGCGATCCGGTCAGGCGACCTGTCCAGTTGTTGGCTGTCTGCCCCGTGCCAGTTTGTTGGGCATTCAGGGTCAGTATTCCGGCGGGCAGGGTGGCGCTGGCCTGCACAGTGGGTTTTCCAGCGATCAGATTCACGGTGGCCTGTAGGTCTCCGTTCACCTTCAGGCCCAGATACGGCACCTCGTAATCGGTGGTCACGTCCTGAATATTCAGCGTCAGTTGGCCGTCGCGGGTAGCCGTGCTGAGAGCCCCCTGCGCGGTCACGCGGCCTGTCAGTGCCGTGCCGCCCAAACTTACTCCCAAGCGCGAGAGATCAAGGCCCGGCAGGTCGGCCCGCACCGTCTGGTCTGTCCAGGTGATCCGGCCTGCTTTCAGGCCGTCGCTGATGTTCAGGTCGGCGGCCCGAAGGCTGGCTGTGCCGCTGGCCCTCCACTCGCCCCGGCGCAGGCTCAGCACCAGGTTGGGGTCGGCGAGGGGGCCAGAAGGGGTTACGCTCAGGCTGAGTTCGGGGCGGGTCAGGCTGGTGGCTCCCAGCCATTGCCACTGGCCTGCACTGTTGGGCCGCAGTTCTACTGCGCCGCTGGCGGTGGCTCCGGGGCCGTCTACTAGGCGCACCTGTACGCCCGTGCTGCTGGCGACAATCTTCGCCCCTGCGCCCAATATTCCGGCGTCTCCGGTGGCGAGCGGATGGGCCAACGGGCCACTCAGGGTCAGGGTGGCGGGCTGAGTCAGCACTCCGGTGGGGCCACCCGTCAGGCGGGCGGTGCCGTGCCAGCCGGTGAAGGGGTCGGCGTCCAGATTCAGCGCTGCCGTCACGCCCTGCGTACTCAGGTTGCCATCCAGCGAGAGGGCGCGGGCGCGGTAGGTGGCCCGCAGATTGCCGTCCAGTGCGCCGCTGCTGACCAGATTCACGTCGGCAGTTCCGTTCAGTCCTGCCGTACCGGTGGCTTTCACGGTGGCTCCAGCAACCCAGGCGGTGAGGCCGGTCAGATTTACAGTTTGGCCGCTCAGTGTGGCGACAGTGGCCCCGGCCTGCGCCAATGTGCCCCTCAGATCAGACAGCGTGCCCGTGATGCTTCCGGTGGTATCGGCCAGCGTGACGCCGCTCAGGGCTGCGTTGCGGGTGGTCACGGTTGCCGCCAGCGTGGGTGCGGTCAGCGTGCCGCCCAGCGTGACCTCAGCGGTGGCCGCGCCCGTGCCGCCCACCAAGGGCAACGGCGTCAGGCGCAAGGTTCCTGCCAGTGCCGGAATAAAGCCCTGCGTGAGCGTCAGCGTTACAGTTCCGGCCCCCAGTTCGCCGCCGCTGAGGGCGTACCCGCCGCGTCCATCTCCGGTCAGGCTGATGGGCTGAGCCACTCCGCTGAGGGTCGCAGTTGCCGTTCCGGTCAGCGCGGGCCACACGCCGTTCAAGTCCAACTTGGCCGAGTTCGCGCCGCTGGCAACTGTGCCGTACACCCGCGCCCGTACCCGTTCCAGCGCCGCCGCGCCCGCCGTCAGATTCAGCTCTTTGGCTTCGGCGTACAGCGTACCTTGTGCGCTGCCTTTTAGATTGGCCCGTGCATTGGCGTTCAGGCTCAAGGCCCGCCCCGACAGGATCACGCGGGCGCTGAAGGCGTCGGCCACGGTATTCACTTGCCCCGACACCGCTGGGTTGGTCAGGTCGCCCGTCAGGTTTAGGGCCGCGCCCAGCACGCCTGCGCCGAGTGTGCGGGCGTCTATGTCCCGTGCCGTCACGCGCACGCCCGCAGGCAACTGGCCCCGCGCCTGCAACACTCCGCCGCGCAAACTGCCGTCCAGCGCTGCTTCCAGCACATTCTGGCCGCCGGGCTGCCACACATAGGAGGCGCTGCCGTACAGGCTGAATGGCCCGATGCCGCTGTCCCGAATACTGCCCTGTTCGCCCTTCAGCGCCAGATTCCGCAGGGTGACCTTGGATGGCCCACCCTCCAACGTTCCTGCCGCCGTGATCGTGCCGCCGAAGGTAAGGGCGTCCATATCCAGATTCACGGGCAAGAGGCGGGCCAGTCGCAACGGTTCAGCCCGCAAGGTCAGGTCGTACTTGCCGCCTGCCAACACCGCGCCGCCCGATATGCGCTGTCCTGCCAGCCGCACGGATACGTCTCCAGCGCGGTAGGTGGCTCCCAGATCACCCGTGAGTTCGCCCGCGCTGTCTTCTATGCGGCCTGCAAACTGCGCAGCCAACTTGCTCCAGGTGCCGCCGCCCAGCGTGGCCTGTCCGGTCAGGGCCAGTTGTCCGGCGCGGCCCCACAGTGTGCCCACGTCCAGCGCAGCCAGATTCAGCGTGCCGCCGGGCCGGAAGGGCAGGTCGGCGGGCAAGCTTCCAGTGACGCTGGCAGTCCGGGGCTGCCCATTAAACGGCGTTCTCAGCGTGGCGGCCAGATTCAGCGGGCCAGAGCCGTTCAGAGTGGCGTTCAGGGCGTTGTTTTCGCCCAGTGTGCCGCGAGCCTGCAAGGTGCCCAGCCAGCCCCGGCGGGCATTCCAGCCGGTTGCGCCGTTCAGGGTCACGCGCAGGCCATCTGCGCCGATGTAGCTGGTGTTCAGCGTCAGGCGGGAATCCAGCAGGCCGCCCGGTACAGCTTGGCCTTGTACCTTGACCCCCAGTTGCCCGCGCACGAATCCAGCCAGAGGTTCGCCCACGAAGGTCAGGCGGTAATCCTGCCCCAGCAGGCGGGCGGTGACGCGGCTGCCCCCGGCTTGCAGTCCGGTAGGCGCACTTTGAAGGGTGCCCTGCGCGTTCACGTCAGGTTTGGAGAGGCTGCCGCTGGCCTGCACCGTGTACGTTCCCGGCAGGTAGTCCGTCAGGGTGGCTTTGGCACTCAGCCCCAGCGTGGGAAACACTGGCCCGCTGGCCCGCACGCTCACGAGGTCAGGCAGCGTGGCCGACGCGCCCGCCAACCGCAATACGCCGCCCCGGTAAGTGGCCGGAGCCGAAAAGCGCACGCCCGCCGCCTCACCCACCGCGTTCAGGGTCAGGTTGTCCAGCGTGCCGCCGATGGTGGCGCTCAGGTTGCCCGCCGTGCCGCCCGAACCGTTGGTGGCAGTCAGGGTGCGCAGATCAGGCACGTCTAGGCTGCCCGCCGTGTTCCATTTCCCTGCAGTTTGTTTGAGGCTTACATTGACTGCCACGCCCGCTACCGTTCCGGCCACCTGTGCCAAAGCTGCTTTGGTGGTCAGGCCCGTTGCGCTGGCATTCAGGTTCAGATTCCGGCCTTCATACACGCCCGCCGCCTGCAATTTCAGCGTTTCTGCGGCGCTTCCGGTCAGGGTTCCCGCCACACCGTCTACGTTCAGCACAGCATTGGCCTGCGGATAGAGAGGGCCGCGTACCCGCACATCTAGGCCTGCCAGCGTACTGGTCAGGTCTGCGCCCACTTGCCCGCGCTGCACGGTCACGGCTCCTACCGCCCGCTGACCTTGCAACGCCAAATTCACCTGCGCCCGCCCGCTGGCCTGCCCGAAATCCAGCTTGGGCACGCTGAGGCTGGCGCTGAGGGTTCCAGTCACGCCGTTGAGGAGCGGTTGCAGGACGCGGGCGTCCAGCACAGCTCCGTCAATATTCAGATCACGCCCATCGTAGCGAACCGGAATCCGCGAACCAGGATGGGTCACGGTGCCGGAAGCGGTGAGGCCGTTCTTCCAGTTCACCCGTGCGGCAAGGCCCAGCGGTTGCCCCACGTAGCGCGTGCCGTTGTTGGTCAGGGTCGCATCCGTAGCTGAGATTTGGGCGATCAACCTTCCCGCCACGAATTCCTTCCGCACGGCTTGCGGCAAGAACGGCACGGCGGGAGAGAGGCTGGCGCTGAGCGTACCGCCGATGGTGGGCAGCACAGTTACGCGCCCCGCGACGGGGCCGGACGGAACCGCCAGCAATTGCGCCCCATTGCCTTCCAAGCGCAGTTGTCCGGGCGTGTTGCCAAAGCCGTAACGCAGGTTCGCCGCGCCGCTCCACTGGCCACCCGCATAGCCGAGGCCGCCCACATTCACGCGCCCCGTGTTCACCGAGGCCGTGAGTGGCAAGACCTGAGCCGGAAGGCTGACGCGGGCTTCTGCTGGCCCGAAGGCTTGGGCATTCAGGCGCACCAAGCCGCGCAGATCAGCTAAGTTGCCGCTGGCATTGGCACTCAGATATGGCCCACTGACCCGCAGATTCAGGCCCGACAGCACGCCGGAAACGAGGTTGCCGCTGGCGCTGATGCTCTGGCCTGCCACGTTGCCCGCCAATTTGATCTGGCCTGCACGGGTAAGGTTGGTCGCGCTGGCCGTCAGGTCAATGGCTTGGCCCTGAAATTCCCCCACAGCTTTCAGATTGAGAGTGCGGTCAGCGTTCCCAGTCAGGGTGCCGCGCACGCCGTCTATGTTCAGCACGGCGTCAGCCTGCGGATACAGCGGCCCGCGCACCCGCAGATTCAGGCCTGCCAGGGTGCTGGTCAGGTCTGCGCCCAGTTGCCCACGTCGCAGCGACACCAGCCCGTCTGCCCGCTGACCTTGCAGCGCCAGATTCACCCGTGCCCGCCCATCGGCCTGTGCAAAGTCCAGCTTGGGCACCGTCAGGCTGGCGGTCAGGGTTCCGGTGAGTCCGGGCAAGAGGGGCCGCAGGGCGCGGGCATTCAGCACCAGGGCGTCCAGCGTCAGGTCACGTCCGTCGTACCGAACCGGAATCCGCGAACCGGGGTGGCTCAGCGTGCCCGAAGCCGTGACGCCGTTCTGCCAGCCTACCCGCGCCGAGAGGTTCAGTGGGTCGTTCAGATAGCGCGTGCCAGTGGTGGTCAGAGTTGCGCCTGATGCCGAAATCCGCGCGACGAGTCTACCGGGCACGATCTCCTTGCGAACGGCTTGCGGCAAGAAGGGCAGGGCAGGGGAGAGGCTGGCGCTGAGGGTGCCGCCGATGGTGGGCAGTACAGTCACGCGGCCTGCGACGGGGCCGGACGGAACCGCCAGCAGTTGCGGGCCGTTGCCTTCCAGGCGGAGTTGTCCGGGGGTCGTTGCCGCCCCAGTTGCCAGCAGGTAGCGCAGGTTCGCCGCCCCGCTCCAGTTGCCGCCCAGGAAGGTCAGGCCGCCGATATTGGCCCGCGCTCCGGTCAGCGAAGCCGTGAGAGGCAACACCTGCGCCGGAATGCTGACCCGTGCCTGTGCCGGGCCAAACGTCTGGGCATTCAGGCGCACGGTGCCGCGCAGATCAGACACGCTGCCGGTGGCGCTGGCACTCAGGTAAGGGCCGTCCACGCGCACATTCAGATCAGAGACGGTGGCAGGTAGGGTCAGTTTGCCGCTGGCGATCACGCTCTGACCCACAAATTCGCCCACCGCCCGCACCCGGCCACCGGCAGCGGTCAGGCGGAAGGGGCCAGCGTCGATGACGCCGCTCAGTACGTTGTTCCGGGCGCTCAGGTCGCCGTACAGTTTCTGTCCACCCAACGTCAGGCCGCGTGCCCGCAAGTCCAGATCAGAAAACCCGCGCAGGCTCACGCGGGCACTGCCGCCCGCTCCGTCAAACACGTTCACGGTGCCGCGTGGCTCGGTGCCGGTGCCGGTCACGTTGCCGTCTATAAAGAGGCCGCCCGCCGCCGTACCACCCGCAATCGGGCCGCGCAAATCGACATCGTATCGGCCCGAAGGCAAGGAGGCTTTGCCAGTGGCCCGCAGGCCCTCGCCGTCGCTGAGGCGCACGTTCAGGCTGTCCCAGGGGCCGCTGAGCGCCACCGTGTATTGATCCAGCACGCCGCTGGCTTCCGCGGCTCCCCGGAAGGAGTTGCCCCCCCCAGAATCGGTGCTGCGTCCCGGCCCCCAGGTGGCGCGGCCCTGCACGGTTCCGGTCTGTCCGAAGGCGGTTAGGGTTTGTCGCCCAGTCACGCGGGCCAGTCCGGTGCGGGCGTCGTAGGTCACGTTCAGATCGCCCCACGTGCCTGCCGCCGTCATGTTGGGTGTCACGGTTCCGGTCAGGTTCACGGCCTGCGCGGGAATGGTCACGCCGCTAAACGAGAGCGGCCCGGTGCGCCCGGTCAGGCGGGCGTTCAGGTTGCCGTACTCGCCCGCCAGAACGGCGTTCAACGTTTGGGGGGCGTCTGTTCCATTGCTGTAGGTGCCGCTGCCGCTGACCTGCACATTGGGGAAGACCCGGCCCGCCAGTTTTGCGGTCACACTCGGATAGGTCACGTTCAGATCGGCGGTGATGGCCTGCCCGCTCCGCTGGAGAATTCCTGATACGCCTGCACCCGCTGCTGAAGTGTTGAGGCGGGCAGTGCCGCCCAGTCCGGCCAATGCCAGATCGAGTGTGCCATCCAGCTTTTGCTCGGCCAGCGCAGGCAGGAGCGGGCGCAGGGCCGCCAGATTCACCCGGCCTGTGGCGTCCCAGTTGGAGCCGTCGATCACGCCGCGTGCCGTGTCGCGCCTGCCGGAAGCGTCGGCGGTGGTCAGAGAAAAGCGCAGGCCGTCTTGCACGCTCACCGTCCCCTCGATGTCGGCTCCCTCGATCCGGGCGCTGGTGAGGAATCCTGCCGAGAGTTGCGTGTCGGCCAGCACGGTCACGCGGTTGCCTGCCGCGCCCAGCACCCCGCGTAGGCTGGCCGTGTCGCCGCGTGCAGTCGCGGTCACGTCGAAGCCGTTGCCGCGTGCGCTCAGGTTGCCGGTGGCTTTCAGGGCGGTGGTCACGTTCAGGTTGCCGTTCACGGTCACGCCGCCAGCCACCGCCAAATTGCGGGCGGTCAGGCCAAAAGTGTCGCCGTTCCACGTCAGGCGTTGATCGGCGGGTGCAAAGGTACCGCGCTGGCGCACGTAGTTCAGATTCAAGGGGCCGCTCAGCGGCGCGGTCAATCCGGGCAGCCTTGCCGTGATCGTGCCCGTCAGGTCGCCGCCCGTCGCGTCCAGTTGCCCGTTGCCGCCCAGAGTCACGCCCGCGCCGCTGAGGTTTTGGGCGCTCCAAGTGCCTTTAAATTCGCGGTCAAGCTTGAGGGCCAACGTTCCAGCCGCCGTGCCCTCACCGCTTTGCAAATCAGCCGTCAATCCCTGTGCATTCAGCCGCGCCGTGCCTGCCAGCTCGAATGGCCCCACCGTGCCGCCGCTGATGGCCGCCCGCACATCTGAGGGCTTGCCAGTCAGCGCTACACGTGCACCCACGCCGCTCACGTTGGGATTCAGCACGGCGTCAATGGCCTGCGTTTTCAGGTCGAAGCTGCCGCGGGCTGGGCCGCCCAATGCCGTGCCACCCAGCGTCAAGAGATTCTTGTCATCAATCTTGGCGGCCAGTGTGAGGGGTTGCCCCGCCAGTGTGCCCAGCGCCTGTGCGGTTCCGGCCCGTCCCAGTGCCCAGCGCCCAGTGATGGCCTGATTGCCTGCCAGAGCGGTTTTTACGCTGAAGGCCAAGTCGTTGGTCTGCCCGGCGCGGTTGCCATCTTTGGTCAGTAGGGTGTATTCCACGTTGGCATCGCGGAACGGCACGCCCGCCACCTGGCCCGCGCCCTTGGCATAGGCTTTCACGCGCACCGTGCTCCAGCCGCCCGCCGTGACCCGCAGGTTCAGATTGCCCGTGCCAGTCGTGCCCAGAGCCTCGGCCAGGCCCGCGACGGTGGGGTCGGCGTCGGCGGTCACGCTCCAGTTCTGGGCTTTCAAATCTATTGCGCCCACTGCGTTTACGGGGCCGTTCCAGCCGCGCCCAGCCAACTTCAAATCGATCTTGTCGCCCCGGTGCGTGGCCGTGCCGTCAATGCCTGTCACAGTCACAAATTTGGCCCCCGGTACGCGCAGGGCAGCGTCTACCACCCTCAAATCTCCCCGGATCGGGCCATCGTTCAGCACGTAGCGCCCGGCAATGCGGCCCGCCGTGACTCCCGGCCAGTAGTGGTTCAACACGCGGGCGTCGGCATCCAGATCAAGGCCGAAAATGTTGCCCGCCTTGCCCTGAGAAACCTGCACGTCGGCATTCAATTCGCCTTCGGTGGTGCGGCCCCTGACTGCCAGTTTGCCGTTTTCGCCCTGCTGGACGCGGAAGTTCCCGTTGGGAATGTTTACGCCCTTGCCGTCCACATTCACGCGGGCATTTTGCACGTCCAGGCTGCCCAGCACGACTTTCCAGCCGCCTTCTCCCGTTGCCGCGCCGCCTTTCAGGAGTTCCTGTAATTTCAGGTTCACGGTGGCGTCTCGTACAGCCACGTTCAGCTTCACGGTGCGTGAGGCGAGATTCACCCCTGCCACGGTCACGCCCACCCGTCCTGCTTTGCCCTCTATCCCCGGCAGTTTCACCGTGGCCCCAGACAAATTGGGCGACCACAACGGCCCGCCATTCCGCTCTGAAGTAATCTGTAGATCGTCTCCCAACTGCGACAAGATCAGCCCACCCAACAGGCGCGGCGTCAGGGTCAGGACAGCCGCCAACACGAGGAAGACGGCCAGCAAGACCCAGGGCCAACGCCTGCGCCGCCGTGCCACTGGAGCAGGGTTGACTTCACCGGGCAGAGCTTCGGTGGGCCGCGTCGTCTCTGTGGACTGCGTTTCAGTAGGCTGCGTCTCTATGGGGTCAGGGCGCGGGGCAGGGCCGTCTGTCACACGTCACCCACGCGGAAGACAAGGGGAAATGGGGGAGAGGCGAACACGGCAGGAACGGGCATTCCTAGTATTCTATCCACAGTCACATGAACGTCAGTCCCGCGTTCCTCACCTGACCATCAGACACGGCGGGGGCATGCGGCCCATGCGTGTTCGCTCTGATGCTCGCCGCGTCAGCAGAGTCATCTCCGATTTGTCTCAAGTTCAGTCCCGAGCGGAACCTGACAGACACTTGTCCCTGCCCCGCGCCCGCTACCATACGCCCTATATGCGCCTAACCGCTCTTGTCACCGGAACCGTTCAGGGCGTGGGCTACCGCCGTTTTGTGCAGCGATACGCCCGCGACCTCAAGCTTCAAGGCTACGCCGAAAACCTGACCGACGGACAGGTAGAAGTGATTGCAGAAGGCGACCAGGCCGACCTTGACCGCCTGCTGCACTGGCTTCACCGGGGGCCGCCCCATGCCAGAGTGCGTGAAGTCCAGACCCAATACAGCGAGGCCACCGGGCTACGGGATTTCCACGTGTACTAGGCAGCAAGTCGCAATCTGATCTGTCCTCCCCTCAAGGAGGTTGGCCCGCGTCAGCAACAAGGGGGTTACCTTCCAACCTCAAGGAAAAAAGGGAGAGAAGGCACACCGGCCCTCTCTCCCTTTCAAGCTCCCGAATTCAGGAGCTTAGCTTGTGCTGGTCCTTACTCCAGAACCTTAGCGACGACGCCGGCACCGACGGTACGTCCACCTTCGCGGATGGCGAAGCGCAGGCCTTCTTCCATGGCGATGGGCTTGATCAGTTCGACCACGAAGGTCACGTTATCGCCGGGCATCACCATTTCCACGCCTTCGGCGAGTTCCACCACACCGGTCACGTCCGTGGTGCGGAAGTAGAACTGGGGGCGGTAGCCACCGAAGAACGCGCTGTGACGGCCCCCTTCATCCTTGGACAGGATGTAGACGCTGGCTTCGAACTTGGTGTGGGGCTTGATGCTGCCGGGCTTGGCCAACACTTGACCGCGCTCGACGTCATCCCGGGCCACACCACGCAGCAACACGCCGACGTTGTCGCCGGCCATGCCGGAGTCGAGCAACTTGCGGTGCATTTCGATACCGGTAACCGTGGTCTTCTTGGTGTCGCGCAGGCCGATGATTTCGACATCGTCCTGAACCTTGACGATCCCGCGCTCCACACGGCCGGTGGCGACAGTGCCGCGTCCGGTGATGGTAAACACGTCTTCGACGGGCATCAGGAAGGCTTTGTCGGTGTCGCGCTCAGGGGTGGGGATGTAGCTGTCCACCGCGTCCAGGAGTTCCCAGATGTAGTCGACCCATTTGTTGGTGCCGCGCTCCATCTTGGGGTTGGCGACCAGGGCGTCGAGCGCCTGCAGGGCGCTGCCTTTGATCACGGGCAGGTCGTCGCCAGGGAACTCGTACTTGGAGAGCAGCTCGCGCACTTCCATTTCCACGAGTTCGAGCAACTCTTCGTCGTCGACCATATCGACCTTGTTCATGAACACGACGATGTGGGGCACACCGACTTGCTTGGCCAGCAGGATGTGCTCGCGGGTCTGGGGCATCGGGCCGTCAGCGGAGCTGACGACCAGGATCGCGCCGTCCATCTGCGCCGCGCCCGTGATCATGTTTTTGACGTAGTCGGCGTGCCCGGGGCAGTCGACGTGGCTGTAGTGGCGCGCCGCGGTGTTGTACTCGACGTGGGCGGTGTTGATAGTGATGCCACGGGCCTTTTCTTCGGGGGCCTTGTCGATCTGGTCGTAGCGCTGGGTCTCGATGCTCGGATCAGCCGACGCTGCCGTGAAGGTGATCGCCGCCGTCAGCGTGGTTTTGCCGTGGTCGACGTGTCCAATCGTGCCCACGTTCACGTGGGGCTTCGTGCGCTCAAACGTTCCCTTTGCCATGATGAATCCTCCTAGGTGGGTTACCCGGCCCCGTATATCGCTGCGGGCGGCGGGCAAGCCTTCCAAGTTTACAGGCCCACGCCCCGGTGGGGTAGAGCAAGCCTGCCGTGCTGAAGAGAGGGCGAAATAGGTGGGTGAAACTGGAGTGGAGACTAGAGGAAACGCGGCCCACTCGTCGCAGGCCGCGTTTTCAGGTTGGAGCTCTTGGTCAGGATTGAACTGACGACCTCTCCCTTACCAAGGGAGTGCTCTACCACTGAGCTACAAGAGCAAAGAAAAAGTAAGCGGGAAACGAGACTTGAACTCGCGACATTCAGCTTGGGAAGCTGAC
The DNA here is from genome assembly GCF_023370075.1 of Deinococcus sp. QL22. NCBI lineage: Bacteria > Thermotogati > Deinococcota > Deinococci > Deinococcales > Deinococcaceae > Deinococcus > Deinococcus sp. QL22. The sequence goes on from NZ_CP097149.1 coordinate 2,322,050, forward strand.
GCTCTACCAACTGAGCTATTCCCGCGTCCTTGTGGTGGGCAGGGGCGGATTCGAACCGCCGTACACTTACGTGAACAGATTTACAGTCTGTCGCCTTTAACCACTCGGCCACCTACCCAGCCCAGTTTTGGCCCGTTTACTGCTATTCTACGCGTGGTTTCGTAGAATCTGGAGCCACCCAGGAGAATCGAACTCCCAACCTTCCGATTACAAGTCGGGTGCTCTACCAGATTGAGCTAGAGTGGCACCTTGAGCCTGCGCCGGAAAGCCGAAAAAGCGGTTTCCTTGAGCATGGAAGGTTCCCGCCTGCGCGTTCTCTTCCGGTTGTGAATGGTAGCACCACCCCCCAAAGGTGTCAACACGGCCCCACTGAATGCCCCAGAACTGGTCGGGCCGTGGTCAGCTGCGCTTTGCTGCCCGCAATCAGGGGTGTCCGTGTGTGCCCCTGCCGTGACAGGCTGGTTGGTCATGCCGTAGGCGGAGGCGGGCAGGCGATGTAGAGGAAGGGCGCTCAGCAGTTCTGAAGCAGAAGTTCATACAGATCCGGATGCGCCATAACGCGCATTTCACCCTGCGCGCTTAGGCGTATGCTGGCGCTCTTGCGAGGTGTTCGGGCCGCAACTGGCCCCGACCCCTGAGGTGTCCCTTCTTTCGTTTCTCGCCCATTGCTTCGGTCTTGCCTGATGTCGCTGCACAGTCCTGACCCCCACGAGGTATCCCTTGGAAAGTTTAAGAACCCTGGCGCCGTACCTGAGAATGCATACGCGGCAGTACGTCATCGGCTTGCTGGCCGTTATCGTTGCCAATAGCGTCAATCTCTTGCCCTACTACTTTATTCGCCTCACCATCGACGGTCTGACCGGGCAAAGTGACACCAACCCCGACACGGCGGGCATCACACTGGCGACGGCGGGCCTGTACGCACTGGGCATCGTGCTCGCAGCCCTGACTGCGGGCGGCTTTATGCTGCTGATGCGCCGCATGATCGTGGTGGCCTCGCGCCAGACCGAGTACGAGATCCGGCGCGACCTGTTTGCCCACCTGCAAACGCTGGACAAGCACTACTACGACCGCGCCAAAACGGGCGACCTGATGAACCGCCTGACCGGCGACCTGAGCGCCGTGCGCGAGATGTTGGGCTTCGGTGCGTGGCAGATCGTGAACATCGTGTCGGGCTTTATTACTGCCTTCGCGGTGATGTTCGGCCTGAGCTGGCAACTGACCCTGATCGTGATCGCCGTGTTGCCCATCATCGTAGGGGTGCTGTTTTATCTGGCTCGCCAGATCAGCAAGCGGCACCGACTGGCGCAGGAGCAAAACAGTCTGATCGCTGCCAAGGCACAGGAAAACTTCAGCGGGGCGCGGGTGGTCAAGGGGTACGCCATTGAAGACCGCGAGATCGCCGACTACAGGGCCATGAACCTGGAGTTGCTGCGCCGCAACATCGACCTGACCAAGGTGGAAGGCCCGCTCCGTTCCTTTGCCAGCCTGCTGATCGGGCTGGCCTTCGGATTGATTCTGCTGGTGGGGGGCCGCCTGATCCTGAGTCCGACCAACGACGGCACCTTCACGGTGGGCATGTTCGTGCAGTTCGTGGGCACGCTGGAGCGCCTCGCGTGGCCCATGCTGATGGTGGGCTGGATCACCGGGGTCACGCAGCGCGGGCTGGCCTCGTGGCTGCGTCTGCGCGAGATGCTGGACGCCCGCCCGCTGGTAAACGATGACCGCAACCGTACCAACACCCGAATCCGCGACCTGTTGGGCGACGTGGCTTTCGACAACGTAAGCCTGAACTACGGCAACGCCCGCGTGCTGGAGAACATCAATTTGACCATTCCCGCCGGAACCTTTCTGGGCATCACCGGCCCCACTGGAAGCGGCAAAACCCTGCTGGCGCAACTGATCACCCGCTCAATGGATCCGACTTCGGGTGTGGTCAGGATGGACGGCCAAGACGTGCGGATTGTTCCCCTGAATACCCTGCGCGACGCCATCAGCATCGTGCCGCAGGAACCCTTCCTGTTCAGCGACACCATTGCCAACAACATCGGCTTTGGCCTCGGCAACCGCGACCTGCCCCGCGTGCCCACCGGAATCAGCGTGGTGGGCGCGCCCCCGACCCCCGATATTCCCCAGATGCCCGACCCCGCCCGCGTGCGGAATGCGGCGCGGTTGGCCGGGCTGGACGGCGACATAGAGGGCTTTCCGGCGGGCTACGACACTATGTTGGGTGAACGCGGCGTCACGCTGTCGGGCGGCCAACGCCAGCGCACCGCCATTGCCCGTGCGTTGGTGCGCGAGCCGCGCATTCTGATTCTGGACGACTCCTTGAGTGCCGTAGACACCGAAACCGAACGCAAGATTCTGGACGGCCTGCGTGAAGTCAGCGCCGGGCGCACCGTAATTGTCATTGCCCACCGCGTCAGCACTCTGCGCCACGCTGACCAGATCGTGGTGCTGGAAGCGGGCCGCGTCGTGGAGCAGGGCACGCACGAAGGGCTGTTGGCAGCGGGCGGCCACTACGCCGAACTGGAACGCCTGCAAAGCCTCGCCACCGATCTGGACAGCGACGACGACGCCATCGCCACGCCCGACGAGGCCGCCAACCTGCTGGAAACGGGCCAGATGTCAGCTTCCAGTCTGTCTAAAGTAGAAGTCCCCCAAACCACCGCAGTACCAACCAAAGAGCAGGTGACCAAATGACCGCCCCCGACCAATCCGGCGACGCCTTCCAAAAGGGCTTCGATGCCCAACTGACGCGCCGAATCTTCGTGTATCTGAAGCCGTATGTGCCGCTGGTGGTGGCGGGCGTGGTGTTGGCCCTGCTGATCGCGGTGGCCCAACCCATGTTCGCCCTGATTCAGCGCCACGCCATCGACACCTACCTCGTGCCCTTCGAGCGTGACCGGACGCTGACCACTGAGACCCTCTACCGGGGTCTGATGGTGGCCGCGCTGGGCTATATGGCCCTGAAAGTGGTGGAATTCTGCCTCACCTACGCCTTTACGCTCGCTATCGGCTACCTCGGCCAGAATGTGCTGCGCGATATCCGGGGCGACGTGTTCACCAAATTGCAGCGCCTGCATCTGGCCTACTTCGACCAGAACCCGGTGGGCCGCCTGATTACCCGCGTCACCAGCGATGTGGACGCCATCAATCAGTTCATTACGGGCGGGTTGGTCAGCCTGATCCAGAGTACGTTCCTGATCGTGGCCTACGTGATTATCATGCTGCGCGTGAACTGGCAACTGGCCCTGATCTCGTTCACAGTGCTGCCCATCCTGTACTTTGCCACCAACTTCTTCCGGGCCAGACTCCGCGACGCCTTCCGCATGACCCGCACCCAGCAGGCCATCGTGAACACCAAGCTGAACGAGAACATCACTGGGATGCTGACGGTGCAGCTCTTTGGCCGCGAGAACCGCTCGGCGCTGGATTTCGACCAGTCCAACCGTTCCCTCCTGACCGCCAACGTGAATTCGGTCAAGTGGTTTTCGCTGTTCATGCCTGTGGTGGCCGTGCTGGGGCAGGTGGCGGTGGCGCTGGTGCTGTATTTCGCCTCGCGCAACATTTTGGGCAACAACGTGGCGGGTAGCGTGGCCGCCGGAGCCTTCACCATCGGCACGCTCTACGCTTTTGTGCAGTGGACGCAGCAACTGTTCCAGCCGATTCAGGACTTGGCCGATGTGTTCAACAACCTGCAAGCGGCGATGGCCTCCAGCGAACGCATTTTTGGCGTGCTGGACACCGAGGAAGAGGTGGCCGACAAGCCGGACGCCAAAGCCCTGAACAACTTCGAGGGCAGCGTGTCCTTCGAGGGCGTGTGGTTCTCCTACGACCAGACCGTGACCGCCGATACACCCGCCACCGATGACCGCTGGATCTTGCGCGGTATCGACCTGCACATTCAGCCCGGCGAAAGCGTGGCGCTGGTGGGGGCCACAGGCGCGGGCAAAACCAGTGTCACGGCCCTGGTCAGCCGCTTTTACGACGTGCAGCGCGGCGCAGTGAAAGTAGACGGCGAAGACGTGCGCGACCTGGCCCAGTACGATCTGCGGCGGCATGTGGGCGTGGTATTGCAGGACGTGTTCCTGTTTGCCGGAACCATCGAGGGCAACCTGACCCTCAACAGCCCCGATATTTCGCATGAGCGCGTGGTGGAAGCCTGCCAGTACGTGGGCGTTCACGACTACATCCTGAGTTTGCCGGAAGGCTACCAGACCGAAGTGCGCGAGCGCGGCGCGACCCTCAGCACCGGGCAAAAGCAACTGCTGGCCTTCGCCCGCGCCCTGATCCAGAACCCCGACATCCTGCTGGTACTGGACGAGGCCACCGCCAACGTGGATACCGAAACCGAACTCCGCATCCAGCACGCACTTCAAAAGGTCATGCTGGGCCGAACCTCTATCATCATTGCCCACCGCCTCAGCACCATCGAGGGCTGTGACCGGATCGTGGTGATGAGAAAGGGCCGCATTGTGGAGCAGGGCAGCCACCGCGAGTTGTTGCAAAAGGGTGGCTACTACGCCCGCCTGCACCGCCTTCAGTACGCGCAGGGCGACGCGGCAGACTGACACCAGAATTTATGGAGAGAGGCTGGGGCCAACGCTCCGGCCTCTCTTTTTGCCACCCGTTCTGCTGATCCTCTTTGCTGACTGTAGCGTTGGCTAATACACCAGCAATAGTGCGCGACAGAGCCACTTTCAAGGGTTTTGCCGTTGCCTAAGCACTCTGCTGCCCCTGCTGTTTCCACCTCATGGCCCGAATTGAGAGGCAAGAGCGGGTGTCTGGACAGGGCAAACGAGTACACTGGATGATAATGCTGGCGTTTCGTTTGTTGATTATAGGATTGGGCCTGCTGGCGGGGTGGGTCATAGGAATGGTGCTGTCTGGCCGCAGCGTGGGCGAAGGATTGGCATTGGTCAATACCCTGAGCCTGATGATGGCTGGCGCACTGACGGGCTTTTTGCTCGCGCCGCGCGGGGAAAAGCTGGCCGGGCGCTGGCTTTCGGCGCTGGGCCGCTGGTACGAAAAGCTCTCGCCGCGCACCGTGGCCGCTGCCACTTTCGGCCTGATTGTGGCCCTGCTGCTGAGCGTGCTGTTGGGCAACTTGCTGCGGGGTCTGCCCTTTTACAGTTGGATCTGGAATGTGGGCGTGACGCTGGTGCTGGCGGCCTTCTTCGTTTCTTTTGCCACCCAGCACGCCGAAGCCTTCGGAGCCTTTGCCTTCCCCTCGGTGCGCCGCAAGCCGGGCAGCAAAATCCTGGATACCAACGTGATCATCGACGGGCGCGTTTTGGAACTGGCCCGCGCCGGATTTCTGGAGGGCGAGCTGGTGGTGCCAAGCTTTATTCTGCGCGAACTGCAAGTGCTGGCCGACAACGCCGACCCCCAAAAGCGCACGCGGGGCAAACGCGGCCTGAGCGTGTTGGAGGAACTCCGCGAGATTCAGCCGATCCGGGTCGAGGACTGGGACGACGCCGCGCTGACCACCGTGGACGACAAGCTGATTCGGCTGGCCCGCGACACAGGTGGCAAACTGCTGACCAACGATGGCAACCTCCGCAAAATTGCCAAGCTGCACGGCCTGGAAGTCCTGAGTATCCATGAGGCGGCAGTGGCCCTCAAGCCCCAGGTGCAGACCGGAGACCACCTGACCGTGACCATCACCAAGGGCGGCCAGCAGCAGGGCCAAGGCGTGGCTTACATGGACGACGGCACGATGGTGGTCGTGGAAGACGGCATGAAATACCGGGGCAAGCCCACCCGCGTGCAGGTCATCAACAATGTGCAGACCAACGTGGGCCGCATGATTTTTGCGCGGGCGGAGAAAGACGGGAACGGGGACGCAGCTTAAAACTGTGAGTGGTAAGTGATCAGTAGTGAGTGGGAAGGTCAAAAGCAGAAATGAGGAAAACAAAGAACAGGGGCCTTGAGTTGAATTCATGGCCCCATCTTTTATGTTTTCCCACCCACCACCAACAGCTTCTAAAACCTCTGGACGCTGCTCCCCGCCACACTTTTGGTCACTAGCAGACGGCTCGGCAGGCGCTCCGACAGGCTTTCCACGTGCGTGACCACACCCACCATGCGGCCCTGCGTTCTTAGATTCTCTAGTGCGCCTGCCACAGCCTCCAGGGCTTGCGGGTCAAGCGTGCCGAAGCCCTCGTCGAGGAACAACGCGCCCAGAATCTTGTTGCCCGCCAGGTAGTCGCTGAGGGCAATCGCCAGACTCAGGCTGGCCAGGAACGTTTCGCCGCCTGACAGGGTTTTGACGCCCCTGGCCTCTCCCGCGTTCCAGAGGTCTTGCACCACGTATTCGCCGTCGGCCAGCGCGAGGCGGTAGCGCCCGTCGCTGATGGAATGCAGCAGGATGCCCGCCCGCGTCAGCAGTTGAGCCTCCACCTCGGCCAGCAGGAATTGCTGGAATTCATCGGCCCGTAGGCTGTTGGTCAGCATTTTCCAGGTGTCGTGCTGGGCGGCCAAGAGCGCAGCGCGGCGTTCTATTTCGGCCTTGCGCTCCAGCCGTTCCTGCGCGGTGCGTTGTTGCTCGCGCAGTTGCCCGGCCAATTCGCGGGCGGCTGTTAGAGCGGCGTCGGTGGCGGTCAGGTCGCGGGTGACCTGGCCCAGTTCTGCCGGGTCGAAGGGGGCCACGCCCAGTTGCCGCTCCAGTTCCTTCAGGTTCTCGGCTAGCTGAGACACCTGCGCCGTGTGCGTGCGTGCGGCCTCCTCCAGCGCGGCGATATCGGCTTCGGGCAGGGCGGCGGCACGGGCCTGAGCGGCGTCCAATCCCAGCACGGTCAGGGCGGCATTCAGGGCGGCTCCAGCGTCACTTTGCTCGCGGGCACGGGTGGTGGCAGCAGCCTGTGCGCTTTGCAGCGTGGCCTGCGCTCCGGCATCGTCGCTCTGGGCACGCGCCAAGGCGGCGGCGGCGTCCTGCACCCGTTTGCGAATGGCGGCCACACCGTCCAGCGCCTGCTTGCGTAGTTTGGCCGGGTCTGCCCCCGCCTCCCGCACCCGCGCCGCCAGTCCCGCCAGCAGGCGCAGGGCTTCGGTCTGTGGGTCGCCCGTGATATGGCTTTCCAACTCGCGCAGATCCAGTTCGCGCTGCCCGATCTGCGCCTCCCAGTCCCTCAGCGCGTCGGTGCGGGCGTCTACCGATTTCCGCAGCGTCGCCAGTTCCAGCCCGATTTCCTTGTAGCGCAGACGGCGGCCTTCCAGATTGGTTTTCAGGGCCGACGCTTCCTGCTCCAGCTTGCCCAAATCCAGATTGGAGGCGGGCGGGACGTGTTCCACCTGTTGCAGGCACAGCGGGCAGGGCTCGCCCGCGTGCAGATGAGTGCGGTAGGCAGCGGCCCCGGCCTCGATCTGGGCGGTTTTCAGGGCAGCGTCGGCGCGTTCCGATGCAGTTTTGGCTTCCTGCCCTTCCCGCATCACCCGTTCCTGTTCATCGGTCAGCTTCTTAAGCTGCGCAGTTTCGGTGTTCTGGCGCTCGCGGTCTGCGTGCAGCGCGGCTTTCTGAGCCTCAATCTGCACCCGCTCCCCCTTCAGCTTTTCCAACTTCTGTGCCGATTCGCGGGCGGCGTGGTGGGCGTCTTCATCCCAGAGCAGGGGCGCGGGGTGCGTGGTCTGAACCGTGCCCCCAGCGCGGCGCAGGCGGGCGGCGTCGGCCTCGGCTTCACGCAGGGCCTCGGCGCGGGCTTCCAATTCAGGAATCGTATTTTCGGCCTTCTGTGCGGCGTCCAGGGCGGTCTGTGCGGTTTGCACGGCACGGGCCACCACTTCGGCCTGAGTCGCGGCGCGGGCCAGGGTAGCCGCTTCCCTTTCGTGGGCAATTCGGGCACGTTGCGCGGCATCCAGCAGCGGTTCCACACCTGCCACACGGCGGGCCTGCGCGGCCCGTTGTGCGCCGTCCAGAATGCTGCCAGTGCGGGCCTGCAAGGTGGTCAGGCGGCGGCGGGTGTCCTCGCGGGCCAGCCACACACGCTCGGTGTCGCGCAGGCGGGTCTGTCTGGCCCGCAAGTTCTCCAGCGTGTCGGTCAGGCGCTCGGCCTCGGCGCTCAGGCGTTCGCGCTCGGCGTGCAGGGCGGCCACAGCCTCAGCCGTCACGCCCTCGTATTCGTTCGCCAGCACCTTCTGGTCACTATCGGCGCGGTATTTCAGTTCCTTGGCCTGATCGGACGCCACCTTTTGCATGGCCTGCACATGATGGAGGCCCGTCAGTTCGCCCAGCATGTTTTGGCGTTCTTTGCTGCTGCCGTGGAGGAGGCGGGCAAATTCGCCCTGTGGCAGCATCACGCTGCGGGCAAAGGTCTTGGCATCCAGTCCCACAGCCTGCCGAATCCGTTCGTCTATGCCCCGCTTGCCGCCGTCGTTCAGGCCCGTCCAGCGCCCGTCCTCGTCTTGGCGCTCCAGCCGCACGTCGTTTTCGGCCTGCTTGCGGCCCTTGGTGCGGGCGGCGCGGTACACCTGCCCCCCCGCCTCGAAGGTCAGGCTGACGCTCAGGCCGCGCTCTCCAGTGGTGATCAGGGCATCTAGACCACTGGCTCCTAGCCGCTCCGTAGAGCCGTAAAGGGCAAAGGTCATGGCGTCCAGCAGGCTGGATTTGCCGCTGCCCGTCGATCCCACGATGGCGAACAATTCCAGATCGTCAAAGTTCAGTTCGGTGAACTGGCGGAAAGCGGTGAAGCCCTGTAATTCAAGATGAATCGGCCTCACGCTTCTACCTCTATCCGCGCCCGCTCGTCGGCGTCCTTGAAGGCGGCCCGCAGGTCGTCGGGCAACTCGCCGCGTTTTTCGCGCCAGTAGCGCTCGTACAGCTCGGTCAGGCTCAGGCCTTCGCGCTTCAATTCTGGGAGAGCCAGATCCTCCTGCGCGGCGTCCAGGTCAACGGCCAGCGCATTGGGAGCCAGCCTCAGCACGCGGTCTTTCAGGCCCGGCAGAGTGGTTCCGGCAGGGGCACGCACCACCACTTTCAGCAGCCCCGTAAAGCCTTTCAGGGCTTCCAAGCGCGACTCCAGCTGATCCACATCCACGCGCAGGGTTCGCAACTCGCGCCCACTCGCCAGCGGCAGGGCGTGTACGCGGGCGGGGCGTCCGGCCTCTACCTCCACCAGATTCACCTGTTTTTTCTCGCCACCCTCACCAAAATCCAGCTGAATGATGCTGCCCGGATAGCAGGCCAGCGGTGCGTCGGACACCTGCTGCGGCTTGTGCACGTGCCCCAGCGCCACATACTGTGCCCCCGGTGGCAGTTGCAGGCCCGACAGGGTGTAGCTGTTGGTGAGGTCGAATTGCAGGCTGCGCTCGCTGCCGCTGGGTTTCGCGCCGTCCATCGTGGCGTGCGCCATCAGCATATTTACGCTGTCTCCGCGAAAGCCCTCGCCCAGGCGCCGCAGAAAAAAGCCCATGCCCTCGCGGTATTTTTGCCGCCACGCGCCCACGTCGCCGCCCATCAGGTCAGCGGCCTTCACCAATCGGCGCTCGGATAGATAGGGGAGAGCGCCCACCGTCAATTTCTCGCCGTTCTTCAGTTCCAGCGTGCGTACCATATTCGCCGGGTTGGTCGTGGGTTGCGCCACCACCCCAATGCCCACCCAGCCGAGCAATCCTGCCACCGAATCCAGCCGCGCCGCGCTGTCGTGGTTGCCCGCGATGACTATTCCGGGAATGCCCGCGTCGCGCAGTTGCAAGAAGAAATCGAAGACGGCGGCCTCGGCATCGGCAGACGGGTTGGCCGTATCGAACAGGTCGCCTGCCACCAGCACGGCGTCGGCGCGTTCTGTGCGGGCCAGCGCGGCAATTTCGGTCAGTGCCTCATGTATTTCCGGCGTGCGGTCAAAGCCCCGCAGGTTCCGTCCCGCGTGGAAGTCCGCCGTGTGTAGTACGCGCATAGCGGAAAAAATAGCACGGGGCAGCCCCAGAACAGAGTGGAAGTGTGGTGGCAGTCTGGAGAGAGTCTGTTTTCTTACCCCTAGTGGGATTGAGGAGCAGCGTGGTTATGGCCCAGCACCTTCACTTCACCCGCCCCTGCATTTGACAGACTCTTCCCAAAAGATTATGCTGGTAGCGTAATAGAAACCTCGCTCACGCTTCCGATTTCCGCCGCTCTGCACGTCAACTCCAGGAGGTCTTCCCTATGCCTGCACCCTTATATCGTCACGGAGACGTATTGCTGCAAGCCGCCCAACGGCCCAGCCTGCCCCTGCGCCAGCAACCGCACCTGACTCTGGCTTACGGCGAGGTCACGGGCCACAGCCACCGCATCGCGGAAGTGGGCGCGGCGCAGTTGTACGCACTCGGAACGCAGCGCACAGGCGACGATGTGGCAGGTAACATCGTGGCGAGTAACACCGTGGCCGCCGATCAATATCTGCACGTGACCGCCCCGCACGCCACTCTGACGCATGAGGAACACGGCCCGATTCGCCTGCCGACGGGCTGGTACCGGGTCTGGCAGCAGCGCGAATACACGCCCGGCAGCGTCCGCACGGTGCTGGACTGATGTTCCGGGTGCAGAGCGGCGGACGGGTCATCGCCAGACCCCAGAAGCCGGAGCGGGAGCCGGAAGCTCCGACTGTTGCGCCTGCGAAGGCTTCCGCCGCTTTGCCCCAGCCTGTGCCTCTGGACACGTCCCAGAGTGGGCCGCGTGTTCCGGTGCGCTACCCCAGCCTGCCGCCTATCGCCCCTGCCACACCCCAAACGGCCACGCCCCGAACTGTCACCCCCGACGAGGCCCGCGAATTGCTGCGGCGCGGCCCGGTGCCTGCGGCGTTGACCGTCTCCGGCCCCCTGAACCTCAGCGGCGCGGCGTGGCTGCGTGCCCTGCCCGACTGGCTGCGCTGCACGGTACTGACCGTGGACGACTGCCCCAACCTCTCGGCCCTGCCCACCGACCTGCACGCCGAACGCCTGAGTGCTCGCCGTACGCTTGCGCTGCACGAAATTGATGGCCGCCTGGGCGTTCGAGACAGCATCAACCTGAACGGCAGCGGCGTGCGTGTGCTGAGTGCTGACTTGCGTGCCACCCGCCTCAGTCTCGCCGGATGCCGGGATTTACGTGTATTGGGTGGGGGCGTCAGTGTGGCGCATCTGGATGTCAGTGGGTGCGCGGCTCTGGCAGCCCTTCATCCCGATGCCCATATCACCCAGACGCTGGAATTGGCGGGTAGTGGCCTGACTGCGCTGCCCCCCAGCATCCGTGCGGGCCTGCGCTGGAGCGGCGTTCCGGTGGATGCCCGCTTTGCCTTCGCCCCCGACACCCTGACCGGCCACGAAGTCCTGAATACCCGCAACGCCCAACGCCGCCGCGTGCTGCTTGACCGCATTGGCCTGGATCGCTTTTTGCAAGATGTGGGCGGTCTGATCCTGCACCGTGACCGCGATGCGGGCGGCGAACGCCAGTTGGTGCATGTGCCGTTTGACAACGATGAGCCGTTGGTGGCGGTGTTGGTGCGCTGCCCCAGCACAGGCGGACGCTACGCCCTGCGTGTGCCGCCCCATATCCGCACCTGCGCGGCGGCGGTGGCGTGGACGGCGGGGCTGGAACCGGACGACTATCAGCCTGTGCGGGAAACGTAGAAAGGGAAAAGCGTCTGAGGGTCTAAGAAAGGATTCTAACTCTGGTTGAAGCTCTTGCTCTCGCTTAGACCCTTAGACGCCCCACACGGCCCCGACAGAACCTCCCACCTCAACAAAACCTAAACCCCTTGCAGTGCCGAGCTGGGCAGTTTCTTGCCCCGCCGCCTCAACTGCTGCTCTAAATTGTTCCCTAAAGCACCGTTCAAACCCCAAAGCCCCCATTCTTAAAAACACAGTCCCAGAGGTAAGCCATGACCCAGAACACCGATGCTATGCAGGTTTCCTATTCGTTTGGCCAATCGCATCTGATAGAGGGCAACGCCGCGCCCACTGACCTGCTCGTGCGGTTGCGCCTGCCCCAAACGCAGGCGGCGCGGCGGCCACTGAACTTGGCGTTGGTGATAGACCGCAGCGGCAGCATGGGCGGCAGCCTGCTCAAGCACGCCATCCGGGCCGCGCAGAACGTGGTTGACGGACTGGACGCAGGCGACACCCTGAGCGTAGTGACGTATGACGACGCTGTAGAAACGCTGATCGCGCCCACCAATGTGACCGACAAAGCGGCGCTGAAAGCCAAGATTGCCAGCATCCGGGCGGGCGGCCTGACCAACCTGTCGGGCGGTTGGTTGCGGGGCGTGGAACTGGTGGCGGCGCAGGCGGGGCCGCAGGTGGTCAGCCGAGTACTGCTGCTGACCGACGGCCAGGCCAACGTGGGCGTCCAGAACACAGGCATCCTGACCAAAACGGCGGCGCAAAAAGCCGAAGCGGGCGTGACCACGACCACCCTCGGCTTCGGCAGCGGCTTCAACGAAGACCTCCTGATCGGCATGGCCCGCGCTGCTGGCGGGAATTTCTATTTCATCCAGTCTGCCGACGACGCCGCCGACGTGTTCGGCATAGAGCTGCAAACGCTGAAAGCTGTAGCCGCACAGAACCTGACGGTCACGCTGACGCCTGCGCCGGGCGTCACGGTGGCCGACGTGCTGAGCCTCTATAAACCCGGCTCCGACCCGCTCACCTTCGATCTGGGCGACATGTACGAGGACGAAGACAAGTTGCTGGGAGTCACGCTGAATCTGCCTGCGCTGGGCGGCGGCACACACAGCTTGCTGAGCCTGACCTTCCGGGCCGATGCCGTGCGCGACGGGGCCATTGGGAGCCTCAGTGGAACCGTGCAGGTGCAGGCGTTGGCCGCGCCATTGGGGGCCAATTTCACCACCGATGTCAGTGTGACGCTGGATCTGGCCCGCCTGAGAATTGCCCGCGCCAAGGAACGCGCCGTGGAACTGGCTGACAACGGCAACGCCGCCGAAGCCGAAGCCGTGCTGCGCGGCCTGATCCGCGATCTGAATAGCGCTGGGCTGCAAGAACACTTCGAGATTGCTGAGGAACTGGAGCAACTGGAACACTACGCGGGCCGAATCGCCTCGCGCCGTTTCGACAACGACAGCCGCAAGGAATTGCGAGACCAGTCGTTTCAGGGCTTGGGCCGGGGCCGCGCCGATTTGCAGGGACGCGGCGTCACGGTGGATACGGCGGTGCTGGCCCTGCCTGTGGTGGCAGATTCGGCAGGCGGCGTAGAACTGCTGTGCGTCCGTGACGGCGGAAGATTGCGCGTCAAGGCGGTGTCGGATGGTTTTGATTCGGGCATGAACGTGCAGTTTCCGCGTGCGCTGCGGGCCGATGGAGCGCGGTACGTTGTGGGTGGGCTGGAGACCAGCGCTGACGGCAGCTTTTACCGCGTCACCGGAGAGATTCAGCGTGTGGTGCGCCCCGGCGAGAGCGATCCGCTTCAGGGTCTCAGCATCGGCGGAGGCGGGCAAGGTCGCCGCAGCAGCGCCAGCAGCGGCGTGACCAAGGCCGCCAAAACCGCCACCGATCTGGAAACCACCGATACGTCCAGCGGCGGAATTCTGGTGCAGTGCGTGAAAGAAGGCAGCAAGCTGCGTGCCCGCGTGGTGCAGGACGGCTTTGAGCCCGACTGGAACATGCGTTTTCCCCGCAGCATTCGGGAAGATGGATTGCTGTACGTGGTGGATGAAGTGAACACCGCGCCGGACGGGAAATCATATATCGCGTCGGGGGAGATTCGGCGGTTGGTGCAGCCGAGCTGAGGGTATGAGGAGGCTGAGTTTGCTGGGGCAGGTCTAAGGGTCTAAGGAGGGTGGGCAATCTCTGCGCTCACTCCCCCTTCCTTCGGGCTGCTCCAGTCAGGGGAGAGGGAGCAACACCCAACCTCTCTGCACTTGCCTTTTGCCCTCGCCTCTTGTGGGACTCGCAGAGCTGCGAAGCAGAGGGGGTCGCCCAGTAACCAAGCCGCCCCACCCCCATCTCAAACAGCGGTCAGCCAAGCGCGTGCTGGCCGCCTTCTTCTGCCCTTCCGTATCCCCAAGGCGACGAGCTTTATCAGAACAAGTCTTCATGACCCATAGGCCAGAGCTTTTGGCCCGGTTCCGTCCCCCTACCGACAGGAGTTGTCCCATGCTTTCCCACCTACCACTCCCCACCAAGACCCGCAGTCATTCCGCTGGGGGCGTATTCTGTAGGTCTATGGTCGATGCGCCCGCCTTCTTCAATTTGCTTGCTGTCCGGCGTGTGCACAGTCACTTCAGCGTGGGCCAGCCATGACCAACGCCCTCGAAACCGTGCGCGTCACGGGCAGTGTCAACCGGGTGCGCTTCCGCTCCGACACGGGCTTTACGGTTATGACCGCCACCATCCGTAACACCGATGGCGAAGACCCCGATGCCACCGTGATCGGCGTGATGGCCCCGCTGGAGGCCGGAGATACCTTCAGCGCCGAAGTGGTGATGGAGGAACACCGCGAGTACGGCTATCAATACCGCGTCCTGAACATGGTTCTGGAAGCCACGCCCGCCGACCTGACCGAAGCGGGCATCGCGGCCTACCTGGAAGCCCGTGTGGGCGGCGTGGGCAAGGTGCTGGCCGCCCGGATTGCCCGGATGTTCGGCCCCGCCACCTTCGACATTCTGGAAAGCGACCCGCAAAAGCTGTTGCAAGTGCCGGGCGTGACCCAGAGCACGCTGCATAAAATGGTGTCGAGTTGGTCTCAGCAAGGGCTGGAGCGGCGCTTGCTGGCGGGGTTGCAGGGCCTCGGGCTCAGTATTTCGCAGGCGCAGCGGGCCGTCAAACATTTTGGAGAAGTGGCCCTGGAGCGCCTGACCACCGACCTGTACGCCCTGACCGAAGTGGAAGGCATCGGCTTTCTGACCGCCGACAAGCTGGCGACGGCACTCGGCATGCCGCACGACGACGCCCGCCGCCTCACCGCCGCCGCCGTGTACGCCCTCCAGCAGGCCGCGCAGCAGGGCGGGCATTCCTACCTGCCGCGCATCCGGGCCGAACGGGGTGTGGCGCATTACACCCGCGTGTCGGCGGCGCAGGCCAGCATTGCCGTAGATACCGCCGTGGAACTGGGCCGACTGTCCGACGACACGCCGCCGCTGCTCAAGGGCCAAGACGACGCAGGAGACAAGAGCCGTATCTATCTGCCCCATGTCTTGCGGGCCGAAAAGAAACTGGCGAGCCTGATTCGCACGCTGCTCGCCACGCCGCCCGCCGACGACTGGATGGTGCCCGCCGGAGCCGATAAGGGCCTCAGCGAGGAACAAGCCCGCGTGCTCCACCTGCTGGAAGAACAGCGATTGGTTGTCCTGACAGGCGGCCCCGGCACCGGCAAAAGCACCACCACCCGCGCCGTCGCGGATTTGGCCGAGAAACTGGGACTGGAAGTGGGACTCTGTGCGCCCACTGGTAAGGCTGCCCGGCGTCTGGGAGAGGTCACGGGCCGCAGCGCCAGCACCATTCACCGCCTGCTGGGCTTCGGGCCGCAGGGCTTCCGGCACAATCACCTGGAACCCGCCCCCTACGACCTTCTGATCGTGGATGAGGTCAGCATGTGTGGCGACGCGCTGATGCTGTCCCTCCTGGCCGCCGTGCCGCCCGGAGCGCGGGTGCTGCTGGTGGGCGACACCGACCAGTTGCCGCCCGTAGACGCGGGGTTGCCCCTGCTCACGCTGGCGAGTGTGGCTCCCACCGTGCGCCTCAGTACCGTGTACCGTCAGGCCGCCGAAAACCCGATTATCCGTGCGGCACACGGCCTGCTGCACGGGCAAGCGCCGGAATGGGGCGACCCCCGGCTGGCCCTCACCCTCACCGACACCGATGGCGGTGCCCGCCGCGTGGCCCTGATGGTGCGCGAATTGGGCGGCCCCGGTCAGGTGCAGGTGCTGACCCCCATGAGAAAGGGGCCGCTGGGCGTAGATATGCTCAATCAGCAACTCCAGAGCCTGTTCAATCCTGGCGAGGGCGGCATCCGCATTGCCGAAGGCGAAGCGCGGCCCGGCGACATGGTGGTGCAGACCAAAAACGACTACACCAACGAAGTGTTCAACGGCACGGTGGGGACGGCCCTGAAAGCTGAAGGGGGCCGCCTGACGGTGGATTTTGACGGCAACATCGTAGAACTGGCGGGTGCGGAACTGTTCAACCTGCAACTGGGCTACGCCCTCACGGTTCACCGGGCACAGGGCAGCGAGTGGCATACCGTGCTGGGCGTGCTGCACGAGGCGCATATGCCCATGCTCAGCCGCAATCTGGTCTACACCGCCCTCACCCGCGCCCGTGAGCGGTTTTACGCAGCGGGCACCGCGTCGGCGTGGCAAAAGGCTGCGACCCGGCAGCGTGAAGAACGCTATACGGCGCTGCTGGAGCGGGTCAAGGCACGTTAAGTGGGCCTGATTCCGATTGGAGCTGTACACTTTGGCCCTCAATTCGAGCGGAGCGGGAAGGAAAAGCAACTCCGGGCTACGCGTTCTGGACGTGCAACAAGGAGATGAACGAGTGTGCGGGAATTCAGAGCACTGATATGAGTCCCTCGGTCAAGTCTGGCATCCTGTGGCCTGTCTAGTTGGCGTGGCCGGAGCCTGAGAATTTAGATTTTGAGTCAGTCTCTGTTCTGGCTTGTTCGGAGTCATTGCCAAACAAGAGGAAATGCGTCTGATACAGCAACAGGTGAGATTTTTCAGATAAATACGCAACCAAACTAAAGTTGAGGCAGCCCAATGACTCAACCTGTGCTCATGCCTAGCTCACCACACTCAAATGTAGAATTTCTTAAGTTCCCCCAAGAAGGGGTAAGATTCTTAACATTTATTCTTCATACTGGTCTTGTATGCAGAACTTCCCCCGAACTCAAGGTGCGACGCTGATCGTGTCGCTCCTAATGGTCATGCTGGTCTTGGCTATGACGATGGTGCTTACTGCACAGGTCACGGTCTCGGCCCGCCGATCGAGTGTGGATCAGCAAACCATCTTGCAAGCCAGATACGCCGCCGAATCGGGCGTGTCCCGTGTGCAGTCTCAACTGGATCTGATATCCAGACTCCTCAGAGTCTCGGCGCTCGATACGACTGTGCTCAACAGTTCCGTAGAGTCCGATATGGCGGCCCTGTGCGGTCTGTCGAGCCTGCCCCTGTTCAGTGGCAAGGCCAACCTTTGTACATTCCCTATCTCACAGGGTCTAGGGCGCGTGGCCAGCGGCGTCAATGCCCGCACACAGTTTTTGGTTCGGTCAATGAGTGAAGGTGCGTTTGGGGCCGAAGGGATTGCCGAAGCCAACTCCTCTGTCCGGTCTCAGTTTTGGTCTGATTTGTTTTCGGGCCAACAGGGGACGCAGTACGCAGGCGGTCAGGACGCTACCTACGCCGCCCGGTTCGGCTTACAACCCCTGAAGGTCGAGCGCATTCAAGAGAGTACCTACCGCTTTTACTTCAAAGTGCCGGACTTGCGGGTCAAGGGTCAGGTGGGAGCCACCAGTCAGAACCTTCTGGCCCGCGCCGCGCAGCCGGAAGGTTTTTTGCTGATTTCACGCAAACCTTTCTCCCGTTACGCCCTGCTTACCAACCATCATTTCTCGAATTCTGACGATGAAGCTATTGGAGAGCGGGTCACTTTTACAGACCTCACCATGTTCAGTGGGCCAGTGCACACCAATCAGCACTTCTTGTTTGAGGGAAAGCTCTGGTTTGGAGGCAGCGTCAGTTCTGCGGGCTGTCCTCAGTTGGGCATTGGTCTGGTCGCAAATGTGGCCGGGTGTACCCAGTCTCTCCAGCCGGGCGGCTTCTTCGGAGACAATGCGCTGCTGACGCCTCAAATTGAATTCGCGCCCATCAATGCGCCTGTCGTGTGTGGAGCCGATACCCAATGCCATGCACCACAATTTGGCAGCAGCGTGACTTGGGATCACGAATACGTGGAGCTGCCCACCACCAATCAGGAGCAAGAGGGGGTGGCCGTTCAGGGCGGGCTGGCCCTCAGTGGCGACGTATCCGAGTTGCAACTGCGTCAGGGTCAAGTGTTGGGACAGGTTCGGCAACTCATCAGCTACACCCAAAATGGCGTGACGACCCGCCTGGCTTACGGCCCCGACAATAAATTGCTGATTCAGGCTTCAGACGGCACTTGGCAGCCCACCAAGCGCAACGCTCTTGGTGTCATCTCGGCCAACCCCGGCGGCGTGGCGGCGGTGTTCAACGGCGTCCTGACGGTCAGTGGCAACGTTCAGAACCTCAACGGCGGGCCAGCTGCCGACGCCACTCCGTCCGAACCCAGTATCGCGGCTTTTGCGGGCCTGACATTGGCTACGACAGGCAATGTGGCCGTGACCAGCAGCCTGACCTACGCCAGCCCGCCCTGCACTGGGGGCCATGTGCGCAACAGCAACGGCACTGTCACGCCTGCCACCTGCGGCGACCTCACGGCCCGCAACATGCTGGGCCTCTATTCCTCCGGCGGCGACATCGAACTGGTCAGCCCAGCCTCATGCCCGAATGGGTTTGGCACCTGCGCCTCTTTGCCTGCCAACGCCCGGATGCACGCCGTCATGATGGCGAGTCAGGGCGCGGTACGGGTGCGCGGCCATGACGAACCGGTGAGAACGAGCAGTTTCGAGTTGGGCAACATCGAACTGTTGGGCGGCGTCATCGAAAACTATTACGGCGCGTTCGGCGTCACTGATGGCCGGGGCTACGGGCGCAATTTTGTCTACGACCCCCGCATGAACGACGGCATGGCTCCTCCTTCCTTCCCCACCGAACGCCGCTGGACAGTGGGCCTCAGAAGCGAAAAAATGGTGAACGGCGTGTTGGTCAGCGAAGAACTGACTGGCCTGAGGCTGCGCGGCGATGTGGTCAGTACTGGTGCGCCATGAATCGGCACTCCATGCATCCCGGCTCAGCCCGCGCCCAGTCAGGATTCACCTTGCTGGAACTGTTGGTGGTCATCGCCATCATCGGCATTCTTTCCGGTGTGATGGGCTTCAGTCTGATGGGCATGTTGCGCCGCACCGAAGTTCGGAACGCCGCCGCCGAAGTGATGGCCGACCTGCGTCTGGCCCGCGTCAATGCTCAGAAAACGGGTCTGCCCAGCCCAGTCACCATCATCAACGGGACAGGCAGCTACACGGCGCAGATTCGGCCCGGTGCCCTTCAAACACGCACCCTGGACAGTGGGGTCACGTTGCAGGCCGTGTCGTCTGCCACCGCACTCAAGGTGATCTACCGTGCGCCTTTCGGCACTGTCGATACCATCGGCTTGGTTTGGGAAGTGCGGAGCCGCGCAACTCAGGTACCGCCCCTGTACATCAAGGTCGTCGGCATTACGGGCAAGGTGATTCTCAGTGATTCCCGCGACTAAACAGGAAAACAGTCCTGTTGCTCAGCTTACTGGCGGGCCTGCACTTTCTGCCTGTAAGGTTGGACATCAGGCTGGATTCACCATCATCGAAGTGTTGGTCAGCATTATGCTCCTGAGCATTATCGTGCTGGTGATCCTAACTCCGCTCAGCGGTTTGTTTAATATGACCCGCCGCAGCGATCAGCAGATTGCCGCCACCCAGGTAGCCCAGCGCACGCTGGAAACGATCCGGGGCGAGTGGCTCAGTGGGGCACGCTACCGCCAAGCTTGTGTGTCCGCGCCTATCCCCCAAATGACGCCGCCCATTGCCGTCAATGTTCAGAGCCTAGACCGAGAAGGAAGCGTGACCACCACGGCGGCACTCAAAACAACGTGTGGTACGGCTGCCGACGATCCCCCGCTGCGCCGGATTCAGGTTGTCGTCAAGGTCGGGAAAGCCGTTTCCAACCTGAGTGTGGATGTGGCCCGCCCATGAATGCCCCCGTAAGTCACCCTGTGCGGGTGCACAAGCGCCACCTTCAGGGCATCACCTTGATCGAATTGCTCATCGGGATGGCCTTGGCTGTGCTTGTCTTGGCCACCGCATTCAATCTGTTCACTTCGTCCACCAAAACCGCCTCTGACCTGCAAAACCGCAACGAACTCCAGGCCGAATTGCAGATTGCACAGAATTATTTGGCCGCACAGGTGCGCGAAGCGGTCTACGTGTTTCCCCAAGGCACAACCCTGAATTTGGGGAGCGGTTATACCCCCAAACGTCCCGTAGCGGGGTCTTGGCGGGTAGGCGACAACGCCACTCCAGTCTTAGCCTTCATCAGGCCGCCTGAGGATTTGACCGCTTCTTGCCCTTCCAATGAAGACGGTTGTTACAAGTTTTATGCCTATTACCCACTTCTGCGCAGCGGTTGGGTCAGCGGCGCAACTTCCTACAACGATCCGGGGCAAGACCCGCAAAACGGCAACCGCTGGGTACTGGCCGAATACCGCGCCAACTATGACACGCCGCCTCTGCTGTCCACCCTGAGTTCCGCATACACTCCGCCTGCTGGGGGGCAGGGCCGCTTGCTGCTGGATTATCTTCAGCCTACCGCTCTGGCTTTGGCAGGCACGCCCACGCTGTTTGTTCAGCAGGATGGCCCGGCCCCAGCCACCATCCAGACTGCCGGAGCCGTCTCAGTGACCCTGAATTTTGCCCTGTCACGGCAACTGCGCGGCAGTGTCCTGCACCTCCCCGGACGCGGCGCTTCTACTCCCGTCACCGATACGGTGCGGGCCGTCACGGTCTTCCCACGCAACCTAGGCAGCTTGGCCCCGTAAGAGGTCAGCGGCCTTACCCCGCCGCGCCGGGCGTGCTAACCTGAAATCCCGGAGGCCAAGCGCCCCGGTTTTTTGTTGGTTCCTTCCCTTTGGCCCCCAATTTCCGGTTGGTGGGGGCGGCGCTTGGAGAGTACATGCGATACATATTTGTGACGGGCGGCGTGGTCAGCAGTTTGGGCAAAGGCGTGGCTAGCGCCTCGCTTGGGGCACTCCTGCGGGCACGCGGCTATAAGGTCACGGCAGTCAAAATTGACCCCTACATCAACATCGACGCGGGCACCATGCGCCCCTACGAACACGGCGAAGTTTTTGTCACCGCCAGCGGCGCAGAAACCGATCTCGATATCGGCAACTACGAGCGCTTTCTCGACCTCGATATTCCGGTGGGCAGCAACATCACCACTGGGCAGGTGTACCTAGAAGTCATCCGCCGCGAGCGGGCCGGAGATTACCTGTCTCAAACGGTGCAGGTCATTCCACACGTCACCGACGAGATCAAGCGCCGGATTCGGGCGGCGGGCGAGAATGCAGGCGCAGAGATCGTGCTGATCGAAGTGGGCGGCACCGTGGGCGACATAGAAAGTCTGCCGTTTCTGGAAGCGATCCGTCAGTTCCGCTTCGATGAGGGTGACGATAAGGTGCTGTATCTGCACCTGACATTGGTGCCCTACCTCGGTACGTCCAACGAATTCAAGACCAAGCCGACCCAGCACAGCGTGGCAACCCTGCGCAGCGTGGGCATCAGCCCCGACATCGTGATGGTTCGCAGCAAAGAAAAACTGCCCTCCGACATCACCCGCAAAATCGCCCTGTTTACCAGTGTGCGCGAGAACCGGGTGTTCTCCAGTTATGACGTGAGCCACGTCTACGAAGTGCCGTTAGCGCTGGAAGAACAGGGATTGGGCAAAGCGGTAGAAGACCTGCTGGGCCTGGAGCGCACCCATCCCAATCTGGGCGTATGGCAAAACGCCGTGCGCGTCATCAAGCACCCTCAGCGCGAGGTCACGATTGCCATTGCGGGCAAATACACCGCCATGCCCGACGCCTACCTCAGCATGCTGGAATCGCTGACCCACGCCGGAATTGCCAACGACGCCCGCGTGAACATCAAGTGGATTAATGCCGAGGAACTGCGCGAGGGTGATCTGGAGGAGCAACTGGGCGACGCAGACGGCATTCTGGTGCCCGGCGGCTTCGGCATTCGCGGCATCGAGGGCAAGATTCGCGCCGCCGAGTATGCCCGTACCCGCCTGACGCCCTACCTGGGCATCTGCCTTGGCATGCAGATTGCCGTTATCGAGTATGCCCGCCACGTGGCCGGAATCGAGGGCGCGAATTCGGGCGAATTTGATGAATACGCGCCCCACAAGGTCATCGACCTGATGCCTGAACAGCTGGAAATGGACGGTATGGGCGGCACCATGCGCCTCGGAGATTGGCCCATGCAACTGAAGGCCGGAACCACCATTGCCGCGTTGTACGGCATTCCACAGGGCGGCACGGTGCGCGAACGTCACCGCCACCGCTTTGAGGTCAATCCGGCGTACACGGCGCAACTTCAGGCAGCGGGCCTCGACATCAGCGGCGTGACTCCCGGCGTGTCGGGGCGCGGTGCGGGTCTGGTGGAGAGCATCGAGATTCCCGGCCACCCCTTCTTCGTGGCCCTGCAAGCCCACCCAGAATTCAAGAGCCGCCCGATGCGTCCCAGCCCGCCGTTCGCCGGATTCGTGGCCGCAGCGTTGGCGGGCAAAGAGGGTGGGCAGGCCGCGACCACTGCCGTACAGGCCCAGCCTGTGAATGCCCAGCCGATGAATGCTCAGACGGACGCTGCTCAGGAGAACGCCGAAGCGTAAAGCAAACGCTTGATGAAGGCGGCTTCTAGCTTCGGCTGAGGCCGCCTTCTTCTGTGCGCCTTGGTGTGGAGTGCTGCGGCTGAACCGGAATTCCCAATTGCCTCAGTGCCGCGTCCACTTGAGGCTCCAGTTCCGCGAGTTCACCCACGTTTTCGATCACGTAGCTGGCTTTGCGGCGTTTTTGTTCTGCGGGCGTCTGGCGGGCGTCGCGGGCCAGCACCTCCTCGCGGGTCAGGTGATTGCGGGCCATTACACGGGCAATCCGCAGTTCCAGCGGCGCGTCTACCACCAGCACGGCAGCCATGTCCACTTCCAGGCCGCCCTCAAACAGTAGGGGTACGTCCTGCACCAGCCAACGTTCGCCGCGCAGGGTGGCTTCCAGCTCCAGCGCCGTCATGCGTGCCCGTACCCGTGGATGCACAATCCCGTTCAGCACCGCAAGTCGGGCGGGATCGACAAACGCGGCGGCCCCCAGCGCGGCCCGGTCGAGTACACCGTCCACGACTGTGCCGGGAAAAGCCTGCTCTATTTTTGCCAGCGTTTCCGGCTCCCTTGTCACCACATGGGCCTGCTCGTCGGCGTCTAGCACAGTCAAACCACGCGCCCGCAACAAGGCTGCCACCGTGCTTTTGCCCGCACCGATGCTTCCGGTCAGTCCCAGACGGCGGGGCGAAGCGGGCGGCAGGTCTCTGGAAGGCGGGGTGGACATGGCCCAATTAGATGACATGGGAGATGCCAAACGCGAAACAGATAAATATCTCCGCAAGTCCGGCGTGTAAGCGTCCTGGCGGTGTCTCTCCCGAAGACAGATGTGGCCCGGTGCCTTGGCCCTACAAAGGGTCAGATGCGCGTCACACACGGCGTAGAGACTGGGGTATGGGCACAACGGTGGGGGAGGGCGACTCAGAATTTTGGCGTGCAGATGCGCTCTCACGGGTGTTTCACCCGGTCTACTGCCGTGATTCGGTATCTTTTGTGCGGTATCATGGCGCAGCATCCCAGCCCAGATCAATACTTCTCCCCGCGCTTTACGGCATAGGCAGAAGCCAGATCACGGAGGTTTTTGAGTGAAACGACGTACCCTCGGCCTGCTCCTCGCGGCGGCCCTCATCAACGGCGCAGCCGCGCAGACGCCGCCGACGGCTCCTGTTCCTTCTCAACCCGTGGCCCCGGTCACGGCTCCGGCTCCGGCCCCCGCCACTCCTGCCCGTCCTGTTCGCCCACCTGTTGCCAACTACGTGGCTCTGGGTGTGTTTTATTATCAACAGGGCAAATTCGACGAAGCATATGTGGCCTTCCGCGCCGCCAGTGAAATAGAGCCGAACAACCCAGAAGCACTGCTGGGCCTGGGGCGCTCGCAGGTCAAGTTACGGCTGTATACGCCTGCCTTAACGACCCTCCGCCGTCTCACTACTGCCGATAGAAACAATGTCAGCGGTTATATTGCCCTGGCTCAGGCCTATCAGCAGCAATTTATCGGAGCCAGTGACCGTACCACTATTACGGGCAATCTGGCCGAGGCGCTTAAGGTTCTGACCGACGCCGAAACCGTGACCAACGCCCTGGCAGGCCCCGACAAAAACCTGAACCTCAGCAAGGTCTGGAATGAGCGCGGCTACGTCTTTAAATTGCAGGGTGACGGCGGGAAGGCCATCGACGCCTTCAAGCAGGCCAGCGCCCTGAATCCCGAAAACGACGTGATCCTGTTCAACCTGGGCGATATGTACTACGCCACCGGGAACCTGACGCAGGCCCTCGACAGCTTGCAGCAGGCCGTGATCGCCAACCCACGCGACGCTTATAACCGCGCCTACTATGCCAAGCTGTTGGCGCTGAGCGGCAACACCACTGCCGCCAAACCGGAAGCCGCGCAGGCTGCCCGCTTGTCGCCCACCAACGCCTACGCTGTCGGCCAGTACGGTGTGGTCAGCTACCTTTCCAAAGACAGCGCCACCGCTCGCCTGCAACTGAATCAGGCCGTGAAACTTGACCCCCTGCGCTACCCGGAGTTCTACTATTATCTGGGCCGCCTCGACCTGGACGCCGCCGATCTGCGTTCGGCCCGCGCCAACCTGACCCGCGCCGCCGCACTGGGCAGCACCACGCCCGAATATGCCTACTACCTCGGCCTCAGCTACGAGCGAGGGGCAGGCAGCGTGGCCCCCGACCGCATCAAGGCCCGCGAGAACTACGAACGCGCCCTGAAACTCAGCCCCAGCTACAAGCTGGCGCAGGAAGCCCTGGCCCGCGTGCGCTGAAGCCTGAACTCCAAAGAAGCCCGCCCCTGATATTGGAGGCGGGCTTCTTTTTGGCCGTGTCGTGTGGCAGCGCTACTCCGCCTCAGCACTCTCCATATGGGCCAGCAATTTCCGCGCCAGCCTCTCAAATTCTGCCCTTTCCTCCGGCGTCAGGGCTTCCAGCACGGCGGCTTCATGCTTCACGTGGCGCGGGAGCAGCGTATCGACCAACTCGCGGCCCTCTTTGGTCAGGCGAATGCGGGCGCTGCGGCGGTCTGTTTCGCTGCCCCGGCGTTCCACGAGGCCCTTGTCGATCAGGCGCGACACCCGGTTGGTGATGCTGGCCCCGGTAATCGCGCTCAGGTTGCTGAGTTCGGTGGGCGTGAGGCCCGCGTCGGGGGCGCTGCGGCGCAGGGTCAGCAGCAGATCCCAGCCGGATGGGTTGATGTCGACTGGGGTGTAGGTCTGCTCCACATGCCGTCCCAGCGCACCTTGCAAGCGGGCCATCAGCAAAAACATCAGCATCGGGCTGGGGTCTATATCCGGTTTTTCCCGGTGCCAGTCGGTGCGAATCCGTTCGAGCAATTGGTGGGTCTTGGTGGGGGTCATAGGCGCAGGGTCAGCTTAACACGCCCCATTTGGCCGCCGACGAGAGGGAAGAGGACAGGCGTCCAATCCGGCCGGATTCCCTTGACGCCCGGCTGTGCCATCCTTACCATAAGGTCAACTCAGATAGTTAGGCGTCTAAGTAAACGGCTGTCGCTCCCTCTTCTCCAAGCTGTGCCCGGAGGCTCCTTTGACTCGCTCGAATCCAGTACAACCTCTGACCTTACCCGAAGTCAACACCCTCAGTGATCAGGCTTTTGCCGACGCTTTTGCTGGGGTGCTGGAACATTCGCCGCAGTACGCCCGATTTGCCGCACGGCAGCGCCCGTTTGCCGATGCCGAGGCCGTTGCTGCCGCCTTTGCCGCCGCTGTGCAGCAGGACTCGCCGGACGCGCAACTAGCCCTGATTCGCGCCCACCCGGATCTGGCAGGCAAGGCGGCGCTGGCCGGGGAATTAACCTTAGAGAGTGCCCACGAGCAGGCCTCTGCTGGATTAGACCGCCTGACACCCGACGAATACGCCGAGTTTCACCGCCTGAATGCTGCCTATCACGAACAATTTGGCCTGCCCTATGTGGTCTGCGTGCGCGAAAACACCAAAGACAGCATCTTCGAGGGCGCGCGCCGCCGCCTGAGCAACACGCCAGAACAGGAACGCGCCGCCGCCCTGCATGAGATCGCCCGGATTGCCCGCCTGCGGGTGCTGGATTTGGTACACAGTGAGGGCATGACGCCAAGCAAATTGCCCGCCAAAGTGAAAGTCAAGATGGGAGCCAACAACTACGGCAAGGCCGATGTGCGGCTCTTCAAGGTCTTCCGCGATGCGCCGCGCCACGAGATCAAGGACGTGTGGGTGCGCGTGGCGATGGAAGGCGATTTCGACGCCGCACACGTCTCCGGCGACAACACTGATTTGCTTGCCACCGACACCGTTCGCAACACCATTTATGGCCTTGCCGTAGGCGGATTCACTGGCAGCGTGGAGGACTACGGCAAGACCCTGATTCGCCATTTCGTGTCTCAGGGGCCGAAAGTAGCGCGGGCGACGGCCTACTTTACCGAGCATCAGTGGCAAAGATTGACCGTAGACGGGCAGGAGCATGACCATTCCTTCGTGCGGCAGATGCCCAAGCACACGGCAGTGGTGGAAGGCGACGGCCACACGTTTACGGTCACCAGCGGCATCGACGAACTGTATGTGCTGAAAACCACCCAGAGCGGCTGGGAGGGCTACCTGATGGAGCAGTTCACCACATTGCCCGAAACCAATGACCGGATTCTGGCGACGGTGGTGACCTGCAAGTGGGAATATGCCGTGCCCCAGTGCGATTACGACGCCGTGTGGAACCGCGTGTATCAGACCATTCTGGACACCTTCACCGATCACTATTCGCCCAGTGTGCAAAACACCCTGTACCGCATGGGCGAGGCCATTTTGACCCTCTGTCCCGAAATCAGCCGGGTGCATTTTTCGTTTCCCAACCGCCACCACATCCGCTATAACACCGAGCGGCACGGCATCGAGAACCCCAACACCGTGTTCCACGCCGATGCCGAACCCTACGGCCAAATCGAGGGTTGGGTGGAACGGGCATGAGCGGAAGCGCGGGCCTCAGTACCCATGTCCTCGACACGGCGCGGGGGCGTCCGGCGGCGGGCATTGCTATTCAGTTGCACGCGGTAGAGGCAGATGGGCAGCGCCGACTTCTGAACACCGCCGTGACCAACACCGATGGCCGCACCGACACGCCCCTGATCGAACGCGGCAGCCTGACGCAGGGCAGCTATGAACTGACTTTTCATGTCTCCGCCTACTTTGAAGGCCTGGCTGGCGTCTCCACCCCGCCGTTTCTGGATGTGGTCACCCTGCGCTTTACGGTGACTGACACCACCGCCCATTACCACGTTCCGCTGCTGGTGTCGCCCTGGTCTTACAGTACCTACCGGGGGAGTTAGAGCGCCCTTTAGGCGTCTGAACTGACAGAAAGGAGAACCGTGTGGAAGGCTGGAGCCGCCAAGCTTCAGCCTTTCCGTTGCTGTCCCTTCCTCAGTGTCGCCCGACAACGCAGGGAGAGGGCTGCCCACTTGCTAGACTAATTTTGAAAAACATATTTCATCAGATGAAATTCATATCGTTCACCCCTGCCCCGGAGGTTG
Organism: Deinococcus sp. QL22; assembly: GCF_023370075.1. NCBI lineage: Bacteria > Thermotogati > Deinococcota > Deinococci > Deinococcales > Deinococcaceae > Deinococcus > Deinococcus sp. QL22. The sequence goes on from NZ_CP097149.1 coordinate 2,349,516, forward strand.
CCCCCATGACCGAGACTCTGCCCGCTGGTTTGACCCTCTCCGCACCCGTTACCCCTGATCAGTCGGGCGTGCTGACGCCGGATGCTCTGGCTTTTGTGGCCGATCTGCACCGCCGATTCAACCCGCGCCGTCTGGAACTTTTGGCGGCCCGTGAAGCGCGGCAACTGCGGCTGGATGCGGGCGAAAAGCCGGACTTCCTGCCCGAAACGGCCCAGGTTCGCGCTGGAGATTGGAAGGTCGTGCCGCCCAAAGCTGACCTGAATGACCGCCGGGTAGAAATTACTGGCCCGGTCGACCGTAAGATGATCATCAACGCGCTGAACAGCGGTGCGAAGGTCTTTATGGCCGATTTTGAGGACGCTTCCAGCCCCAGTTGGGCCAACATGGTGGCGGGCCAGCAGAATCTGGCCGACGCGGTGCGGCGTACGATTACGCTGGAGCAGGGTGGCAAGAGTTACCGCCTCAATGACCAGATCGCCACCTTGCTGGTGCGCCCGCGCGGGTGGCATCTGCCCGAGAAGCATGTGACGGTAGACGGGGAAATCGTCAGTGGCAGCCTGTTCGACTTTGGCCTGTATTTCCTCCACAACGCCGCCGAACTCCTCTCACGGGGCAGCGGGCCGTATTTCTATCTGCCCAAAATGGAATCGCATCTGGAAGCCCGCCTCTGGAACGATGTGTTCAACCACGCCGAAGATACGTTGGGCGTGCCGCGCAGCAGTATCCGGGCCACTTGCCTGATCGAAACGATCTTGGCGGCCTTCGAGATGGACGAGATTTTGTACGAGTTGCGCGAGCATTCGGCGGGCCTGAATTGTGGGCGCTGGGACTACATTTTCAGTATTATCAAGAAGTTCCGTGAAGACCCGGCGATGCTGCTGCCGGGCCGCGCACAGGTGACGATGGAAGCCCACATGATGCGCTCTTATAGCCGCCTCGCCATCCAGACCTGCCACAAGCGCGGCGCACACGCGATTGGCGGTATGAGCGCGTTTATTCCGGTCAAGAACGATGAGGCCGCCAACACCCGCGCCTTCGATCAGGTGCGGCGCGACAAGCAGCGCGAGGCAGGCGACGGCCACGATGGAACGTGGGTGGCGCACCCCGGCATGGTGGCGCTTGCCTGTGAGGTGTTTGACGAACTGATGCCCATGCCCAACCAGATCGGTTCCGCGAAACAGGCCGATTTCGTGGTCACAGCCGCCGATTTGCTGCGGATGCCGGAAGGCGACATCAGCGAGGACGGCCTGCGCCTGAACATCAACGTGGCGCTGCAATACCTGCGGGCGTGGCTGCGCGGGGCGGGCGCGGTACCGATTCACAATCTGATGGAAGACGCCGCCACCGCCGAAATTTCGCGGGCGCAAATCTGGCAGTGGCTGAGGCATGGGGCCACGCTATCGGGTGGTGGACAGGTGACCGAAGCTCTGGTGGAGCGCCTGCTGAACGAGGAATTGGACGCTCTGGGCCGCGAAGAACACGCGCAGGCCGCCGCGCTGTTTCATGAAGTGGCCACCGTGCGCCCGCTGGTGGATTTCCTGACCCTCAGCGGCTACCGTGAACTGGCCTGACCCATGACGGACGCCGACACCGCTCGCCGTCCGGGGCGCACCCGCACGGGCGACACCGAACCTGTGCGCACGCTGGAACGCGGCCTGACCGTGCTGAGAATGCTGGGGCAACATGGCGCCCTCACGCTGGGCGACGCGGCGCGGCACGCGGGCCTGAATGCCAGCACCGCGTATCGTCTGCTGCACACCCTTCAGGCGCAGGGATTCGCACAGGAATCGGCGGGCCTGTGGCAGGTAGGCGTGCAGGCGTTTGCCACCGGGCAAGCTTATCTGGGCGCGGGCGGCCTGATCCCAGCGGCGCGGCCCGAAATGCAAGCCCTCGTGGCCGAACTGGGAGAAACAGTGAATTTGGCTGTCCTGCAAGCGCCTGACGTGGTATACGTGCATCAGGAAGAGGGGCGCGGGCTGATGCGGATGTTTACCCAGATTGGGGCGCGGGTGCCGCTGCACTGCACGGGCGCGGGCAAGGCGCTGCTGGCCTGGCAACCCACCGAGGAAGTGCGCCGCGCCCTAGGGGAGAGGTCGTTTCAGTCCTTTACACCGCACACCCTGACCACGCCTGCCGCCTACCTTGCCGAACTGGAAGGCGTGCGCCGCGCCGGGTACGCGCTGGACAACGAAGAAAGAGAACTGGGCGTGCGCTGCGTGGCCGTGCCAGTGTTGGACAGTGGTGGGCAGACGGTTGCCGCGCTGAGCCTGTCTGCCCCTTCCAGCCGCCTGCCCGATTCCCGCGTTCCTGAGCTGGCCGCCCGCCTGCAACGCGCCAGCAGGAGCATCAGCAAGAGTGGGACAACACGGGACGCTTCCCTTTAGTGAGAGCTTTCTTAAAGCACACCTTAGAGTGTGCATCCTGCCCGCCGCACATCAGGCACGCGTAAGATAGAAAGCCAATGCCGGACCATCCCCGCACCGTGCGGGCGGTGTGATCCTCTGGCCCCACGAAAGGAGCACGTTGACATGGCCTACACACTCCCCCCTCTGCCTTACGCTTACGACGCACTCGAACCCCACATTGATGGGCGCACCATGGAAATCCATCACAGCAAGCACCATCAGGCCTACATCGACAACGCGAACAAGGCGCTGGACGGCACCGAGTTTGCTGACCTGCCCGTAGAAGAACTGATCACCAAGCTGGATCAGGTGCCCGCCGACAAGAAGAACGTGCTGCGAAACAATGCGGGCGGCCACGCCAACCACAGCCTGTTCTGGACGGTGTTGGGCGGCAACGGCAGCGGCCAGCCTACCCCCGAAGTCGCGCAGGCGATCACGGACGCCTTCGGCTCTTTCGACGCTTTCAAAGAGAAGTTTGAAGACGCTGCCAAGACCCGCTTCGGCAGCGGTTGGGCCTGGCTGGTCGTGCAGGGCGGCAAGTTGGCCGTGGTGTCTACCGCCAACCAGGACAGCCCCCTGATGGGTGAAGCCGTGGCTGGCGTCAGTGGCACGCCGATTCTGGGTGTGGATGTGTGGGAACACGCTTACTACCTGAACTACCAGAACAAGCGCCCTGATTACCTCAAGGCCTTCTGGAACGTGGTGAACTGGGACGAAGTCGCCCGCCGCCACGCCGCCGCCCAGTAAGAAACCAGAACGAAAGAGCCGCCCCGTTACGTGGGCGGCTTTTTTAGTGCGCCGATTTCGTGCGGCCAGAGGATGTGCCGAGAGCTATTGCGCGGAAAAATTGATGGCGCTCTGGACAGTCAGGATGCGCTGAAGATCGCGGCCCACACCGCTTTGGCTAATACTGCTTACCGCGTCCCTGAGCCAGTAGGTGCGGCCATCGGAGCTGCTCAGGTTCACGACCACCTGCACGCCGGCTGCGGCCTTTAAGCCCTGTGCGGGGCCGCTGGCAGTCACCTGTGTGCAGCGGCTCCGGGCATCACAGGCTCGGGCCTCCTGTGGCAGTGCGTTCCAGACTCCGCCCGCTGTGACCATATACACGCCCATCACTTTCAGCTTGGGCAACTGCTTTTGCGTGGTCTGCAACCGGACTCGCAAGTTCAAAGTGTTCTGGGTCAATTGAGGAGTGGCGTCCAGCTTCACGGTTCGGCCCGCCAAATTCAGCGTCGTGGGCGCACTCAACAGGTCTCCGGCGCTGGGAGCTGGCGGCGAGGCGAGGCCGCCGCAGGCCACCAACCCAGCGGCGGCGCACAGCAACAGCAGCACCCGCTTCATGCCCCTAGCTTAGCCGAACACGCCGGGAATTGCCGCGAAGTTGCACACCAATAACTCAGAGGTTTGCCCCTGCTCTCTCCCACAACGCATCACCACCCAATGTCGGGGGCCGTTACCACTCTGTCGGCGGGCTGATCGGTAAACAGCGTGTAGGTGAAGGTGTAGGTGCCGGGAATCACGCGGGTCAGCACCAGCGTATCGCCCTCGACGCGGGGATTCACGTTGGCGAGGCTCGGCCCCTGAACGGCAATCGGGCCGCGCACGGCGGGCGTGCCGCTTCCGGTGGGCAGCGGGTCACCGATTCGGACATTTTCGAGCGTGCTGTCTACGGTCAGCACCAGCGTCACCGTGTAGCCTGCCGCGCCGCCCGTCGTCCCAGCCGCACTCTGGGCGCTGGCTTCTACCGTCTTAGCGAGGCTGGCCCGTGCGCCGCCCTGCACGTTGCGGGTCACGTTCGCGCCGCCGGGATTGCGGACGCGGGCTACCCCAGTCGTCCTCAGGTCAATCGGGTCGAGGATCGCTTCGGCGGTGTCGCTGCGGCACACGCGCACGGGGGCTTTCAGGCGCAGGGGTTGTCCGGCGCTGAAGTCTCCGGGCAGTTCCAACGGGTAGTCACTTGTCCAGCCTGTGGGTAGGTTCAGTTTCAGGCGGGCGGGCAGGCGGTAGGGAAACTCGGTTTTGGCGGTGGCTGTCAGTTGGGTCACGTCGCAGGCATTCAGAATGTCAGGCGCGGTAATCAGCGTGATTTCGGTCTTCACGTTGTATTCGATGGTGACGCGGCCCGTGCTGCCGTCTATGACGCGTCCGGCCAGCGGCGGCGTAAAGGTGCTGCCCGGAATGGGTGTGGGCCTGATGGGGTAATCGCCGGGAGCCAGCGGCACAGTGTTGGGCGTGGTGAGGGTACGGCCCGCCACCTCGAAGGGAATCCCGGTCAGCGGAATGCGCTGGGTGCCGTAAATCGCTACGGCGTCAACGGCCAGTTGGCCTTCGGGCGGGCGGGCCACGAAGCGCAGTTTGTTGTACCCGGGCTGGTAGCGAATTTCGGTAGGCGATACCACGTTGCCTGTGCCTTCCAAAATAGTAGAGCTGACCGGCACGTAACCGGGCGGCAACTGCGGGCGCACAGTGGTGTCTCCGACCTGCACGTAGCTCGCGCCGGGAATGGGGCGGCCCTGCGGGTCAACCACATCTACGAGCAGCTGGTTGGCGATTTTGATGTTTCCCGGGGGTGTAAATCCGCCTACACGCGCGAAGATAGGCTGGTCGTTCAGGCGGAAGGAATAGCGGATGGCGTTGGAATACTGCTTGGTGGTGGGCAGCACCCGGATAAACACCTGCCACTCTCCCACCTGATCCGCCGTCACATTAAACTTCTCGGTCACGGTTTTGCCGTTCTCGCTGCTGGTCATGTTCACGCGGCGGCCACCGGGCAAAATAACCCACGTTTCAGCTTCCCGCGCTCCGTCCACGTCGTAGTTCAGAATGCCCACCGTTTTGCCCACCCAGTCGGAAGTGACGGTGAGGCGGGCGGCCAGCAGCGGCGTCTGCTCGGTGTCGCGGGCGTTCACGCTGAAGTCGCTGGTTTCAAGGGAAAATGGGGCCGCAGTTCGCAGGGCAAACGAGTTTTTGCCGTCGCCCCGGCTGCTCACTTTCAGGGTATAGGTGCCTGCCGCGAGACCGCCCGCGTACAGGCTGTCCCACGTGTGCTCGCGGTTCATGCCGTAGCGCCGCTCGGCCACCAGTCCGTTTGGCCCGCTGAGGCTGAACACGCCCTCAAAAACGTCGGTGCGCTTGTACAGTTCATCGCCAAAATAGCCCACGCCGCGCCGTCCGTCCACGTAATCGGCCAAGTTGAAGGTGGGCGAATAGACTTCCAGGCCCAGTGGTTTGCCCGCGTCCTGCGCCGAGACCCGGATGATGTAGGTTTCCTGCGCCTGCGGCCACTTTTCGCCCACCGATACCAGGGGCAAAATGCCGCCCGTTTGGGCCAGCGCGGGGCCACTGACCAGCACAGCGAGCGAGAGGAAAGCGGTAGCAACGGCGGCGCGGCGCACGTTTTGCGGGCGGGAGGGAGAAGGCAACGTATTCACTGCCAGAAATCATACAGCGGTCAGCAACCAAACTGGACAGGGCAGTCTGACCACTGCGGGTGGGGCTGCCGAAACCTCTGCCGAAGCCGCTACCATAGGCGGGTGCTTGCGCGTGCTGTGGCCCACATTTCCGCCTCTGCCCTATCGGGCAACCTGAGCGCCCTGAGTGCGCGGGCGGGCGTGCCCCTGTTGCTGCCCGTCAAGGCCGATGCCTACGGACACGGGCTGGAGTTGGTGGCGCGGGTGGCCGCCCAGCACCTCGCTGTGTGGGGCATGGCTGTTGCCACCCCGCGTGAAGCCGCACAATTAGCTGCCCTGAACACCGGGAAACCCATCTTGCTCCTCACGCCCCCCACGCCCGATGAAGTGGGGCCACTGGCCGATCTGGGGGTGCGCCTGCCCGTCGCGTCTTTGGCCGAGGCCGAAGCCCTGCCCGCCCACGCCCACGCCCATCTGAAGGTCGATACGGGCATGAACCGCCTTGGTGCAAGGCCCGCCGAGGCGGTAGCCATCGGGCAACGCTTAGCCGAACGCGGCCTATTGGAAGGCGCGTACACCCACTTCGCCAGTGCCGATGAGCCGGATTTGAGCTTTGCCCACACGCAGCTAGAGCGGTTCCGGGGCGTGTTGGCGCAGTTGCGACCTCTGCTGGCACACGCTTCTAACGGGGGCGGCATCCTGAGCCTGGGCCAGATACCGGGGATGGGGCTGGCGCGGCCCGGCCTGGCGAGCTACGGCTTCGCGCCCGCGCACCTGCACTCCGTGTTGCCCCTGACCCCCGTGATGACCCTCCGCGCCCGCATTACACACATTCACACCGCCTACCCCGGAGAAAGCGTCAGCTACGGCGGGCTGTGGTATGCCCAGCAAGAAACGCAGGTGGCTACAGTGGGGATTGGCTACGCCGACGGCTACCCGCGCAACGCCACGCTGCGGGCATCGGTGGTGGTGGCTGGAGTGCGCCGCCCTACGCTGGGCCGTATCTGCATGGATCAACTGATGGTAGACGTGACCGGACTGGCGGTGGCGGTAGGCGACTGGGTAGAGCTTTGGGGGCCGGACGCCCTGACCGTGACCGACGTGGCCGAGTGGGGCGGCACGATTGAATATGAGGTGCTGACGGGGCTGGGGGCGCGGGTGGAGCGGGTGGGGGCGGAGTAGTGGAGTCTTTTGCTCTACGCAACGGATTTGCCCTTTGCTTCTTGGTTCGCTCCCACGCTTTTCCCTACCCCCAGCCCTCGCCCCCAAAGGGGTCAGGGGAGTTGGCGCTCCGCTGAGGAGGATTCATCTCGTCGCGTTTAGATCCGGCTAAATCGCTCTCCTGAAGCGGAATTGCCAGTCGTCTTGAACATAAAATTGGCCCGCCCACTGCTTGGACGACGGCCTCACACGCATTCGGGCGGGAACAGTTTAGGGTGGCGGTGTCTGGGGTTTCAGCTCCCTCACCCTTGGCTTGCAAAGCTCCGCAGGAGAGGGGCAGGGCTGGGGACTCGTAGAGCTTCTTGGTCAGAACGGACGCCCATGAGGACGCCTGACCGGTGCGAAGTAGAGGGGTGAGTGAGTGAAGCGATTATCCTGCCCCTCATTCCCCCCGCGCCGCCGCCACACTCGCAAATCCCGCCACGAACAATGCCACCCGCAGCTCGTGAATGAACTGGCGCAACCACGCTTCCACCGCGTCGGCACTCTCCAGCGCAGGCTCTAGCAGCGGTCGGGCGACGGCTACGGCGGTGGCTCCGAGGCTCAGGGCGCGGGCGGCGTCCAGACCAGTGCGAATGCCGCCCGAAGCGATCAGGGGCGTGTGGGGCGCGGCGTGCCTCGCTTCCCGAATGGCCTGCGCGGTAGGCGTACCCAATTCGCACAAATCCGGCGTGATGACCCGGCCATGATGCACGAGCTGTTCTACCCGCGCCCAACTCGTGCCGCCCGCGCCCGCCACGTCGAAGGCGGCGAATCCTGCGCCCCCTACGGCCCGCAACGTGGCCGCGTCCAGCCCGTGTCCGACTTCCTTAAGCACCACTGGGAAATCCAACTCAGGAACAAGTTCAGTCAGCCTTGCCGCCATGCCTGCCCAGCCCGTGTCGCCGCCCGCTTGCAGGGCTTCTTGCAGCGGGTTCACGTGGATGGCCAGCGCATCGGCCCCCACAGCCTGCACAGCGCGGGCGGCTTCGGCAGTGCCATACGCGCCTCTGGTCTGGGTGGGCAAAAACTGGGCGGCTCCCAGATTGCCGATCAGGAGGATGTCAGGGGCCACGCCGCGTACCCCAAAACTGGCCGCCGCCGCCGGGTGTTCCAGCATCACCCGCTGCGAACCCAGCATCATGCCCACGCCGAGGCGCTGCGCCGCCACCGCCAGATTCCGGTTGATCTGCGCGGCCCGTTCTGCTCCGCCTGTCATCGCGCCGATCAGCACGGGAGCCGAGAGGGTGCGGCCCAGCAGCGTCGTTTGCAACTGCACGTCATCTAAATTCAGCCCTGGCAGGGCGCGGTAGGGCCACGCCACCCGCTCCAGCCCGGTGGTTACGCCCGCGTACTGGCTGTCTGGCCGCAAGCAGGCCTCGATGTGCCGCAGCTTGCGCTCCTGAATGCCTGCCGTTCCTGCCTGCCCCTTCTTGGCCTGTTCTGTGCCCCCGCCGACGCCGCTCTTCACGGCCGTAGCCTACCCGCCCAAGCTGCGTGGGGCGGTGGGATTGCCCGCCATAAGTCAGGGCTTAAGGTGTGGCCTGTGTACACGGGGTGTTGACAGTTCGCAAAACCCGCGCTACTATTCCTAAGCGCCGGAAGAAACACCGTCCGGCACGGTTAAAAGCAACCAAAGCACAGTTGACGTGTCCGGTTGAACAACACCAAGGTTGACGCAGGGTAGAGCAGTCCGGTAGCTCGTCGGGCTCATAACCCGGAGGTCGCAGGTTCAAATCCTGTCCCTGCAACCAAAGTAGTGAGAACGAAAATTCCCCGCCGCACGGTGGGGGTTTTTGTTGCCATACGTCTGTCTGCTGTCGTTGCTGTGTGTCGTCTTCAGCGCATCTGGTCGCGCACTGCCGCCAACATTTCTTCAAACTCATCCTGAAAGTCGTCTTCCAGCAGTTCGTCGCGCACCAGTTCGTCTTGCAGCGTCGTGCTTTGTTCCCGCGTCCAGCGTACCCGGGCATTCCGGGCGCTACTTACGTTGCCTTTGCCCGCAATAAACCGTGCCGCGTGCCGCACAGCCTCGCGGGAGTCTTCGGTGGGCGCGATCACGCTGAGGTTCCGCAGGCCGCTGCGGTCATTCACCAACGAGCAGATCACTTCTACACGCTGGCCTTTGCGGGTCAAAAACACCTGATCTACGCGCCACATACTCGTGGCCCGAATCGGTTCCGGCACGGCGCGGGCAGCCTGTCGTCGGCGGGCCACGCTAGGTGTTCTCGCTGCTGGGGATGGGCAACGGGGGAGAGGTGGTCACCGAACTTGCGGCAGCCGGGGTCGCCACTGCATTAATTAGAGCTGCGTTAATTAGAGTCGGGTCAATAACAGCCGGGCCAACTGTAGGCGAGGCGTGAGGCCACTGGCGCACCTGCTCCAGCCCCAACAGCACGCGGCCAACACCCTCTGCGAGTGCCTCTAGCTCCAGTTCTCCCGGCACCACTATTACGGGGGCGATCCAGGCCACGCGCCGTTCTATCCGGTCGACGAGGGCGTCCCAGCGGGCAATGCCGCCAGTCAGTGCTATAGCGTGGGGGCGGCCGGGCAAGGCGGCGCACTGCTCGCCGATCGCTTTACACGCCTGCTGAACAAAGGCGGCGGTGGCGGCCTGCACGGCTGGGTCACTCAGTTCGCGGGCCTCCAAATCCTTCAGGTTGGCACTGCCGGTCAGGGCACGGAATCCCCCTTCTCCAGCCAACAGGCGCAGGGTCGCGGCCTCGCCGTGTTCTCGGGCCAATTTTAGCAGGGCGCGGGTGGGCAGTGGGCCGCCCTGCATGGCTCCCATCGGGCCACCATCGGGGCCAGTGCCTGTCGTGTCTATGGCCCGGCCTCCATCAAAGGCCGTGACGCTGGTCGTTGCGCCCAGATGGGCCACCACGACTCTGGCATCGCCCAGGCGTTTGCCCACCTCATGCGCGGCGCGGCGGGCCACCACACGGGCATTCAGGGTATGAAAACGGGTGGCCCGCGTAACGCCCTGCACCCCAGTAGCGCGGGCTTCGGGCAACAATTCATCCACACTTTGCGGGTCAACGATATACGCTGGAACGCCCCAGACTTCGGCCAACGCCAACGCCAGGGGGCCACCGAAATTGGCAGGCTCCGACGCGCCCTCGCCTTGCAGCGCATACTCGGCCAACTCCGGCGTCACGCGGTAGGTTCCGGCAGGCACTCGCCCGATCAGGCCGCCGCGCCCCACCACCGCGTCTGGTACGGGCCAGTCTGCAGTCAGGGCACGAATCTGGGCATTCAGGTCGGCCAATTGTTCGGAGCTGGGCGGGCCAGTCAGTGGCAGTTCGGCCCGCTCCAGTTCGACCCGCAATTGCCCCGGCAACGCAGAATTCAGGCTAGGTTCGACCCTTGCACACGCCAATTTCACGCTGCTAGACCCCGGATTGATCACATGCGCGATCATAAACGCCACAGCGTAGCATTCCCGCCGCGAATCTGCGCTGTCCTTTGTTGCGTATCAGGGAGAAAGAGGGTTTGGAATCTGATTTTGCTGGTGCAAAACTCCCAGAGCTCTACAAGAGAAGTCGAACTCAAGCGATGAGTGCATCTTTGGAAAGCATTTCTTAACTGTTCATGCTGCCAGACGCGCTATCCAAAGCTTAATCGTCTGGACTAGCCCAATACGGAGGGGGGCCAGAGCAATCTCAGTTCTGGCCCCCCTCCCCCAATCCCACTGCGGTCAGCTGGGTTCGATCAGACCAAAATGTCCGTCGTGGCGGCGGTATACCACGTTGCAGATGTTAGAAGTCATGTTCTTGAACACGTAGAAATCGTGTCCGAGGGCTTCCATCTGGGCCACCGCGTCCTCGGCACTCATGGGGCGCATGTCGAACTTCTTCTGGCGTACGATTTCGGGCACAAATTCGCTCACATCGTCCAGGCCTGCGGCTACGTCGGCTTCGGCCAGGCCGAGTTCGGGGGCAGGAATGGCATCGGTGCGGTGCTTCAGGAAGCGGGTCTTAAATTTGCGGAGTTGTCGCTCCAGCACGTCGCTGGCCTTGTCTATGGCGGCGTACATGTCGGCGTGGTGTTCTTCGGCCCGAATGATGCCGTGTGGCACGTTCAACTGCACTTCAACGCGGTTGCGCCGTCCTGAATCCCGTACTTCTCTGACCGTCAGTGTCACGCGTGCATCGGTGATCTGGTCGCTGTAGCGATCAAGTCGCGTGAGTTTGTCCTCGACGTAATCGCGCATTGCGTCGGTGACTTCAACGTTTCGGCCAGCAAGCTTGTAGATGTGCACGGCTTTCACTCTCCTGTGTCCCGGCAGGGGCGGTAGGTTTTACGGTCTTGCCGGGAGTTCACTGTATACGCCGGGTCAGCCCCTTGTCAGGCGAACAGATCACAGCGCAAACTCATCTGACGGAGTATCTTAATGAGCGGAGAACTCGCCCATGCTGACCCTGATTCCGGTTGCGCCGGAAAGTCGTAGAGTTATGTTTACTGGATGGTATGGCGGGGCAGCGTTGAGCCCGACAGCATCCAGCGATCCGCTGATGCATGAGGACTGGTTGGCGAGCGTTCCATTCACTGCCCCACTCCAGAAATGAGACGGCAGTACTTCCGCCGTCGCTCTGGCCTCCCAACTCTTTACTTTACCAGATCGATCTTGCTGCCATCGGCGGTTTTGTAGCGCACCACGCCCACACTCGGCACAAAATAAGTGAGTTGGGTGCTTTGTTTGCCGCTGCTGGTCAGCACGGTACGAATGACGAGCGCGTTGTAGGGCGTCGTGCCCACCCGCAAGGCCTCGACCCCCGTCACCGTGCTGACCGATTTGAGGCTGCCACTGCTGCTGCTCCAAGTGTGCCCCGGCGTCAGGGGGCCGGGCGGATACACGTTCAGGGGCGGCGTATACCAGGTCACGCGCCCGCCCGCATTCACGCCGCGCAGCCATACGCTGCCGTCGGCGCGGTATTCCATCAGGTCTTGGGTGTACACGGTGCTGCCGTATTGGTGGGTCACAGGAATCACGCGCACGCCCCGGAATACGGCGGGCGCACCCACAATCTGGGTTTCTCCACTGGAATAAGTCCAGCGCAGGCCCGCTTTTTGGGGATAGTACCCGCTGGGTGGGGCCGCGCCCGCACCGGGGGCACAGGTCAACAACAGCATGGAACTCAGGCAGGCGGCGACACGCATCAGGCCCACGCTACGCTGCGCCGCCTCACACAGGTCTGACTGCGGCATGGCTTGTGGGGAGTGGGCGAGGTGTAGGAGCCAGATTTCTCTGCCTTCCCACAGCCCACACGTTCCCCTATTCCTGATCGCGGCCCAGTTCGATGCTGCGGCGGGTGGAGGCGATCACGGCTTTCATCAGGCCGCCGCGCACGCCCGCCTCTTCCAGCGCCTCTAGCCCGGCAATGGTGGTTCCGCCGGGGCTGGCCACTTCGTCTTTGAGCAGGCCGGGATGTGCCCGCTGCTGAAGCAGTTCTCCGGCGGCAACCAACAACTTGGCGGCCAGTTCATTTGCCAGTGGACGGGGCAGCCCCATTCTTACCCCGCCGTCTGCAAGGGCTTCGGCCACCACAGCGGCGTAGGCAGGGCCGCTGGCACTCATGCCCGTAAAGGCGTCGAACAGGTGTTCGGGCAGGTCGTACACGTCTCCCACTGCGCCAAACAGGGTCATGGCAAAGGCCAGGTCTCCGGCATCCTGGGCTTCGCGCGGCCCGGTAATGGCGGTCTGGCTGCGGCCAATGGTGGCGGCCAGATTGGGCATCACGCGCACCACGCGCTTGGTGCCCAGTCGCCGCACCAGCGTTGCTGTACTCACGCCCGCCATCGTGCTGATGTAGCCGGTGTTTTCCTGCGCCAGCCATTCGGTCACTTCGGGGAATACACGGGGTTGCAGGCTGACCAGTACGCGCCCGGCATGGGCCAAGTCTGCCCGCTTGAGCATGCGTGCGCCTGTGCGGGTCGCAATCTCCTGAACACGGGCCGTATTGACATCGAGCAGGCCGATATCGGATGGGGCGATGACGCGCTGGGCGATCACACCTTCGAGCAGGGCGAGGCCGAGTTTGCCGACGCCGACGATGGCAAGCTTCATGGGGCGCAGTATACGGACGGGTCGGCGTGGGCGGGGCAGGCCTGTGCAGCCTAGAAGGGTGCAGAGCCGTACTTGGCACGCTGTGGTCGTCGTTTGCCCCGGATGACAACGTTTGGGAATTAGGGCAAGTCGCTGGTAGGAACCAGTTGTTTCAGCAGCGCAAGAGCCTCGCAGCCAACTGCCTCGAAACCACAACTTTTCAACCGAACTTCAACCTCGGCCAACCCAATTTGAACCGCTGCTCAACTGTCTAGTTCTGCCGAATCCGCACGGGCGCTGCCGTCATCCAGACTCCGCAGCACGCCTTCAAACTGCTCCAGAATGTCGGGATCCAGGTGCGTGCCTGCCATGCGGCGCATCTCGAACAGGGCGTCGTTTTGCGTCCACGATTTTTTGTAAGGGCGCTCGCTGGTCAGCGCGTCGTACACGTCTACGACCGCAAACAGCCGCGCCAACATCGGAATGTTGTGCTGCGCCAAGCCGTCGGGATAGCCGTGCCCGTCCCAGCGTTCGTGGTGGTGGCGCACCACGCTCAGTACTTCGGGCGGCACAAATTCCTGTTCTCTCAGCATTTGCTCGCCAATGGTGACGTGTTGGTGCATCAGCTCGCGCTCCCTCACCGTCAGAGGGCCAGTTTTCAGCAGCACCGCGTCCGGAATGGCAATTTTGCCGAGGTCATGCAGGTATGCGCCCCAGCGCAAGTGTGTCAGTTGGCTGAAATCGAGGTCGAGGTACAGGCCGAGTTTCAGGGCCAGTTCGGTCACGCGGTCAGTATGTCCCTTGGTCTCGTAGCTGCGGTATTCCAGCACCGTGCCCAGCACCCGGAAGGCCTGCTCGCGGGTATGGGCCAGGGTTCGCAGGGCCACATAGCGTTCGGCAGCGCTGCCCACCCGCTGCGCGAGCAGAGCCAATAGGCCGGGTGTTTCGGGGGCGGGGCTGGCTCCTTCGCGGGTGTCGAGCAGTGCCAGGACGCCGGTGGTGCGCCCCGACGAAAAAATGGGCGTCAGCAGGGCGCTGGTCAGCGGAAGCGGCAACATCGGATGCGGGGCACTCAGCAGCAGTTGTTCGCCGCCGCTGGCTACACTTTGCAACATGCCCTGCGGCACAGTCAGTTGCTCTTGACCCACCTGCACAATAGAGGTCAGGTCTGCCGCGCCGCCTTCCGAACCCCGCGTGGTCTGCACCGTCAGGTAGGTGCCCGACTGTGCCCCCGTTCGGCTGGTCAGATGGGTCAGTCCGCGTTGGGCCAGCGTATACGGAATATCGGTTTCCCCTAAACTCCGCAGCAAACTCAGCGCAGTCAGGTGTCCATCTGAGCCCGAACCGGGCAGGTCGCCCAGCAAGCTCTGGAGGTGCGCGGGATGTTGGGCGGCTTCCAATAACGCCTTCCATGCGTCCGGGTTAGGGTGTGAAGGCCAATACGGACACTGGAAGACCCATGCCCCAGCCAGAGGCCCAGCCGCCCGCAGCGGCACAACAAGGGTGGCCTGACGCGCCGCCGACCGCCCGAAAGCCAGCACGAACGGCGTGGGATCGTGTCCCGCTGCCAACCGCCGCACCAAGACACTCCCGATCAGACCGTCTAGATTGGCCGGACTGAGGGTGCCCAACTGAACCGGGCAAAATGCTTGGGCTGGCCGCTGAGAATCGGGCGTTGACGACGGCTCTGCCCGCTGCACCGTAATCAGCGCCGCGCCTCTGGCCCCTACCAGCCGCATGGCCGAATGCAGAGGGGCGTCGGGTGGCGCGTCGTGGGTGGCGAGGGCCAGCAGATCGCGGTGCAGCACGCTGCTGAGGTGGGCCGCCCGATCCCGTCGCTCGGCTTGGCACTGGGCGCGGGCCTGGGCGGCCAGCAATGCCAGCACGGGCAGGGCCGCCCATGGTTCCGGCTCTGCCGACGAAACAGCGGTCTTTGTTCCAGCTGCGGCCAGAGGGTTCCTCACCGAGAGACAACCTATCGGGGTGCCGTCTGGGGCGTAGATCAGCTCGGAGAAGTGGTGGGCTTCGGAGCCGTCTAATGCGGCCTCGTAAGCCGCGTTCCGCGCTGTGTGCAGCATCACTCCGTCGCTGAGATGGACTTGTGCCCCGGTACCCTGCGCCTGCCAGAAGGCCACCACTGCCGCCAATGCATCCGGCAAGGGCAGGGCCAGCCAGCCCAGCATGGGGGCAGGAGTCGCCACCGGAGACGCTGCCAAGGCCTTGGGCGGGGGCATCGCAGCTTGGGCAGAAGGCCAGCGCAGCGTCAAATACACGGGTTGCATGCGGGGGTGGCGCTTGTCTCTGGGGGCGGCTGTGTTGATGGAGGCCGTGTTGACAGAGGCTTCGGCACTGCCCAGCCCAGCTTCCCCGGACGGCTGCTCCCCCGACGGCTGCTGACCAAACCGCTGCTGAATAGGGCCGCTGAAATACAGATCGGCGGTGGCCGTGCGGCGCTGCTGACCCGGCCACCTCACACCCGCCGGGGCCGCACCAGACAGCCGGGCATGCCCAGTCAGTCGGGCCGCCGTCAGGTGTCGTTCGCGGATACAGGGCAGCCAGGCCAGCGCCGCCCGCAACTTGTCTGGGGACGCCGACTCGACCGACAATTGCCCATCAGGATGAAGGCACAGCCTCGCCTTGCCGGGTGCGAACTGCCACGCCACCTCACCTCTGGTGGGCTGGCCCACACCGGAATCTGCCACAACAGCATTCGCCCCGGCTGGCGCGTGCGATGTGGTGCAGCTGTCGTTCAAATCATCCCCCAGATCATTGCTTGCTCTCTTCTAACCACGGGAGGGCGAGGCTATTCCTGAGTGTAAAGCTAAACTCCGGATTTCAAAAGACTGTTGGAAATTTGCTGGTCAGGGTCTTGGCGTGTGGATGTCCCAGCAGCGTCTTGATCTTGAAAGGGCAACCTAACGTAGAAGGGCCTTAATTGACCCACCGAATAGTAAATCTACACCGTACTCGTCCTGGGTGAGGTAAAGCGTCCCAGCCAACCAGGCGGGTCAGCCGCTACACTCTGGCCTATGTTGGTGTACCACTTGCCCGGAACCTTTGAAACCCGCGAAGCCCACCTCGATCTGCTGTGGGAGGCGGGAGCCACGGGCCTGGAAGAACGCGCCGGACTGATCCGCGCCTATTTTGACGCCCAGAGCGAACTGCATCCCGATATTTCGGACGGCGAGTGGCAAGAGGAAGCCGAACAGGACTGGCAAGCCGAGTTTCGCCGCACCTTGCGTCCGGTCAAGGCAGGCCGCCTGACGATTGTGCCCCCGTGGTTGGTGCACGAAGTCGGGGATGGGCAGTTGCCGCTGATTATCGAACCCGGCATGGCCTTTGGCACAGGCCACCACGCGACCACGCGCATGGCTGTAGAAGCCCTCTCGGAACTGGACTTGGACGGATTGCGGGTGCTGGACGTGGGCACAGGCAGCGGCGTGCTGGCGATCGCCGCCGCGTTGCTGGGTGCAGACCACGCGGTAGGCGTGGACATCGACCCCATCACCATTCCGATTGCCCGCGAAAACGCCGAGATCAACAGTGTGCCCGCCGGACGCAGCCGCTTCGAGGAAGGCTCGCTGGGGTTGGGCAGCCCAGATGGAGAGGATGCCAATTGGCAAGGCGAGCCGTTTGATGTGCTGGTCGCCAACCTCTATGCCGAACTGCACGACCTGTTGGCCGGGGAATACGCCGCGCACTTGCGGGGGGGTGGGCCACTGATCCTGACCGGAATTCTGACGAATAAGCTGCCGCTGGTGCGTGAAGCCTTAGACCGGGAAGGCTTTGAGGCCGTGCAGGTGCGGGACGACGGTGAATGGGTGCTGCTGACGGCCCGCGCTCCCGCCGCAAGGTGACTGTGCGGATCACGACTGTGCGAATCAAGGTAGACGCCCTGACGCCCACCATCTTGCTTGGCCCGCGTGAAGCGCGGCATGTGCTGGTCTTGCGCCTGCAATCCGGCGACAGCCTGCGCGTGTTTGATGGGCAAGGGAACGAGGCCGAAGCCACCCTGACCGACCTGACCGAACTGGGCGCGGTGCTGACCCTGGGCGCGGGCGTGCAGGCCACCGCCGAAACGCCGCAGCCCGTCACACTCGCTATTGCGCTCCTCAAGGGCGACAAGCTCAGCGACGTGACCCGCGCCGCCACCGAACTGGGCGTGGCCCGCATTCAACTGCTGATTACGCGCCATGCCGACGCCCGCGAAATCGGCACGCAAAAGCTGCTGCGCCTGCGCCGGGTGGCCGAAGAAGCCAGCAAACAATCCCGCCGCGCGGTGACGCCCGAAGTGCTGGAGCCTGTCCCTCTGGCCGAGCTCGTCTGGTCGGGCACGCTCTTTCTGGCCCATCCCGGCAGCCGTGCCCGAATTGCCGACCACCTGGATTGGCAAGTGCCCGTCACGGTGCTGACTGGGCCAGAAGGCGGGTTTTCTGACCCCGAAGTGTCGCAGTTGCAGGAGCGTGGGGCAGTGTCGGTGACGCTTGGCCCCCGGATTCTGCGGGCCGAAACCGCGCCGATTGCGCTGCTGGGGGCCATTGTTGCGACGGGGGTTTGAGGGGCCAGGAAGGGCGTCTAAGGGACCAAAGGTCGAGGGTCTAAGGTATTGGGGCGAGTGCGTTTGCTGGTGACATTTCAGTTCTGAAAAGAGCGAAGACAAGGACTTGGGAGTCCGTTGGAATCCTTTCCTTAGTTCCTTAGACGCTCGACCCTGAGATGCCCTTTCCGCACCCCTGACGCCGCCCTCACCGTCCCTCTGGTATCCTGCGCCTCATGAAGCTCGTGCTGGCTGTTATTCAAGACGCAGACGCCTCTGCGCTGGTTCGGGTGCTGTCCGAGAACGCCTTTGAAGTGACGAAACTCGCCAGCACCGGCGGATTCCTGCGCGAAGGCAACACCACCCTCATGATCGGCGTGACCGATGAGCGGCTGGCCGATTTAAAACGGCATGTGCAGCAGACCTGCCGCGCCCGCACCCGTCTCGTGACCCCCGGCGTACCGATGGGCGAGCAGAACGAGGGCCTGGTCAGCGACCCGGTAGAAGTACCTGTGGGCGGCGCAGTCATGTTCGTGATGGGTGTGCAGGAGTTCGTCAAGGTTTAAAGCTGAAGAGTTACACCACGCCGAGTGCTTCTAATTCTGACCGCAGCTGTTCGGCACTCTCGTATTTCACGGCGTGCATGCCTACCGCGCGTGCTGCCTCGGCATTCTGGGCGCGGTCATCGATCATCACCGCTTGCTCTGGCCGCACGCCTGCCAAGTCCAGTGCGGTGCGGTAAATGGTGGGGCTGGGTTTCATCATGCCTAGGTAGCAGGAGGTAAAAAATCCTAACAGGAAGGCGTCCAGCTCGAACGTGGCGACGCGGTAGGCGTTGAGGTCGCGGCCCTCGTTGTTCAGTGAATACTGGCGGTAACGGCCTGCCAGACCGCGGGCCAGAGCCAGTGTTTCCGGGTGTGGCTGACTCTGCTGGTGCATCGCCTCACGGAAGGTGTCGGGCGAGAAGTCGCGGGGCGTGCAAAACACGGTCTGGGCCAGGTACGCCTCCAGATCCATGCGTCCCAGTTCCAGTTCGGGCGCGGCCAGCTTGTGCCGCTCGGCAAAATCGGTGGCGTCCAGACCGTAACGTGCCACCACGCCTGCCCGTTGCTCTCTGTCCCAGCCGTTGGTCAGCAGCACGCCGCCGATGTCCCAGAAGATGGTGGTGATGCGGGGAGTGGGAAGGGTCATGGCCGTCAGCCTAGCGTCTGTTCTGAAGAGTTGGGGGCACACAAAAAAGCCGGGGGTTGGCCCCAGCTTTCTGCATCAGCTTTGAGTTGGTTGCTTTAGGCGTCCAGCCCGCCATCGGCCAGGTGCAACTTCTCGGCCACTGCCATCAGGGAGGGGCGCTGGGCTTCGGGCAGGGTATGGGCGTACTGTTCCACCTGCGCGGCTATAGGTGGAAGGGAGGCGTTGGCTTCGGTGGTCATGCCCGCTTGCAGCAGTTCGGCCAGTTTGCCCAGTTGGGCGGCCAGCATTTTGGCGGGGGCGGGTTCCTCGGCAGCCAGAGTAGACTGCGCGGCCAACAGTTGCGGCACGGCGGTCTGGACATCAATTTGCTCTGCGCCGCCCGTCAAAAGGGCCAGTGTCGAAGTCAGGGAATCGGTCATAGGTGCAGAAGACCGCATCGGCAGGGGACACACGGTAGGACTGCCCCCCTTCTGAAGTGTGGGTAAAGGTTGGGTCAGCGCGGCGTGGAGCTTGACGAGAAGGAGTCGTTTCGTCAACTGCAATGGTCACTCCTTAGTAGAGGACTGCTGTTCGTGCTGAGGAGTGACCGTCACTCTTCACGTTCAGAATCCTCTCTGCGCCTCCGCCAGGTGTTGCGATTGGCTATCGGAACCATCTGCATGAAGCCGTCCCTTTCTAGTTGTCCCAGTGCCGCCAAAGTTATCGCCACCGGTTCAGGTGTACCCGGCCACTGTATCCACCATTGATGTATATCCTCCACAGTATCCGCGCTTTCGGGTTGCGCGTTCACATAGTTGATAATTTCGTTACTTGCAAAACGAACCAAATCTTCTTCCACATCAATCTTCTGGAGTGACTCTTCAGCACGAGTTGAAACATCAATTTATGCTCACTGGCCTTGTCAATCTGGCTTGAATTGAATTATCTAGTCTGCCAGGACATTACTTCGTGTCGTACCAGTTCGGCCCCACGCCCACTTCTACGGCCAGCGGCACGCTCAGGTGCGCGGCCCCCTCCATCACGCGCTGGGTCAGGGCGGCCACTTCGTCGGCGCAATCTTCAGGGGCTTCGATCAACAGTTCATCGTGAACTTGCAGTAGCAGGCGTGCGCCCATCGCCTCCAGCTGTGCGTCCAGTTGCACCATCGCCACCTTGATGATGTCGGCAGCCGTGCCCTGAATCGGCATGTTGTAGGCCAGCCGTTCCCCGGCCTCACGCAGGGTACGGTTGGTGGCGTTCAGCTCCGGCACGTAGCGGCGGCGGCCATACAGCGTCTCCACGTAGCCTTTCTCGCGGCCCTCTGCCAGCGTCGTGTCGATGTACTGGCGAATGCCCGGATAGGTGCTGAAATAGGTGTCGATGAACCCGGCGGCCTCGGCGTAGGGAATAGCCAGATCGTTAGACAGGCGGTGGGCGCTCATGCCGTACAGCACGCCAAAGTTAACGGTTTTGGCAGCGCGGCGCTGGTTGGCGGTAATGGTGGTTTCATCCAGTCCCAGCACCTGCGCGGCGGTGCGGCGGTGAATATCCGCGCCTTCCAGAAAGGCCTGCTGCATCAGCTTATCGCCCGAAATATGGGCCAGCAGGCGCAACTCAATCTGCGAGTAATCCGCGCTGATCAGGCAAAAGCCCTCGTCGGCAATAAAACCTTTGCGAATCTCGCGCCCCGTTTCGGAGCGGATGGGGATATTTTGCAGATTCGGATTCAGGCTGCTCAGACGGCCCGTGGCGGCCACCGTCTGGGCAAACGTGGTGTGCAGGCGGCCCGTGCGGGCATTCACCAGCTTGGGCAGCGGTTCCAGATACGTGCCGCGCAGTTTTTCCAGCTCGCGGTATTCCAAGAGCGCCGGAATAATCGGGTGCTCGTTTCTCAGCGGTTCCAGCGCACTGATGGCGGTGGTGCGCTTGCCCGTCAGTTTGGTTTTCTTGCCGCTTGCCAGTCCAAGTTCGTCGTACAGCACGGCTTCCAGCTGGTCGCGGCTGCGAATAGGGAAGACCCGGCCCGCGTGGGTGTGAATCTCGCCCTCCAGGCGGGCAATTTTGGCAGACGTGGCATCAGCCAGCCCACGAATATAGGCGCTGTCCAGCCGCACGCCGCGCACTTCCATGCGGGTCAGCACGGCGGCGAGCGGTACCTCCATTTCGTCGTAGAGCTTGCGGCGGGGTTCATCCAGCATAGGCGGCAATACTTCCAGCAGTCGGTGGGTAATCGCGGCGCGGCCAGCGGCTTCGGAGGGCCAGAGCGTGCCCAGATAACGCTGGCTCACGGCGGGCATGGCGGTGTTGGCGGGGTCAAGCAGGTACGCCATCAGCAGCGGGTCGGCCCCCGGTTCCACCTTCAGTCCGCGCACGTTCAGATGGGCGGCGAGTGCCTTGGCTCCGGCGGCCGTCACGGTGCGCTGCCCGATGAATTCGGCCTCGCTGACGGTCGCCGGGAACTGAATCGCCAGCTTCTGCGCGGCCTTGTCGGCG
Organism: Deinococcus sp. QL22; assembly: GCF_023370075.1. Taxonomy (NCBI): domain Bacteria; kingdom Thermotogati; phylum Deinococcota; class Deinococci; order Deinococcales; family Deinococcaceae; genus Deinococcus; species Deinococcus sp. QL22. Next base: position 2,370,777 of record NZ_CP097149.1, read on the forward strand.
TCACGTTGGGCTTTTTCGGCGGCCTTCTGCTGCGTCTTGGTCAGGGGTGCAGCAGCTTCGGCACCGTCTGGCACGTCGTCGAACAGGCCGCCGGGTGCGGGCGCGGTGCTGGCTGTCTCCCGCTGCGGCTCGATCAGGGGGGCCACCCGCGCCAGCTTGCCGTCAAAGGTCGCCGCCGCCGTCAGTTCAGCGGTCAGGTCATCTTCCCGTGACAGCACGTAACCCCAGGTCACGCTCTGGGCGGGCGTTTTCCACTCAGCCAATGCGGGTGCTTCAAAACTGGCGGTGTCTTCGCGGGGCGTTTGCGCCTGTGGAGAGGAGCCGGGCGCACTTTTACTTTTGGCCATAAACGGTTCGGCCCCCGGCCCGCCCGTGCCGCCGATCATGGCCGCGATATCGCGTTTCAGGGTGTGCAATTCCAATTCATCCAGCAGCACTTCCAGCTGCACCGGGTCGCCGGGAAGCCTTCCTACACCCAATTCCAAGTCTAGCGGCAGGTCGGTGACCATGCACGACAGCTGATGACTGAAGGCCACGTCTGCTTCAGAGGCGATCAGCTTTTCCCGCGTGCCTTTGGGTTCCAATGTGCCCGCTTTGGCGGCAGCCATCACCGCGTCCAGCGTGCCGTATTCCTGAAGTAGTTTGGAAGCCGTTTTCGGCCCGATGCCCTTGGCCCCCGGAATATTGTCACTGGCGTCTCCGGTCAGAGCACGGTAGTCCACCCATTGCCGCACGGTCACGCCGTATTTTTCCAGCACCTCGGCAGGCCCGACGAGGGAAAAGTCGTTGCTGATCACGCGCACGCTGTCGTCGAGCAGTTGGTAGGCGTCGCGGTCACTGGTCACGATCCGCACCTGAAAGCCCCGGCCCTCGGCCATGCGCGTAATTGAGGCGATCACGTCGTCGGCCTCGTAACCGGGTTCCTCTAGCCTCGGAAAGCCGATGGCGTCCACGATGGCGCGAATCCGGTTGATCTGGCCGGGCAGGTCGGTGGGCGTAGCGGCGCGGCCCGACTTGTACCCCTCAAACTGCTCGTGCCGGAAGGTCTTGACGGGCGGATCGAACACGATGATGACCTGATTGTTGGCCTGCCTCGCCAGCCTCAGCGTCATTTTCAGGAATCCGACGATGGCGTTGGTCGCCTCGCCCTTGCTGTTGTTCAGCGGCGGCACCGCGAAATAAGACCGGAAGGCCAGCGCGTGCCCGTCTATCAGCACCAGCGTATTCGGATTTGCTTTGGACTGCCCCCCGTTCGGGGCATCGTCGGTGGGGGTCGTCATGCGGGCATTCTCTCATACGAAGGCCGCTGCGCCGCTTAAAAAGGATTGCGGAAGCTGCCGGAGTTGCGGGGCAAACAGAGAACGTGGATCGTGGTTTGGCTTTCCCCACGATCCACTCTCCTGTTTTTACGGTTTTACGCTCCTGCCGCGTTGCCCCGCTCTTCCACCACTGCGGCCAGAATCTTCGCCACTTCATGAATCTCGGTTTCGTCCGGGCCTTCCACCATCACGCGGATCAGGTTCTCGGTTCCGCTGGGGCGCAGATTCACGCGGCCACGCCCGTTCAGGCGGGTTTCTGCTACGGCAACGGCGGCCAGCACGTGCGCGTCGGCGGCCAGTGCCTTCTTGTCTTTCACACGCACATTCACCAGCGTCTGAGGGAACATCACCAGTTCGTCGTGCAGGGCGTCCAGTGTGGTGTTCAGCTTGCGCATGCTCGCCAGAGTCAGCAGGGCGGTCAGCACGCCGTCTCCGGTGGGCGACACATCCAGAAACAGCACATGCCCGCTCTGCTCGCCGCCCAAAGTCAGGTGTTGCCCGTGCAGTCTCTCGTGGACGTAGCGGTCGCCAACGGCGGTGCGCTCCAGCGGAATGCCCGCCTCGCCCAGTTTCACTTCCAGCGCCATGTTGGTCATGATGGTGGCCACCACAGCCTTGTCGCCGCGTGCGCGGGCATTCAGCAGCAGCATATGGTCGCCGTGCACCACGTTGCCACGAGAATCGATCATCAGGGCGCGGTCGGCGTCACCGTCGAAAGCCACGCCGAGGTCGTACTTCCCCTCACGCACAATTTGTTGAAGGTGGGCCATGTGCGTACTGCCACATTCGCGGTTGATGTTGCGGCCATCGGGCGTGGTGTACACGGCGAACACGTCGGCTCCAGCGGCCTGAAACACCTTCGGGCCAACCCGGAAGGCGGCCCCGTTGGCGCAGTCCATCGCCACCCGCAGCCCGGTCAGGTCGGGCGCGTGAGACTTCAGGTAATTCACGTAGAGGCGCTCGGCTTCCGTGTAGTTGGTCACGCTGCCCAGCGCGATGCCCGTGACGGGGGCAAACGAAGCCACCTCGTCTATCGCGGCTTCGATTTCATGCTCGGTGGTGTCGCTCAGCTTCTGACCGTCGCGCCCGAAAAACTTGATGCCGTTGTCTTCGTAGGGATTGTGGCTGGCGCTGATCACCACGCCTGCATCGGCCTTCAGGTGGCGCGTGAGGTAGCTGACGCCCGGTGTCGGCAGCACCCCCACATGGATCACCGTGACGCCCCGGCTGGTCAGGCCCGCCGCGAGTGCGGCTTCCAACATATCCCCGCTCTGGCGCGTGTCTTTGCCGATCACCACGCTGCCTTTGCCGCCTGACGCCCGTTGCAGCACCTCTCCGGCGGCGGCTCCCAGCGCCATCACCCAGGCTGCCGTCAACGGAAATTCGCCCGCTACAGCACGCACGCCATCTGTTCCAAAATACTTGCGGTCACTCATAGTCGGGACATCATACGCCCCTGAGTGTCATGAGTGCGGTGTGTATCGGGCGGCCCGGTGGAACGTTGAACCCGGTCAAACTGGGAACCCTTTGTGTGGCCCTCACGTAACACGTGGCATGAGTGGATTTTCTGCCGGATCGTTTTCGTTCAGTCGCAGCAGTGGCAAGCGGGGGGGCTTGTTGGGGGGACACAGCCATTCCAGCAGCGGCCACCACGTGGGCTACGGGCGTCGGGGGCATGCCCGGCACCGGGGGCGTCGGCGCGGGATGTTCGGCTGCCTCAGCGTGGTGCTGGCGGGCGTGGTCGCCCTTGGCGGCGTGGTGGGCCTGTTCTCGCTGATCGCATAGGCTTGCTTCACCGAGGTTTGTTGCATTGGCTGAACCGTCCGCGGGAAGCCCAGAGGTTAGAGGCTCCCGCCGTTTCGCCGCGCCTGTCGCCGGGTGTACGGGCTGCCTTTCCCGGTGTGCTGCGCCGCCTGGAGGCGTGGACGGGCGAGGGAGCCGGGTTTGCCCGTTACGCCTCGGCACACGGGCCTTTGTTCCTGAAATACCTACCCGCCGCCGCCCAACAGCCGCGCCCCTACCACCGCCTGGCCCGCGAAATTTCCTACCTTTGTGACCTTGCACCGCTGTCGCCCGTGCCACACGCGCCGCTGCTGCACGCTGCCCTTGATCCAGAGGGCCGCCGCGCCCACCTGATCACCGTTGACCTGACCAATTCCACGCTGGGCTGGGGAGCCTTTGCCACTGACGAGGCGCGGGAAGCGGCCCTGCTGGACATCGTGCGTTTGCTGGCGCTGCACCATGCCTTCTGGTGGAATCGCCCCGAATTGAGTGCGCCTACAGCCCAAATGGAATGGACATGGAATCCAGCGCGGGCCATTCGGCAGGCGGGAGAGATTGCCCAGTTCTCCGGCGTTGCTGTACAGGACGCTGCCCGCCAGTTGCCGGAATTGTTGGCCGCTACCTCCGGCGTCACCCTCGCGCACGGCGATATACATTCCGGGCAGGTGTTGTGGCCGGAGGGGGGCGGGCCGCCCATTCTGATCGATTACGGCCAGACGCAGGCCGCGCCGCTGGGTGTGGATTTCGCTCACCTGCTGGCCCTGCGCCTGAATGCCGCCGAACGCCTGCGCCTTGGCCCCGGCCTGCGGGCCACCTACTTGGCCGAACTTGCGCGGCACGGGCTGACGCTCTCGCCCCAACAGTTCGCCAACGAGGAACGGGCGGGCTTGGCCCTGAATCTGCTGTCTACCGCACGGCAGGCGGCCCGAACCACAGACCGGGAAAGCGGGGTAGGCGAGGCGCTGGAGCGGGCGGCGGCGGCTTGGGAAAACTGGTCTGACTAAGCCAGATTGTTGAGCAGCCATGCCATCACAAAGCAGACGCCGCCCGCCACCAACGCCAGCAGCATAGGTGCAAACGGCAATTCGGCTCGCCTCGTGCCCTGTCCTAAGCGGCCCCGGCCTGCCGCTTCTGCCGCCGCTGTACCGAACGAACCTTTGACCATCAGCCCAGCCAGAATCCACAGCAAGATGCCCGCCCAGTTGAGGCCCTCCAGCGCCCCGGTCAGCCCCAGCGCGGAGCCGAGGCCTGCGCCCACCGCCGCCGCGCCTAACCCATACAGACTCCCGCGCACCAGCAGTTCGGCCATAGCCTGCCCACGAGATTGAGATTGAAGACTGTTGGTCATGATCGCCAGTTTACACTGTTCAACTGTTCTTCAGTCCCAAAAATGCCTTATAGCGCTCTAATTCTCCCGCTAAACCCTTGCGGAGTGCCGCCGTTTCCCGCACCTCTGGCAGCCATGTCACGTCGGACTGCAACTCGCCCGCCTCTACCCGCAGATTGGCCCAGCCCACCGCGCGTTCGGCCCAAAAAATCGGCAGCGCGTAGTATCCGAATTGGCGCTTGGCGGGCGGCGTGTAGGCCTCCAGGCGGTAGGCCCAGCTGTGCAAATGCTCGAGGCGCCGGCGATCCCACACCAGCGGGTCAAACGGCCCCACGATCCGCAGGCCGGACGGGGGAGAGGAGTGGTCAAGCTCCCACTCGGCGGGCCAGACATAGCGCACGCCGTCTACCTTCGCGCCTCTCAAGGTCTCTTTCACCGCGAGTTTGAAGGCCGCCCGCAAAGAGGTTTTCAGGTGCGGCAGCCCAAACCCGCTGAGGCCGACGAGATAGCTCAAACTGGCTTCGGGCAGTGGGCCGTACAGGTGGGCCAGCAGAGAAACGACGTGTTGCACGCGCTCTGTATCCGGCACAGGATCGGCACGCAGGGCGGCCAGGTGCGGGGCGGGGCCGTACACCCGCACGCCTGAGACCCGCCGCAGCACCCGCGCCTCTCCCCGGTAATGCAGAGCGTCCAGCGCCCGTGTGGCGCCACTGGATTGCCCGCCCCAGGCGTTCTGTACCCGGCCCACGCCCAGTGCCGCCGTCGCCTCTTTGGGGTGCAGTTCGCCGCGCTCCTGTAGCAGCGCCCGCACACCGTCCAGCAGCGCCGGATGCTCGCGCTCTATGCGGGTGGGGGCCACCTCACGCGGATGCAGCCACGCCTGCACCTGCCGGGGCACGAAGCCGTAATTGGGCAACATGTCTTCCTCGGCGTCCAGCGCGGCGTAGTGTTGCTCCAAATCTCCGGCCCGGTAGCCTGCCACCCGCGCCATCAGCGTCAGGTCTTGGGCACGCGCCGGAACCCGGATCGGATCGGCCTGCACGAATTTCATGCTGTCCAGTGCGGCCTGAATGGAGGGCTGCGGGCCGAGCGTGCGGAGTGCCAATGCCCGCAAGTGGGCCGGGGTGAGGGCGGTGGGGTGGTCGGGCATAGGAGAAGAATAAGGGGCGGTGTGGGCTGGAGCGCGTTGAGGGAAGGTAAAGTCAGTGGGCAGGCTTGAAATGGAAGACGTAAACCGCCTTGAGAGCCCCATAGTTTGGGCCTGAAATCCGAGCGGATAGAGATAGGAAAGAGTACGCGTTATGGAGCCGCAAGCGGTAAGGTTGTAGCGGAATGAAGTGGAGTCCGTGTAAGCAGGCACGCGCAAAAAACCGCCCCGGCACAAGGCCAGAGCGGTTTAGGAGACGTTGGTTTTAGGCTTATGCGGCGGCGATTTCTTGCAGTTGCTTCTCGTTGCGCAGGGTGATCTTGCCGTAGCCAGCGCTGATCACGCCTTCGCGGCTGAGTTCGCCCACCACTTTGGTCACGGTTTCGCGCACGCTGCCCACAGCGGCGGCCAGTTCGTCGTGCGTGGCATAGATCATGGTCTCGCCGCTGTCGAGCTGGGTGGCGAGGGCGGTGTCCTTCAGCTCCAGCAGTTCTCCGGCAATCCGGGCACGCAGGCGCTTGCCGACCAGGCGGTAGATGCTTTCGTAGGCGCGCTCCAGCGTCCGCACGAGGTGGGTCGTGACCACGAGGTTGTCTTCGGCGCTCATCAGGGCGGGGTTGATCACGTCCACGCTGCTGTCGGTCACAGCTTCGGCAAAGTAGGCGCGGTTCACACCTGCAAGGGCTTCCTCGCCAAAATACTCACCGGGCTTCACGTAGCGCAGGGTCAGGCCGTTGCCGTCGTCGTCCATGGTATGCACGCGGATCAGGCCGCTGGCGACACGGTACAGCATGTCACTCTTGCCGGGGTACAGGATGACTGCGCCGGGGCGGTAGGTCACGGTGTCGACGAAGGTGCGGTTGTTGGTATTGGTCTTATGGCTGGTCTGTGTCATGTGCGTCGCCTCCAGGCGGTGGATTCGGGGAAGGAAGGACGCTGGGGGCGGGGCTCACACCCTTCCCAACGTTGATCACAGTGTAACCTAGAATCACATTTTTGTAAACACTTTTGTTTCTTTAATCAGCATTTAGCTTACGAAGTAGGGTGAGTTTACGCCCGAATGTAAGTGGCGTACTGCACGCTTGGCAACTCATATTCTGTCTAGAGCAGAAACTCATAGGGCGCTCAGTGTGCTTGTGGCCCTGTGGCGTTCCTATAAAGAGATAAGCAAAACAAGACTGACCGGATTGTCACCAGGATTGGGCAAGCCTTGAGCGGGCTATCAGAAAACGCCGCGCCTAACCACTGGGGCCGGGCGCGGCGTCTGGTTGGAAGCTTAGAGTTCGTCTTCCTTCCGAACCGGGAAGGCGCTGATCACGCGGTCTTTGTCACCGATGTTGATGACCTTCACGCCCTGCGCGTTGCGGCCTGTGGTTCGCACTTCTTCCACGCGAGTCCGAATCACGGTGCCTTTCTGTGTGAGCACCATCAGTTCTTCGTCGCCTGCTACGCGGGCCAGCGTGACCAGTTTGCCGGTGCGCTCGGTCACGTCCAGGGTAATCACGCCGAGGCCGCCGCGCCCCTTGCTGGGGTAGTCGCCTGCCGGGGTGCGCTTGCCAAGGCCAAACTCGCTGATGCTGAGGAGCTCGCTGGTTTCGTCGCCGCCGGGCACGAGGGCCATGCTGACCACGATGTCGTCGTCACGAAGGCGCATGCCGATCACGCCCTGCGTGGCGCGGCCTGTATCGCGGACTTCGGCAGCGTCGAAGCGCATGGCCTGTCCTTCACGGCTTGCCAGCACGATGTGGTCACTCTCGCACACGATGCCCACACCGATCAGTTCGTCGCCGGGTTGCAGGTTGATGGCAATAAGGCCGGCCGACGTGATGTTGCCGTAATCGGTGATCTGGGTCTTCTTGACGATGCCCTTGCGGGTGGCGAACACGAAGCTGCCCTCTTCCTCGAAGCCCTTCACGCTCAGCACGCTGGCGATGTTTTCGGTTTCGCGCAAGGACGGCAACAGGTTGCGAATGTGCGTGCCCTTGGCGTCGCGGCCCGCTTCCGGCAGGTCGTAGATCTTCTCATGGAACACGCGGCCCTGATCGGTAAAGAACAGCAGGTAATCGTGCGTGCTGCCCACGAACACGCGGGTGTTGATGTCCTCGTCGCGCAGTTTGCCGCCACTGGCACCGCGTCCACCACGGGCCTGAGCGCGGTAGGCATCCATGTTGGTGCGCTTCAGGTATCCGGCGCGGGTCATGGTGATCACCATGTCTTCCACGGCGATCAGGTCTTCGCGGTTGATGTCTTCTTCCAACAGGACGATGGTGCTGCGCCGCTCGTCGCCGTAACGGTCACGGATATCGCGCAGTTCCTTCTTGATTTCGCGCCACAGCAGTTTTTCGTCGCCCAGGATGGAACGCAGGCGGGCAATGGTGACTTGCAACTCGTTGAATTCGTTGGTCAGTTTCTCGCGCTCCAGCCCCACGAGGCGTTGCAGGCGCATATCGAGGATGGACTGAGACTGCAATTCGGTCAGGCCGAAGCGGGCCATCAGCGCGTCGCGGGCCTCGGCTCCGGTGTTGCTGGCGCGGATCAAGGAGATCACTTCGTCGATATGATCGAGCGCCTTGATCAGGCCTTCCAGCACGTGGGCACGTTCCTCGGCCTTCTTCAGTTCGTAGGCCGTGCGGCGCGTGACCACATCGCGGCGGTGAACGAGGAAGTAGCGCATGGTGTCGATCAGGGGCAGCACACGCGGCTCGCCGTTTACGATGCTCAGGTTGATGACCGTAAACGTGCTCTGCAGCTGCGTGTACTTGTAGAGCTGGTTCAGCACCAGCGTGGGAATCGCACCGCGCTTGAGTTCGATGACGATCCGGACGGGTTCCTTACGGTCAGACTCGTCGCGCAGGGCACTGATGTCGGGAATCTTCCCGGCCTTGTACATCGCGCTGATGGTCTGCAGCAGGTTGGTCTTGTTCAGCTGGTAGGGGATCTCGGAAATGATGATCTGCGAACGCCCGTTCTTCTCGTCAATACGGGCCTTGCCGCGCACCTTCAGCCCAGAGTGTCCGGTGGCGAAGGCCTCACGGATGCCCTGCAAGCTGATGCGCCCGCCGGTGGGGAAATCTGGCCCCTTGACGTGTTCCATCATCTCATCCAGCGTGATCTGGGGATTGTCCACCAGCGCCAGCAGGCCGTTGCAAATCTCGGTCAGGTTGTGCGGCGGAATGTTGGTCGCCATGCCCACGGCAATGCCCGACGCGCCGTTGACCAGCAGGTTGGGAATGGCGGACGGCAGAACGGTGGGTTCGGTGGTGGTTTCGTCGTAGTTGGGCTTGGTGTCTACGGTCTCTTTTTCCAAGTCGGCCAGCAGTTCTTCGGCCACCTTGGTCATGCGGGCTTCGGTGTAGCGCATGGCGGCGGCCATATCGCCGTCCATAGACCCGAAGTTGCCCTGAGGATCGACCATCGGGTAGCGCATGTTCCACCACTGGCCCAGGCGTACCATCGCGTCATAAATGGACGAGTCGCCGTGTGGGTGATACCGCTTCATGACCTCGCCCACCACGCTGGCCGACTTGGCGTGCTTGGTGTTCGACATCAGGCCTTCTTGCAGCATGGCGTACATGATTCGCCGCTGCACAGGCTTCAGGCCGTCGCGCACATCTGGCAGCGCCCGGTCTACGATCACGTTCATGGCGTAATTGATGAAATTGGTTTTGACTTCGGTGGTGATGTCAACGGGAAGAATTCCGGTCATGAGACTCCAATCTGCGCCGCAGGGCGTCAGGCGGGTTGGCGGAGAAAGAGACCGCCAACCGGGGGGATGAGAAGCCCGGCAAACCCTGCCGGGAATGGAACGAGTCTATCACATTATGCTGTAAGCGTAACGGCAGATGCTCCCTCAACTGCCCCTATTGTACCGCACAGGGGCGGGCAAAACAGGGTGTTGGGGGGTGGCCGGGTCAGGCTGACCTACTCAGACTGTCTTGGATGACTCACGCTGAATCCAGGCCGGTTCCAGATGGCGCTTTAAACTTCCGGCTCTCCTTACCGGGGCTGATTCGCAGCGGCAATTTGAGTCGTCTGAGCGCACAGGGGCGGGCCGATCTCATGACCCTGCACCCCAGCCGCATCATTGACCTGCGGAACCGAATGGAACGGCAGATAGACGCCCCGCCCTTTGTGGGACAGGCAGAGTACCTCAACTTGCCGCTTGTGCCGCTGGGCAACCAAGAATTGGACGAACTGAGCAAAAAAGCCACCAGCAACGCTGATTTTTACCGTCTTTATCTTGACCATGCAGGCAATCAAATGGTGGCTGTATTGGGTGCGATTTTAGATGCGCCGCCCGGCCCGGTCGTGGTTCATTGCCACGCAGGAAAAGACCGCACCGGCCTGATCGTGGCGCTGTGTGCCGAACTTGTGGGGCTGACGCGTGATCAAATCGCTGCCGATTACGCCGCGACAGGGCCGGAACTGGAAGGATTTTATGCGGATCAACGGAACCAGAAAAGTACGGAAGCTTGGGCAAGATTCGCTCCGTTTGAGTGTACTAATCCTGCCGATATTCTGACGGCCCTAGAACACTTGGACACGCACTGGGCCGGAGTCAGGCCGTATTTAAAGACTCATGGGCTAAGTTTGAACGAACAGGATGGGTTGGCGCATCGGCTGTCCGAGCGGGACTGAATATTACTGCTGACCTCGCCGCGCTCAGTTCCCAATCTTCACCTTAAAGCTGATGGTGGCTGTTCCGCCTGCCTTCACATCTACGCGCCGCTCTACGTTGTTCTGGCGGTTGGCGGGCAATACCTGTCCATCCACCACCACGAGGCGGCCATACAGCGACTCGCGCAGTTGCACCCGCGTGGCCAGAGTTTTGGTGCTGGTCAGGGTGTAGGTGACCTGGGAAGTGGTGCTCAGAATCCGGCCATCAGGCGCTTTTTCCAGACCCAATTGCTTGACCGTGCGGGCGAACCGGAGTTCGGGGTCAGCACCGAGGTCAACATCTACTGGCTTGCCGCCCTGTGTGGCTGCCAGTTGCACGGTGCCTACCAGCGCCCCACCCTCGCGCACCGAGAGCGTGCCAGCGGGCAAACTGGAACCATTAGGCGTAAATTTGTAGCGCCGACTGGTCTGACCCGAACTGTTCTGCGGGTTGAAATAGGTGCTGATGCTGTTGTAGCGCGTGAAGGCCGTGATCTTGGGCTGCAAGAACGGCAGGGTCAACGTTTCGCCGCGCCCCAGTGTGACGGCCCCGGCCAGTGCGTAGCGTTGCAGCCCACGCAATTCACCGAGACTGGAAATGGAGGAGGCGGTGCCTGCGCTGCCCGAACCGGGCATGGTGGGTAAGGGAAAGGCTCTATCCGAAGTCGCCTGCGCTGCCGTGACCTGCCCAGTCTGTACCACCGTCTGCACTGTTCCTGCAAACAAGTCCACGCGCTCGCCCGTAAAGGGCCGATCACCTATGTTGCGGAGTTCAGCCAACGCTGCCAAAGTCGCCTGTGCGGCGTTGGCTGTCAGCTCGTAGCGTGGCTTCCAAGACAGAGCAGCGGTGCGGTAGCTGATCTCAGCTTTCTGGGTTGCACTGGCCGCCGACTCGAAGCGTGCCGTGATGCTGCCGCCCAGCCAACCTCGTGGGGGTTGCTCTGCAAAGCCCAATTCGTTGGCCTGCACATTCAGGTAAGCCCCGGATTCCAGCCGCACCAGCAGGTCTTCAGCCCGAATCAGCGTGCCGGAAAGTGGCGCTTGACCTGTCCGTAGCACGGTCACAGGTTGGCCCTCCTGAGTGATCAGCCAGTCGAGGTCTGTGGGCCGGGTGTGCAGGCGCAGCAGCGGCGTCCCCGTGAGGCTGAGACTGCCCGGCTGCACTAAGTTCCATGCGGCGCGGCCAAAAGCCAGTTTTTAGGCAGCGGGTTTGCCCCCTGTAGCGGTCAAGTTAACCTGTTCGCGCACCTCACCAAAGCTGGGGTAGATGCGGAGATCGGTGGCTGAGGCGCTGCCCAACAGCAGGGCGGCCAGCAGAAAGGGACGGAGGAATGGCACGGCTCTACAGTCGCACAAAGTGACCAGAACGGAGGATGAGAAGGGCCGAACTTTACCCCTCCTGCCCCGCCGCCCCTACGCCCTGCCCGCCGCCCGACAGCCGCACCCGCAGCATCAGACTCAGGATTAGGCCCAGCAGCACCAGTCCCAGCGCCAGTTCGTAGGCGCGGCGCAGCCCTTCGGCCAACTCGAAGCCGCCCGCCGCAATCGCCGCTGGCCCGATCAGCAGGGCCATGACCGCCACGCCCAACGCCCCGCCCATCTGCCGGGCAAACAGCACGCCGCTGGTGACTGCGCCCAGTTCTCCCTTCTGTGCGCCCTCCTGTGCGGCCAGCAGCAGGCTCAGCATGGCAAAGCCCATGCCCATGCCCACCGCGAAGCCCAGCGCCGACGTGACCCACAGCGGCGCGTGAACGGCGAAGATCAGGGCAGCAAACATGACCACCAGCACGGCAAATCCGGTCTGGGTCATGCGGGCCAGAGGAATGCGGTTCAGCAGTCGGGCGGCCAAAATTGCGGTCAGTGTCCAGCCCACCAGCATCGGCGTCAGGATCGCCCCGGCAGCAGTGGCCCCGCCCCCCGTGACGCCCTGCGCGTACAGCGGCAGGTAGGCGATCACGCCAAAGTAGGCGGCCCCGCCCAAGAAGTTGCCTGCAAAAGCGATGCGCGGCAGCCGTTCTTGCAGCGCCCGCATCGGTAGCAGCGGGGCAGGGTGGCGGCGCTCCAGCAGGATGGCCGCCACCAAAATCAGCAGCCCCGCGCCCACCATCAGCCACAGGCGGCTTTCCAGTCCCCACACCGTCAGGCCGCTGCCCAGCGTAAACAGGCCCGCGCCCAGCCAATCTAGTTTGGCGGGCCGGGGCGTGCCCGTTTCCTTCAGGTGCCGCCAGGCGATGTACAGCGCCAGCATTCCAAACGGCAGGCTGACGAAGAAAGTCCAGCGCCACGACAGGCTATCGGTGAGCCAGCCGCCCAGCAGCGGCCCCGCCAGTCCCGACACGCCCCATACGCCGCTGATAAAGGCTTGCACGCGCCCGCGTTCGGCCAGCGCGTAGGTTTCGCCAATAATCGTGAGCGTGAGGGGCAACACTGCCCCCGCGCCGAGGCCCTGCAACGCCCGCGCCGCGATCAGCCAGCCCATGCTGTTTGCCATGCCGCACAGGGCGCTGCCCAGCAGGAACACGACCACCCCGATCAGGTACAGCCGCCGCCGCCCCAGCACATCCGAGGCGCGGCCCCATAAAGGACTGGACACCGTGCTGGTCAGCAGAAACACGGCAAAGGGCAGGGCGTACCAGCGCTCGCCGCCCAGATCGGCAATGACGCTGGGCATGGCCGAGGCCACCACGCTGGCTTCGAGGGCCGCCAGAAATACGCCCAGAACCAGGCCAGTGGTGGCAAGTCGGCGGGCATCTAGGCCCTGCTGCGGAGTGGGGGAGGGAACCGTCATGCGGGCCAGCCTACGCCTGCTGGAAGGCGGGAGAGGGTGGGGAAGCGTTCAGAAGTTGGTCATCAATGCATTGCGGGCCTGCGGCGCACCACAGAATGTGCAAGCTCTACGGCCTAGATTTTGAACTGACCCCGCCTATACTCGTTCTTATTCGTGCAGGGCGGAGGCAATGTGACGGAACAGCAGAACCGAACAACTCGCATGCAGGTTCAGCGAGGGCCACTGCGGGCGGCAGGCGGGCCGGAAGTGGCCGTGCAAATAGACGGCGTGGCCTTCATGGGCCGAGTCGGGGAGCCGCTGATCGACGTGATCAACCGCGCCCGGATCGACTTGGCACAGGTTTGCTATCACCCGCAATTGGGGCCGATCCAGACCTGTGATACCTGCGCCGTGGAAGTGAATGGCGTGGTGGGCCGGGCCTGCGGAACCCCCATCACGGCGGGCCTGACTATTCGCACCCAGACGCAGGCCGCCCGCCTTGCCCAGCGCGACGCCTACAGCCGGATCATCGCCAACCATGACCTGTACTGCACCGTCTGCGACAACAGCAACGGCAATTGCACGGTACACAACACGCTGGGACTGCTGGGTGTAGACCATCCCACACGGCCTTTTCAGCCCAAAGGATTGGCGCAGGATCATTCCAACGCCTTTTATCGCTACGACCCCGATCAGTGCATCCTGTGTGGGCGCTGCGTGGAGGCCTGCCAGAACGTGCAGGTCAATGAAACCCTGAGCATCAACTGGGAAGCCGAGCAACCCCGCGTGCAGTGGGACGGCGGCAAGCCGATTGGCGATTCCAGTTGTGTCAGTTGCGGCCACTGCATTACCGTGTGCCCCTGCAACGCACTCATGGAAAAGTCCATGCTGGGCGAGGCGGGCCTGCTGACGGCGCTGCCCAAACCCGTGTTCGAGGCCGCCATTGATCTGGTCAAGGGTGTGGAGCATTCCAGCGGCCTGCAACTGATCATGAACGTGTCGGATGTGGAGGCGCAGACGCGCTCGGCGTCCATTCAGAAGACCAAAACCGTGTGTACCTATTGCGGCGTGGGCTGCTCTTTCGACATCTGGACGAAAGACCGCCACATTCTGAAAGTGGAGCCGGGGCCGGGGCCAGCCAACGGCATTTCGACGTGTGTAAAGGGCAAATTCGGCTGGGACTACGTGAACAGCGAAGACCGCCTGACCACGCCGCTGATTCGTGAAAACGGGCGATTCCGCGAAGCAGGTTGGGACGAAGCCCTCGACTTGATCGCGTGGCGTCTGGGCGAAATTAAGGGGCAGCATGGGCCGGATGCTCTGGCGTTTATCGCTTCCAGCAAGGCCACCAACGAGGAAGCGTATCTGGTGCAGAAGTTTGCACGGCAGGTGATAGGTACCAACAACGTGGACAACTGCTCGCGCTATTGCCAGTCGCCCGCCACGCAGGGGCTGATGCGGACGGTGGGCTACGGCGGCGACAGCGGCACCATTCACGACATAGAAAACGCCCGATTGGTCATCACGGTGGGCAGCAACACCGCCGAGAGTCATCCGGTGCTGGCCACCCGCGTGAAGCGGGCGCACAAGCTGGGGCGCACGCAACTCGTAGTCGTGGACATCCGCGAACACGAACTGGCCCGCCGCGCCGACACGTTCCTGCGCCCGCGCCCCGGCACCGATTTCGTTTGGCTGTGCGCCCTCTCGCGCCTGATTCTGGAAAACGGCTGGGCCGACGACGTCTTCTTGCGTGAGCGCGTGAACGGCCTGGAAGACTTCCGCGCCAGTGTGGACGCCTTCACGCTGGCCTACGCCGAGGCTGAAACCGGACTTCCGGCGGCAGATATCGAAGCTCTAGCGCGGCAAATCGTGGCGGCGGGGCAGGATAAAACCAAGGGCGGCGTGTGCATTCTGTGGGCCATGGGCGTGACCCAGCAGTGCGGCGGCAGCGAAACGAGTACGGCCATCAGCAACCTGCTGCTCATTACGGGCAATTATGGGCGCACCGGCACTGGCGCGTATCCGCTGCGTGGGCACAATAACGTGCAGGGCGCGTCCGACATGGGGGCCATGCCCGATCAGGTCAGCGGCTACCAGAAGGTGAGTGACCCGATGACCGTGCAGACGCACGAGCGCGAATGGGGCGTGCGGCTGCGACCCCAGCGCGGGCTGGACAACACCCAGATGATCGACGCGGCCATAGCGGGCAAACTCAAGGCCCTCTGGCTGACCGGCGAAGAAATGAGCCTCACCGACGCCAACGCCAACCATCTGGAGAAGGGGTATGAGGCGCTGGACTTCATGGTGGTGCAGGATCTCTACTTCACGAATACCGCCCGCTACGCCGATGTGGTGCTGCCCGCCGCTTCCGCACTGGAAAAAGAAGGCACGTTTACCAGCACCGAACGCCGGGTGCAGCGGTTGTATGAGGCTATGCCACCCCTGAAGGGCACGCGCCCCGACTGGCAAATTTATACGGCGGTGGCAGGGCGTATGGGCTATAGCTGGGGCTACACGCACCCTGCCCAAATCATGGCCGAGATTGCCCGCGTGACGCCCATCATGGCGGGCGTGACCTACGAACGTCTGGCAGGCTTCGACTCGCTGTGCTGGCCTGTGGCCGAGGACGGCACCGATACGCCGCTGCTCTACGCAGACCGCTTCAATTTTCCGGACGGCAAGGCCCGCCTCTATCCCGCGCACTATCAGCCGCGCCAGCACACGCCCGATGCCGAATTTGACCTGCACCTGAACTCCGGGCGCATGCTGGAGCATTTCCACGAGGGCAACATGACCTTCCGGGTGGCTGGGCTGGCTGCCAGCGTGCCCGATACCTTTGTAGAAATCAGCCCCGAACTGGCCGCCGAACGCCAGATCACAAATGGGCAGTGGGTGCGCCTGATCAGTCCCAACGGCGCGGTGAAAGTGCAGGCCCACATCACCGGGCGGGTCAGCGGCCATGAGGTCTATGTGCCCATGAACGCCCGCCACGCCGAGGACGCTGTGAACCGTCTGACGGGCAACAACAGGGACACCGTGACCAATACGCCCGCCTACAAGGACACGGCGGTACGGATGGAAGTGCTGCCGGAGGGTAGCCCGAACCCGCTGCCGAGGGGCAACTCGCGCTACGGCAACCCCACGCCACAAACCGGGGTAGAAGTGGAGCGCAAGTGGTCGAGGCCCGACTATGTGTTTCCTGGTGGCTTGTTGCCTATGCTGGGAGACAGCCTGAATGCTAGGTCTGACCGATTGGGCGGGGATGACTGAATGCACTTGTCCTCCCCTCTAAGGGGGGGCGTTGCAAAGCAACGGGAGGGTTCACCTTCCACCTTTCCGCCCATTCACCCCGGAGTCCCCACATGGCCAAAGCCCTAGAATTCACCCCTCAGCCCCCCACCGCCCAAGAACAACTTGACGCTTCAGTCACCGACTCTGCCGAAGCCCTGGCCGAGAGCCTGCGCCTGCTGCGTGAACTGCACGAACATGGTGTGCTGGACGTGCTGGTGCGGCTGGTGCGCGGCGGCGAGGGCCTCAGCGCCTCGGCCCTGCACCTGCTGGCGGGCGAGAGCAGCACCACCCTGATTAAAAACGTGGTGGAACTGGGCAAAACCGCCTCTGCGCTGAACCCGGACGAGGTACGCGTGCTGGGGCAGGCCGTCAGCGCTGGCGTAAGTGAGGGGGCCAAATACGTGGCTGAATTCTCGTCCCGAAACCGGGGCATCGGCCTGCCCGAATTGCTGGGCCTGCTGCGTGACCCCGATGTGCAACTGGCGCTGGGGGCGGTGTTCGGTGTGCTGAAGGGAGCGGGCCGCGCCTTGCGGGAAGCCGGGGAGAACTAGGCCTGATGTCCGATCCTGCGCTGACGCCGTGGCCTGCAAGGGTCTATTCCGGCAGCGGGATGGGGGAAAAGTCCGAGACTTTGGCGGTAGAGGAACCGCTGGAACTGCGCCTGCACACGCCGTCTGGCCCGGTCACGCTGGGGGTGCTGATGAGAACCCCAGGAGCCGACGCCGAACTGGTGCGCGGCTGGCTTTTGTCGGAAGGGCTGTGGCCGACAGGGTTGGAATTGCAGGCTGACCCGGAGAATCCGAACGTGATGGGCCTGCATACACCCGAATTTGAGCGGTTGGCGGCGTGGGCGCGGCCAGGAGTCTCCTCCAGCGCGTGCGGCGTGTGTGGCACAGGCAGTATCGAACGGCTGGCGGTGCGGGCGGCCCTGCCAGTTTGGACGGGTGGTTCCCTCATCCTAAATTGCGATGATTCGCGAGAATCATCCGAGCGAAGCGAGCAGCAAAAAGGACGGGCTGGCGGCGATGGACGAACATCCGGTGTCGTTACGGATGTTCGGGAATCAGAGCAAGTCCGTATCAGCGCCGCGTTTTTGGCCGGATTACCGGGGCGCCTGCAGGCGCTTCAGCCGGGATTCGCGGCGTCGGGCGGGCTACACGCGGCGGGCCTGTTCGGGCCAGACGGCGTGTGTCTATGCGCTTACGAGGATATAGGCCGCCACAACGCCACCGACAAAGTGATGGGCTGGGCGCTGGAACGCGAGTTATTGCCCCTCTCGGACAGCATTCTGGTGGTCAGCAGCCGCGCCGGATTCGAGATTGTGCAGAAGGCGGTGACGGGCGGCGTGGCGGTGGTGGTCACGGTAGGTGCGGCCACCAGCCTTGCCGCCGAAACCGCTGCTACCTTCGGCCTCACTTTGTGCGGCTGGGCGCGAGCAGATCGCCTGACTGTATATTCGGGCGCAGCGCGGGTAGGGCCATGAAGCGGGCAGAGTTGGCCGATGCCTTCGATTGGGACGGCTCCTTGCTCAACCTCTGGAGTTTTGGCACCGATGCCGCTGCGTGGCTCCGCGCCATACACGCGCTAGACCGGGCCTTCCCCTGCGCTTTCCTGATCGGCGGCGAACCTGCACCACTGCCCGATCTGGCTGAGATAGAACTTCTGGCAACGGGTAAAGAATATACGGCCGAGTTTCACGCCGATACACCCTGTCTGGGCGGCGAAGGTGCGCTGCAAGTCGTGTTTTTCCTCAACTTTGGTCTAGACCCGATGGAAGCCACCCTGCACCCCTTGGACGTGCCCGATGAAGCCGCTTTTTCCCGCCTGACCCACTTGCTGGGCGTTCTAGCTGAAGCGACAGGGCAGGATGTATTTCTGTGTGCCGAGAGTGGTGAATTTGAATCCCACCTGGTTTATGCGGTGTACCGTTCTGCATTTGGCTGGGCAGTGGCCTGAATCTTGAGCCAGCCTTCACGCTACACTTGACCCCGATGCCTGCCCATGCCGACGCCCCGCCCCTTGCCCTGATCGGTGTGCCTGCGGGGGCCGCCCGCGCCTTTCGTGAACTGGGAATTGTGGCGGTGGGTGTGCCCGACACCGACTTAAAAGCTGTGCTGGACGCCTGCCATACCCTCCGATTCTGCGGGGCATTGGTTGGCCCCTCGCATGAAGAAG
Source organism: Deinococcus sp. QL22 (assembly GCF_023370075.1). NCBI lineage: Bacteria > Thermotogati > Deinococcota > Deinococci > Deinococcales > Deinococcaceae > Deinococcus > Deinococcus sp. QL22. Next base: position 2,389,241 of record NZ_CP097149.1, read on the forward strand.
CCGTGTTGAGTGCCGTGACCCCCGACGCCGATGCCCGCCGGGTGGGGCGCGTGGACGCCGTGTCGTTTACGGGCGGCTTCGGCACGGGCGGCAGCCACGGCGCGTATGCCCTGACCGGGGCGCTGATGGACGCGCTGGAAGCCAGCGGCTACGCGGCACGCGGCGCAAGTGCCGTCCTGCTGGGCAACACCGCCGACGATCTGGCCCGCGCCCTGCCCCTCTCGCGCCTCGGCTTTACCGATGTGGGCGTGGTGGCCGACAGTTCCCCCGACGCCGAACGCGCCGCCCGCGACCTGCCCGCCGGAGTCCGCAGTTTTGCCATGAGCCGCCGCGACTCCTCGCTGAGTACCCTGACCGAACGCGCCGACCTGATCGTGCTCACGGGTGGCGGTCTGCCCGCCGGACTGGTGCAGCCGTATCACACCGTCATTGACCTCACGGGCCGCGCCCAGATCACGTCTACTGGGGCCAATAGCCTGAACCTTTCGTCGTTGCCCGCCCGCCGTCTAGTACGGCAACTGGCCCACGCTACAGGCCACCGCTTTCATCTGGAAGAGTTGGAACCGTTGGTACGGGTGCTGGGGTGAACAGCGGGTGCGGGACATTGGAAAGGCATCTAAGGCTTTAAGAAGGGCAACCCGCTGCTGCACGGTCTGACCAGGAGAGGATCGAAGGAGCCACCCAGCCAACGCATCCGTCCCAGCACCTTGGGCCCTAGACCTTTAGACCCTTAGACACCCCCACCCTGTTACGCTACCCCCATGACGGCGGTTGAGGCGGCAGGCAACACAGCGAACACATCGGTACACGAGATGGGCGTGCGGGCGCGGGCCGCTGGGCGGGTGTTGCGCTCCCTGCCCACCGCGCAGAAGGTGGCCGCGCTGCACGCCATCGCCGCCGAGTTGCGGGCACGGCAGGCAGGCATTCTGGCCGCCAACGCGCAGGACATCGCCGCAGCACAGGACGCTGAGTTGCCCGCGCACATGGTCGATCGCCTCAGGCTGTCTGCTGCGTCGCTGGACGCCATCGCCGCCGATGTGGAAGCGGTGGCCGCCCTGCCCGACCCGGTGGGCGAAACCACTGCCGAGGAAGTGCAACCCAGCGGCATTCGCGTGTCGCGGCGGCGCGTGCCACTGGGCGTATTGGGCGTAATTTATGAGAGTCGCCCCAACGTGACTGTAGATGTGGCGGCCCTGGCCCTGATGAGCGGCAACGCTGTAATCCTGCGCGGCGGCAAGGAAACCGTGTTCAGCAACGCGGCGCTGGAAGTTGCCATTCACGCTGCCCTGCAAGCCCAGCACCTTCCCGCCAACGCCGTGCAGGTCATCCACGACCCGGCCCGCGAGCGGATGCGTGAACTGCTGCGGCTCGATACCCTCGTGGACGCCATTATTCCGCGTGGGGGCGCGGGGCTGCACCGCTACTGCGTCGAAAATGCCACCGTGCCCGTCATCGTGGGCGGCATCGGCGTGGTGCATGTGTATCTGGACGGCAGCTTTACCCAGACTCCGGCAGATATAGAAAATGCCGTGCAGATCGTGCGGAATGCCAAGGTGCAAAAGCCGAGTGCCTGCAACGCGCTCGATACCCTGCTGGTGGCCCGCGCCGCGCTGCCTGCTCTGCCGGCCATCGCCCAAGACCTCATTGCACACGGCGTAGAGTTGCGGGCCGATGCCGAAGCGTGGGCCGTTCTTCAAGCCGCTGACGTACAGGCCCAACCTGCCAGCGACGCCGATTACGGCACGGAATTTTTGGCACTGACCGCCAGTATCCGGGTCGTAGAGGGCATGGAAGAAGCGCTGGATTTTATCGCCCTGCACGGCAACCATACCGACGTGATCCTGACCCGTGACGCTGCTCAGGCCGAGCGCTTTGTGCAGGACGTGGACAGCGCCGCCGTGATGGTGAACGCCAGCCCCCGTTTCAACGACGGCGGGCAACTGGGCCTGGGCGCAGAAGTGGCGATCAGCACGCAAAAACTGCATGCGCGGGGGCCGATGGGTTTGCGCGAACTGACCACGACCAAATGGGTGGTGCGCGGTGAGGGCCAGAGCCGGGCTTAAAGCAGATGTCGGGAAGTGGGCCGTAAGTTATAGGACGTGGGAAAAGCAGCGTAGTCATCCAAACGGCGCTTCAGTCCAGGCCGAAAGGTTCTATCACCATGCAGTCGGACGGCCATTTCTAAATCTCCGCCAAATGTTCAGCGTATGCCTGAATACTTTTGGTCTTGAATTTATCGTTCAACGTTGAAAGGTAAGTTCATTTCAATCTGGATAGCGTGCCAACTGCTGCGTCTATCCGACCCAGACCGAACTCAGCTGCTTCACTTGGCCCACTTGCCGGAGGTTTTCCCCATGTCTGACGATAAGATCATCTTGCCCGCCGCCTTAGACCGCCGCCGCGCCCTGCAACTCCTGGGCCTGACTGGTGTCGTTGCCGCCGCCTCGCCGCTGGCCCTGGCTCAGACCACCACGCCTGCTGCTCCAGCTACGCCCGCCGCGCCTGCTGCCCCCACTGGTCCCCTCAACGGCAACGGCTTTTACCGCCAGAAAATTGGGGATATGACCGTTATCGTCCTCAGCGACGGTACGGCTCCGCTGGCCGCCTTGCTGCCCACCTGGGGCGCGAATCCTGACCGTCAGGCCGAGTTTGCCGCCACGCTTGCCGAGTACCATGTGGCCGCCACCAACACGGTCAACCACTTCAATCCCACCATCATTGAAACGGGTAAAAACCGTGTGCTGATCGATACCGGGCGCGGCGGCACCGCTGGCCAGACTCTGGCGAATATCCGGCGGGCGGGCATCGATCCGGCCACCATCGACACCGTGTTTATTACGCACGGACACGGCGACCATATCGGCGGCCTGACGACGGCGGGGCAGCCCACCTTCCCGCAAGCGCGGCACGTCATGGGCGCGGCAGAATTCCAGTTCTGGACGACTCAGGCCACGCCCAATGCCTCAGTGCAGGCCAACCTGATCGGCCTGCGTGACCGTTTTACCCTGATTCAGCCGGGAGCCGAAATCGTGCCCGGTCTGACGGCGATTGCCAGCCCTGGCCACACGCTCAACCACCTCAGCGTGCGTGCTCAGAGCGGCAACGCGGGTCTGCTGGTCTTCGGAGACGCCGCCGGACACTTCCTGCTGAGCTTGAAGCACCGGGGCGCTTACGTGGGCTTCGACACAGACGGCGCACTGGCCGCCCGCACCCGTCAACGCCTCTTCGATCAGGCGACCACTGAGGGGCTGTGGGTCACGGGCTACCACTTTCCGTTTCACGCACTGGGCCACATTCGCCGCATGATCGGCGGGGCCTTCGAGTACGAGCCGACGGTGTGGAACTGGAGCTGAGGCTCTGGCTCCGATTCCCAATCCATCTAACATGAAGGCTCTGGCATCTGCTGGAGCCTTTTTGCTGTGTGGGCCAGTGTGTGCCTTGTGTGGGAAAGTGTGAGAGCCAGCGGTGACCTTGCCCCAATTCCCAGACTCCTTCCGTTTCAAAGCTCATCGCCCGAAACTTCCCTCCGCGCTACCCTGCCCCCATGACCGTCATCCCCCCGACCTTGCAACTCACACCTGGAGGCACGCTGTATGACCGGATCGGGCCAGAAGCCCTGGCCGAGCTCGTCACGCGGTTCTACGCGTTGGTAGCACAAGACCCCGATCTGGCCCCCATCTTTCCCGCCGATCTGACCGAAACCGCCGAGAAACAACGGGCCTTCCTGACTGGCTTTTTGGGTGGCCCGCCGCTCTACCACGAACGCTACGGGCATCCTCGGTTGCGGGCGCGGCATTTGCCCCACGCCATTACTCCCAAACGGGGGCGGGCGTGGCTGGCCTGTATGAATGCGGCGCTTCGGGCCACCCCCAGCATCGCAGAGGCCGACGCACACGAAATGTACGCCGCCCTGACGCGGGTAGCCGCACATATGGTCAATACTCTTTCGTCAGAAGAAGATCAGAAAGGGCTGCATTTGTAAATAAATTCACTATTTTGCCCGTCTTTTGGACAACTCTTTTCAATTGACTAGCAAAGCCCGCGCCTGATGGTGCGAGAGTTTCCTACACTGACGCAATGACACAACCGCACCGCAATATTGAAGACCTTCGCGCCGAGGTGGATCAGATTAACCGTGATCTCCTTATTTTGCTGTCCAGGCGCGGCGAAGTGGTGGCACAGATCGGGCACGCCAAGACGCTGGAAGGCCGTCCCCATCATTACGACCCCGCCCGCGAAGAGAAGCAACTCAAGGAAATGGAGGCGCTGAACCCCGGCCCCTTCACGGGCGCCGCCGTCAAAGCCATCTTCAAGGAAGTCTTCAAGGCCAGCCTTGACCTCGAGGAAAGCAACGACAAGAAGCAGCTCCTGGTGTCCCGCAAGGTCAAGCGTGACGACACCGTGCTGGAGATCGACGGCGTGCAGATCGGCGGGAGTGCGCCCCCCACCATCATTGCTGGCCCCTGCTCTATCGAATCCGAAGAGCAGATGGATCAGACCGCCGCCTTCCTGGCGGGCAAAGGCGTGAAAATCCTGCGTGGCGGCGCGTACAAGCCCCGCACCAGCCCCTACGGCTTTCAGGGCATGGGCGTAGACGGCCTGATCATCGGGGGCCGCGCCGCCCGCGACAACGGCATGCTGTTCATTACCGAAGTGATGGACACCCGCGACGTGGAAGTGGTGGCCGAACACGCCGATATTCTGCAAGTCGGCGCACGCAACATGCACAACTTTGCCCTGCTGCGCGAAGTGGGCCGTTCTCGCCGCCCCGTGCTCCTCAAGCGCGGCCTGAGCGCCACCATCGAAGAGTGGCTCTACGCCGCCGAGTACATCCTGTCGGAAGGCAACAATGAAGTCATCTTGTGCGAGCGCGGCATTCGCACCTTCGAGAAGTGGACGCGCAACACCCTCGATCTGTCGGCGGTAGCCCTCGCCAAGCAAGAAACTCACCTGCCCGTGATCGTAGATGTGACCCACGCTGCGGGCCGCCGCGACCTGCTGATTCCGTTGGCGAAGGCTGCCCTGGCAGTCGGCGCAGACGGCATCCACATCGAAGTTCACCCCAGCCCCGCCACCGCCCTCAGCGACAACGAGCAGCAACTCGATTTCGCCGGATTCGACGGCTTTATGGACGCTTTGGCCGGAATGCTGAAGCTGCCCGTGAGTGTGTAAGGGCAGACAGAAGTAGCGTTAGTAAATAAATTGTGGATCGTAGATTGTGGTTTGGCTGCCACGATTTACGATCCACTTCCTTTGTTGTCGGCACTGAAGACAGAGGCTTCTAGGGTCTGTAGGCCAAGGGTTGAAATTTGAGGGAATGAGCGTATCTTTTCGTGCTGTGGCGCGAAGAAATCACGGATGAACAGTGGCAACGTCTGGAACCCCTCCTCCCAGCCCGCTTCGGTCTGGGACGTCCTTATTTAGAGCATCGACCCATCGTCAGTGGCATCCTCTGGGTCCTCAGAACAGGTGCGCCGTGGCGCGACGTCCCAGAGCGCTTCGGCAAATGGACCACGATCGCCAGTCGGTTCCGTCGCTGGACTGCCAAAGGCCTTTGGCAGCAGGTCTGGGCCGAATTGCAACGCCAGGCTGACCGGAAAGGTCAGCTTGACTGGTCAATGCATTTTGTCGATGGCACTGTAGTTCGAGCACATCCATGTGCTGCAGGCGCACGTGGAGGCCAAGCCGAAGAAGCTCTGGGAAGATCCCGGGGTGGCTTCAGCACCAAGATCCATCTACGTGCAGAAGGGCACGGAAAGCCCATGGCGTTCGTCCTGAGTGGTGGAGAACGGCATGAATCCAAATACCTACAACCTCTGCTGGAGAAGGTGCTGTGGTACGCGCCGGACGGGGCCGCCCGCGGATTCGTCCTGATCGCATCGTGGGCGATCAAGGCTACAGCTACACCACTGTTCGGAAGTATCTGCACAGCCGTGGCATTCGAGTCACGATTCCCAGGCGTAAAGACCAGGGTTCTGATCTGTGCTTCGATCCTGCTGTCTACAAAGAGCGGAACAAAGTGGAGCGCCTGGTCAACCGCTTCAAACACTTTCGCAGGATCGCGACTCGTTATGACAAACGGGCCCGGAGTTATCAAGCATGGCTCCAAGTGGCGGCGATCCTCTTGTGGCTCTGAGATGTGGAGAGCTTGACTGCACCTTCAGTAGCCTGAAAAATTCGGCCGAAGTCTGTCATCGTCAACGCCATGGGTTGTGATCTACACGAGCATTTTGAGGTTCGAAAAGACGACGGCTGGAAAAGAATTCAGGTGCTCCCAGATCTGGACTGGGACACGGCCACTCCGGAACAGGAAGAAGCCTACTGGCGCTTGCCGCTGTTTATCGGTCGCGATTACGATCTCTTTGCGATCCTGGGTGGTGTGCGGAACCGAATGAATGTGCGCCCGATCTCCCGTGCCGTGGGATCCCAGACGACGTGAGTGATGAAGTTCGCGATGCTTGGCGGGCAGCACAGCACTATCCAGAGGTGCACAGTCCATCGTGGCTTTCCCTGCACGAGCTGTTGACGTTTGATTGGGATCCGCCTCTCGTGCGCTTGGAGCCCATTGCTGATCAAGACGCACGAGAGGCTCGGCCGGAGATGGTGACCTACCGTGATGCAGTTGCAGACACGAGGTTTGTGACCGAAGGTTTGACGCAGCTTCAAGCGTTCGTGGACGATCCCCACGATTTGCGAATGGTGTTCTGGTTTGACAGCTGACACAGCTGATGATCCAAACGCAACCCAAAGACGGAGGCGTATCCCTGCCCCTTGGCCTACAGACCCTAGCCCTCGCTTTTGCCCTTCCTTAGATCATAGACCCTTAGATAAACCCACCCTGCCCACGTTCTACAATCCTCCACCCTCTCCCAGCGGAAAGGTATGCAATTCCTGCACCTCGCCCCGCATTTCCCGCGTGAGACTGAGGGCCGTGACCGTAAAATGCGTCAGGGGCGGCGTGAGGCGGCGGACTTCTTCCCACAGGTGCGCTTCGGCCCAGGGCAAAATGCCCAACGCCAGCGTCAGGTGCGGCATATAGGAATCGCCGTCGTGGGGAGCCTGGCTGCTGGGCACGGCACCGAGGGCGCGGCGGTGCAGGGCCAGCAGTTCGGGCGCACGCTCACATTCCAGCATCAGAGCGTTGGGAAGCTGTTTCCAGCCTAGAATCTTGATCTCAAAGGGCGGTGTATCGGCCAGCAGGTGCCGGAACGCGCTGACCAGATCGCGGCTGCCCAGTGGTGTGCGGAACGGGGCACGCAAATTCAGGTGCGGCAGGCCGAACGCCCGCACATTCAGCCGTTCCTGTGTGCGCCGCAGCCAACCGTCCAGTTCAGCGGGGGGCCACGCCACCAGACTGTGCAGCGGCGGCAACATCTGCGCCGTGCCAGGAGATGTTTCGCTGGCCGGAAGGTGAGCCACACCCGGCACGCTGGTGGGCGGCAACGGCGGCATGGTCAGGGGCCGATCCGGTACAGGCAGGTGCTCTGGCCGCAGGCGATCCGCGTCTCACGGGTCATGGGTACGCCCAGCACTTCTTGGTACAGGCTCAGTTCGCTGACGCAGAGCTCCTGAAATTGCCGTGCCACCGTCAGGTTGGGACAGTTGCGTTTGCTGACCAGCCACGTGTCGCCGTCTTGCTCCAGCACAGCGTCAAAGCCCATTTCGCACAGCACACGCACAAAAGCCTGCACCCGCACGGGCAGGGGAGACGACAGCGGCAGTTCGGCCTGAAGACGGTGGGCAATTTCGGCGCTTCGGGCATCGAAGACCTGCATCACGGCCCCCTGACCGAACAGGTGCTGCACGTGCCTCAGCACATCTACACACAGGCCCGAATAGGTTTTGGGAAACGACGCCTCGCCCTGATCGGTAAGGGCAAACACGTGCTGGGGCCGTCCACGTCCGCCGGGGCGCTCGGTGCGCGACTCGATCAGGCCGCCTTCCTGAAGGTCACACAGGTGGCGGCGGGCGGCGGGCACGCTGACTTCCAGCTTGTAGGCCAAATCCTGCGCGGTTTGGGGGCCATGCCGCTTGATCAGTTCCAGCAGGCGCGTCTTGGTGCGCTCCGGGGCGGGCAGCGTGGCGGGCTGCGGAGAGTAGGAGGCCGCGAACGTCATACGACGGTGAGCTGGTCGGGCAGGTCGGCCAATGCCTGTTGCAACGACTGCGCCATAGAACGGACGCTGACCTGTCCGGCAAGGTTGCGGGCAATCTGGGTCAGGGCCGCCGACGCCACCGAATCGGGGTGTGCCAACACCGCAGGCACGCCCGCATCGGAATCCTTACGCACTTCCATGTCAATCGGCACTTCGCCCAGCAAGAGGTGTTCGGCCCCCAGTTTGCGCGAGCCGCCGCGCCCGAACAGGTCGTAGGTCAGGCCGGTATCAGGGGCCACGAAATAGCTCATGTTTTCCACGATGCCCAGCACAGGCACGCTGGCTTTGCGGAACATGTCGATGGCCCGCGCCGCGTCGATCAGGGCCACGTCTTGCGGGGTGGTGACGATCACGGCTCCGGTCACCTGCACGGTCTGCGTCAGGCTGAGTTGCACGTCGCCCGTGCCCGGTGGTAAGTCCACGATCAGGTAATCGAGGTCGCCCCACGCGGCATCTTTCAGGAATTGCTGCACCGCAGAATGCAGCATCGGCCCGCGCCACACAAGCGCCTGCCCCGCCGGAGACAGGTTCGCCATAGAAATAAACCGGACGCCATGCGCCTCGATGGGCTGCATCTTGCGCTCGGCGTTGGCGGTCACTTTGGCCGCGCCCTGCCCCATCATGTGGGCCACCGAGGGGCCGTATACGTCGGCGTCCAGCAGGCCGACTTTGGCTCCGTCGCGGGCCAACGCTGCGGCAATATTCACGGCCACGCTGCTTTTGCCCACGCCGCCTTTGCCGCTGCCGACCAGCAGCACGTGCTTCACGCCGGGCAGGGCAGGCTGAGAAGGCGCACGCACCATCGCGCCAAAGGTCACGACGACATCGTTGATTCCGGGCACGGCCATCACGGCTTCCTGCACATCGCCCTCGATTTTGCCTTTCAGTGGGCAGGCGGGCGTGGTCAGGTTCACCTTGACGGCGGCCACACCGCCCGACACCTCGGCCCGTTCGATCATGCCCAGCGACACCAGATCGCGGTGCAATTCCGGGTCGTTTACAGTCTTCAGGGCTTCCATCACAGCGTCCAACGCGGGGTCACGCATACCCTGCCATCATGACGGCTAGGCGGCGGGGGGGCAACTCATGGCCTTACAGTAGGGACACTCCGCGCCGGAAGTGGGGAGTGGGAAAAGTAGAGAGACCCAGCGTTCAGGTTTTGCCCTTCATCTTTTTCCACTGACTACTGACCACTTACCACTGACGGTTCTAATCTCTAGACTCCCCCTATGACTCTTCCTCCCCTCATTGCCGACTTGCGCTCCGACACCGTGACCACGCCTACGCCCTCCATGCGGGCGGCGATGGCGGCGGCGGCGGTGGGCGACGACGTGTACGGCGAAGACCCCACCGTGAACGCCCTGCAGGGTGAAGTGGCCCGCCTGACCGGACACGAGGCAGGACTGTTTATGCCGTCTGGCACGATGACCAATCAGGTCGCGATTGCCCTCCATACCCGGCGCGGCGAGGAAGTCATCTGCGCGGAAGGCAGCCACATCTACGAATGGGAACTGGGCATGATGGCCGCGTTTAGTGGCGTGGTGCCGCGTTTCGTGCCCGCGCCGCTGGGCATTCCTGATCCCGAAGGCGTGCGGGCCGCTGTGCGCCGCAGCATTCATCAATCGCCCTCGGGCATGATCAGTCTGGAAAATACCCATAACAAGGCGGGCGGAACCGTGATTCCACTGGAGGTGCTGGCCGGAATCCGCGCTGTGGCCGATCAGGAGGGCCTGCCGCTGCATCTGGACGGCGCACGCGTCTTCAATGCTGCCGCCGCGCAGGACGTGCCGCTGTCCGATATTACGGGCCAGTTCGATACCGTCAGCGTGTGCCTCAGCAAGGGGTTGGGCGCACCGGTGGGCAGCGTGCTGGTGGGCAGTGCCAAGCAGATGGCACAGGCGCACCGCTACCGCAAGATGATGGGCGGCGGGATGCGTCAGGCGGGAGTGCTGGCCGCCGCCGCGTTGGTGGCCCTGCAAGACGGCCCCGCCCTCCTCAAGCAGGATCACCGCCGCGCCCGCCAGTTGGCCGAAGCGTTGGTGGCCGCCGGATTTGCCGTCAATCTGGCTGCCGTGCAGACCAACATCATCTACGCCACCCTGCCCGACGCCGCTGCCCACGCCGCACGCTGGGCCGCAGCCGGGGTGCATGCCAACGCGCTTGGCCCAGATTCGGTGCGCTTTGTGCTGCATCATCAGGTCAGCGATGAGGCGCTGGAACGGGCGATTGGGGTGCTGACGGGGGCTGTGGTTCGGGGGTAGTAGCTCATAGGAACAGATGAAGGGAAAAACTGAGATCCCCGCCCTTCCTGCACCCCACAGCCCACAACCTACGCCCCGTTTGCCGCGCTAGGCTGGCCCCATGACGGCCCCGGACGCCCCTTCATCCCCATCCCAAGCACAGCCTGAGCCATCTGCTCCCACCTGGCCCGCCGACGAACTGCCGGTCAAGCCACCCACCGATTCCGGTATTCGGGCGGTAGACGGCAACCGGGCCGCGCTGACGCTGTTGCTCAGTCAAAACGTGGTGTCGGGGGTGTTGACGTCGCAGGGTGTGCCGCTGGGAACCGCGCTTTTGCTGTCGTTCGTGGTGAATGCGTTGCTGGCGATCACAGTTTTTAAACCCGCGATGCAGGCGTTGGTGCGCGATTCGCGTTGGCGCACGCCGCCGTCATGGGGGCTGGCGCTCGCCGCGTTCGTGCTGGCGTTCTTGGCGTCGCGGGCCTTCGCGCTGTTTTTCGTAGTGCTGTTTCCGGCGAGCGCGGGTGCCATTCCGCAGTTCCTCAGCCGGGGGGCCGACCTTTGGGCGCTGCTGTTGGCGGCGGGCCTCCTCATTCCCTTTGCCGAAGAAGTGGCCTTTCGGGGCCTGATGATGCGCGGGCACGAGCGGGCCGCAGGCTTTACGGTGGCGGCCCTGATGTCCAGCTTCGCTTTTGCTGTGGCGCACGGTGTTCCGGCCAGCATCGCGGGCATTTTGCCTCTGGCCTACGCGATGGCCCGCCTGACCCAGCACACGGGTAGCCTCTGGAACGCCGTGATCGTTCACGCCCTCAATAACTCCATTGCTGTGGGGTTGGGCGCGTTTTTGGCAGGGCGCAATATGCCCGATCCCACCGAGGCCGCCGACCTGCTGCGTAACCCTGCGCTGACCATTCCGCTGGCGCTGGGGGCGCTGCTGTTTGGCAGTGTGGTCTTGCTGGTGCTGCATTTGTGGCTGGTGCCCAGGCCCGATCCGGCGGTGCGGAGTGCGCCGGGGCCCTGGCTCAGCGCTGCTTACGTGGGCGTGGTGCTGTTCGGCGTCATAGCAGGCGTACTGACCCTGCCCGCCGTCACCCAAATGATGAGTGTGTGGTAGGGGCATTACCGTAAAGCTGATCTTGTTGCCGGGCAATCCCCAAACTGCTTCGCAGCCCGCTCCTCTGGATTCCCCCAAATTAAAACAAACCCGCCCCGAAGGAGAACGGCCTGAACATGGCCCATAGGTTGTGCAGGGCTCGCCCCCTACACTGGGCATAATGTCTCGTTCTTCCCGCTCCCGTAAGCCTGCGCCCATCGTGCCGCCGCCGGCCACCGCTTCCGCGCCGCTGCCCATAGACCTGCTGAGTGGGCCGCGTGGATTTGGCGTACAGTTGGCCGAATCCGAACCCCTGACGTGGCGGTATTGGGCGGCAGTGGTGGTGCCTGCGGCGTTGTCGGGTGTGGCGTATGCGCTGCTGGTGCGCCCCGCCGCGCAGTTGGCCGCCGAACTGACCAACACCGCTGCGCCGCCTCTGATCGCGCACATGACCAACGCTTTCGGCAGCTTCTTTCTGACCGTGCTGACCTTCGCCGTGATGTGGGGTTTGGGGCGCTTGGGCGCGGGCCGGGGCAAAAGCCTGCGCGGCAGCCGCGTCGCAGAAATCTTCAGTGCCTCGTTTGCCCTGCTGGTGCCGCTGTATCTGCTGGTCATCGTGTTGGCGCTCAGTACCCCGGCTGCGGCATGGCTCCCCTCTGAGGCAGCGTTGGCAGCAGCGGGCCAAAATCCACAGCAGATACAGCGGGCGGCGTTGGGTGCGGCGGCGCAAACTTCGGGGGCGTTGGCACTGGCTTTTGCGACGTTGTTGGGCACAGCGGCACAATGTGTGTTGGCGTTTTTTGCCCTGCGCGTCACGGTGGGCCACATCGGGCGGGCTGCGCTGGGGGCATTCTTGCCGCTGCTGCCCGCGCTGATCATCGGGTTTATTGCCATAGCGCCGCTTATATTGGCCCGCTGAACTTGATTCCGATTGAAAGCCGTACTGTTGGGCTGTCAATCCAAGCAAAGCGACTCGCAGAGCTGCCCCGCAGAGTAGGAAAAGTACGGATCCCAGAATGGAGTTGGCTTTTGGTGCCTCCCAAAAGGGAACGGAATGGCGGGAATCCGTATGAATTTCAGAAAGAAAGGCTCTCGCCAACGTGCCAGAGCCTCTCTTTCTGTTCGTTCTTCTTATCCAAATACGCTCTTGGCGGGTTCCCACAACCGCCACAGCTCGTAGATGCCGATCAGGAGGTGCAGCACCAGCTTGGCCGCCAGGCCGGTCAGCAGGCCCACCAAGGTGCCCCACGCCGCCCGAACCGCCTCTGGTATAGGTTTGCGAACCACGAACAATTCGGCGATGAGCGCCCCGGCCAGCGGCCCCACGATCAGGCCAAAGGGAATAAAGATGCCCACTAGGCCGCCAATCAGGGCGCCCCAAACGGCCTGTTTACTGCCGCCGTATTTCTTCGCGCCCCACGCACTCGCTACGTTGTCCACCATCGAAATCAGGAAGGTAATCACGGCAAACGTCAGGAGGAAGGGAAGATCGGGCCACACCTGAAAGCCGTCAAGCAGGGTGGCAGCCACCGTTCCGGCGAAAATGATGATGGTGGCGGGCACGGCGGGAATAAATGTGCCGATCATGCCGATGATCCACGCGACAAGGAAGATTAAAAAAGCAAGACTCATACGCTGTGAGGGTACGCGGAAAGTGGGGCGAGGGTTCCGTGGAGGGCCAGGGCGACGACCCCGCTCTGATTCCCAACTCTCCGCAAGGTCGTCATTTTGCTCTTCGCTTTGCCCTCCTGCGGAGCTGTCCCAGTCAGGTTCGTCTTCGAGTTACCGCGATTTACAGCGCCGCCACCCGCGCATTCTTGGCGCGTCTGTACAGTTGGGCGGGCCGTCCTACTCCGCTGCGCCGCTCCCCGCTGGGGGTCAAAATACCCTGAGTCAGCAGGCGTTTGCGGAAATTACGCTTGTCCAGCTTGCGGTCTAAAATGGCCTCGTACACGCCCTGCAATTCCGGCAAGGTAAAGGTATCGGGCAAAAATTCCAGGGCAAGGTTGGCGTATTCCAGGCGCAGTTGCAGCCGTTTAATGGCCCTATCCAGAATCAGGTGATGATCGAAGGCCAGCGGCGGCGGTTGGTGGGCACTGAGCCACGCCGCGCCCAGCGTATGCCCGCCCGCCGTCACGCGCACTGTGCCGTGCGGCAACACCGCCAAATGCGCCACGCTGACTATTCGGCCACGCGGGTCACGGTCGACCTCGCCAAAGGTATAAAACTGTTCCAGGTGCCGGGGTTCCAGTTGCACCGTCGTTTCGGTACGCAGTTCGCGCAGAGCTGCCTCGTGCAGTTCTTCGCCGCCCTGAACAAAACCGCCCGGCAAGGCCCAGTCGCGGGCGTGTGGCAGTGCGCCGCGCTGAACGAGCAGCACCCGCAGTTCTCCGGCATGCATGGCAAACGCGGCCACATCCACGGCCAGGCCGACCTGCATGGCCTGCGGAGGAAGTTCGAGCGTGCCTGTCATACAGAATTGCGGTGAGTCGGAAACGCAGCCGGACGGAGTGGGGGGAACCAAGGACGGGCTAGCGGCGCTTGCAGACTCTCCGGTACTGTTCCGGGGAGTCGGGAGTCAGAGCAAGTCCGTATCATCCCCGGATGCTAGGGTTTGTGTCCGGGGTACGTCAAGGGCAAATCCCGCTATAAGTGTAGAGGGCAGTGGGGGCATGGCAGCAACCAGACGGGTTTTCGCGTTCATTTTGGGCGTGACACGGATTCTGTCCCTGCTTTTCCTCACTCCGCTCGGCTTGGCAGCTGTTCAGGTCGGATAGAAGGCCGTACTTGCTGGCTACCGAACCGGTTTCCGTATCAGGGTTGGTGGGACGCGGCGGCTTCGGCCCGCGCCACCAGCACATGTGCCCGGAGTACCTCGGCCACGCTCCACGCCTGAAAGGGGCAGCCGCCGGGGGTCAGGCTGTCTCCGGCAAACACTTCCGAGACGTGGCCCAGCCCCGCTTCCCAGATGTGCCCGGTCAGGCCCGCCAGGGCAGCGCGGGCGCGGCGCACTTCTCCCCGCGACAGCAGCACTTCTACATACGCGCCCAGCGGCCAGGGCCACACCGTGCCCTGATGGTAGGCCGCGTCGCGTACCAGTTGCGGCCCGCCGTAATTGCCCAGGTAGCGCGGGTCTAGCGGCGAGAGCGTGTGCAGGCCCACAGGCGTCAGCAGATGCGCTTCTATGTCCCGAATCACGGCGTCGGCCTGGGCCGCGGTGGCGGGCGTGTCGGGCAGAGACAGCGCAAGGGCGGCGTTGGGGCGCACGCTCCAGTCGGGCTGCCAGTGTCCGTTGGCATCCGGGGCCAAGAGGTCGGCCAGGGCAGCGGCGGGTGGCAGGGGCGCTGTTGGAGTGTGAAGAGGAGTGGGCGGCGTCAGCGTCAGCGCAGACAACACATCATTGTGGCTGCCCGTGTCGCTCAGTCCGATGCTGCCCATGCCAAACATCTCCGTGAGGCCGCCCATTCCCAGTGGCGCGGGTGCCAATGGGCCAAGTGATGGATGGGTATAAGAAAGGGCAGGCGTAAGATCGGCCCCCAGATCTGGCCCCCACAGCGCCGAAAATCCCTGATGGGCACGGCTCAGCAGTTCGGCGTACACGGGTGGCTCGCCCAGCACGTCCGACAGGCGGGCTTCGGCCCCCAGCGCGGCCAGCCACAACGCCTGAATTTCTACAGGTTTGCCGTGGCGGGGTGTTACCACCCAGTCCCTGATTTTTACATCCATCCACGTCAGTTGTACGCCCGGTTCTCCGGCCCGCAGCAGACCATCGGCAGGGTCGGCGGCAATGCCGTGATCGGTGCCCTGCACATGCCAGCGCAACAGTTCGCGCAGTTGGGGCAGGGCCGCCCGCACAAAAGGGCCATCTCCGGTGGTGCGGGCATATCTTTCCAGGGCCACCGCCAGCCAGAGCGCCCCGTCTACGGTGTTAAACCCAGCGCCCGTGCCGTCGTCATGAAAGTTATTGGGCGTCAGCCCCCGCCGCAGCGCCCCTAAAAATGTGCTCAGGATGTCGCGGGCTTCCTCATAGCGGCCCGTGACCAGCGTCAGGCCAGACAGGGCGATCATGGCGTCGCGGCCCCAGTCGGCAAACCACGGATAGCCCGCAATGACGCTGAGGCTGCGGTTCTGGGTGCTGACATTCAGGCGCTGCACGAGGTAGGCGTCGGCAGCCACGGCGAGCGTCGCCACCACTTCATCCTGCACGCCGGACGCTTGCCACGCCTGCTCGGCCAGTTGGCGGCGGCGCATGGCTTCCTCTGCATAGGCGGCCCAGGGGTCTGGAAGAGTGCTCTGCCCTGCACCCGCCATCATGCCCTGTGTCATCAAACCCTGTACCACCAGCGCCACCTGCCCGCCCCCCGCTGGAAACTGCACCTGCCACAGCGCCGCGCCCTGCGCGTAATCCACGTCTGGTTCCCCGCGTGCGGCGTCGTGGCGGTAGTACACCCGTTGCGAAAACGGGGACGGGGTCAGCGGATCGGTGGTGACGCCCCCGCCCTGCGGCAGATACAGCGTGGCCCGCGTTTCTCGCTCGCCCTGCACGCGCACCTGGCGGCCCCCCGCCTGCACGGCAAAGCTCAATTTGGGTGCGGCGCGGTGAACGTGGTGCATGTCCCGGTCTACAAAAAACCCGCCCAGGGTCAGGGTCACAGGCACGCGGCTCTGCACCTCGTACAGATACACCACTGCGCCGGAATGCCGGGGCGCACACATCCGGCGGCGCACCCGCACACCGCGCACCAACTGCTCGCGTTCGGGCAACAAGTCCCAGGTGGTCGCGCCTGTCAGCGTTTCCAGCCCGCGTCCCTCGAACACGCCCGGCGCGATTTCCAGCGCATGCAGCGCGATATCTTCCTGGCCTACCCGCAGTACCTCCAGCGGCGACACCAGATGCGAATAGCGGCGCACCGGCGGCTGCTGACTGACCGCCAGGCCCGAATAGCAGCGGGTGGGCACGCCTGCCAGACTGCTCAGGGCGAATCCGCCGAGGCCGTCGGTCAGCAGTACTTCTAGATCAGGATTGCGGGCGGCGTGCGGCCCAAACGTGTAGGCCGACGCAGAATGGAGAGAAGCAGCAGCAGCGGGCGAACCGGTCATGGGTACAGCATGGCAGAGCGCAGAGAGGGGAGAGCAGGACAGAGATGGCGCGGTGCTTAATTTCAGA
This sequence comes from Deinococcus sp. QL22, assembly GCF_023370075.1. NCBI lineage: Bacteria > Thermotogati > Deinococcota > Deinococci > Deinococcales > Deinococcaceae > Deinococcus > Deinococcus sp. QL22. The sequence continues at coordinate 2,405,897 of NZ_CP097149.1, forward strand.
TGAGTGGACGCCATGCCAGAAAACGTGAGGGCGCGTGGTAAACTCAGGAGTCTGCCCACCCGGAAGTCTGGTTTCTCCCAGCCCTGTGCTGAAATCAGAGAAGACAGGTGGGCCACAGCCGCCCAGAGCGCCAGCGTGCGCCGGGCGTGCGGAGGTGATGAACATAGCGAAAGAACACAAGGTCAACGAGCAAATCCGCGTCCGTCAGATCAGGTTGATTGGTGACGGCGGCGAGCAGATCGGCATTATCGACACGCGTGATGCCATGACCATGGCCCGTGAAAAGGCTCTGGATCTCGTCATGGTGAGTCCTCAGGCCGTGCCGCCCGTCTGCCGCCTGCTCGACTATGGCCGGTTCCGCTACGAGCAGCAGCAGAACGAAAAAGAAAACCGCAAGCGCGTGCGGTCTCAGGAAGTCAAGGCCATCAAATTCCGTGTGAAGATTGATGACCACGACTTCGACACCAAAGCCGGACATGTGCGCCGCTTCCTGAACGAGGGCCACAAGGTCAAAGTGACCATCATGTTCCGTGGCCGCGAGCGTACACACCCCGAGTTAGGCGAGCGCATTTTGCACCGCGTGGCCGACACATTGGCCGATGTGGGCGCACCTGAAGGGATGCCGAGCATGATGGGCATGGACATGAACATGATCATGACCCCCAAAGCTCCCCGCAAAGTCGACCCTCGCACCGCCGATATCGATCTGGAAGCTGGCCTGCCCACCGACATGTCAGACGATGCCGTGCCCGAAACGGCGGCTCCTGCGGCAACCTCCGAAGCCCCGGCTCAAGCCTAAGCCTCAGCTTCACTCCAACGGCCTGCCCTCGCGGTGGGCCGTTTTTTGGCTGTTAGGGTAGCTCAGCGGAGGGAACTGGCGAAGGGCTTGCCCTTCTTTATACCCTCGACTCTAAAACTTTCCCCAGTCTCACTTTGACTTTTGATGCTTTATTTTGTAAAGTATAGGCAGTCCCATCAGGCGTCAGAATCCCTCTGACTCCGCCCCATTCAACCTAGGAGGTTTCCCCATGATCAAAATGTATACGACGACTTGGTGCCCCGATTGCCACGCCACCAAAGCCGCCCTGAAGAAGAAGGGCTTGGAATTCGAAGAAATCAATATCGAGCAGGACGACAGCGCGGCTGAATACGTGATGAGCGTGAACGGCGGCAGGCGCAGTGTGCCCACGCTGGTCAGTGGCGACGTGGCTGCCAGCCTCAGCGGATTTCGCCCGCAAAAGCTGGATGCTTTCCTGGCACAGGCCGGACTGTAAACATCTAGAGTTCAGCAGTTGCAAAGGCACGGTTCCTACTTGGGGCCGTGCCTTTTTATTGGCGCAGACGATTTGAAAGTCAGCAGCCTGACTTGAGAGTTGACAGTCAAATGCTACCGAAAGCGCCTGAAGCCACAGTACGCTGAGAACGTGACGACAGAAACGAATGCACCACTGCTGTTCGGCCCCCCACCAGAAGCCCTTGAGCGCTTGCTGGACGAGGGCAGCGCGTTTGTTCCGCCCAGTCGCGCTTTAAACGGCCTCAGTGCCGAGGTTGCCGGGCGGCAGTTGGAAGGTGTGCCGCATACCATCGCTGAACTCGTGGCCCATCTGCGCTTCTGGCAGCTCTACACGCTTTCGTTGGCACGAGGCGAACAGAGTGTCGTCCCCGAGCATGCCGAGGGTGGCTGGCCCAAGACGGACGGCTCGGATTGGGAGGCCTTACGCCAGAGCTTTCTGGACGGATTAACTGAGCTGAAGCGTGTGGCACGCGAAGAAGATTTGGCGCGTGTGGTACGTGGCCGCGATACCTTGGGCTATGAGCTGAGCCTGCACGCCAATCACAATGCCGTGCATTTGGGCCAAGTGATTCTGCTGCGCCAGATGCTAGGCGCTTGGCCTCCCCCCGGCCGGCGGCGGCGATACTTGGTAATTTTCACGGTTCGTAGCCTCAATAACTACGGGCCGAATCCCAAATAAGCCGCGCCAATGCAGGGCGGCGCTTGGGGTTAGTCGGGCAATGATCCAAGCCGGACAGCAAAATTTAGAGGTCAAGATAGGACTTACAGAACAAGATTCTTGCTCGCGGCTGCGCTTTTGCTAATTTATCTAGACCAATTTGGTCAATTGCGTTAATTAATCCCACGCCTACCTCATTTCTCCCACATAAGACAAAAATAGATGTCATGTTGATGTGGATATGAATGAATTTCTGACGGTGTTCCGAAGGTATGGGGATTTTTCTGGCCGTTCGCGTCGTTGCGAATATTGGATGTATGTGTTGATTTCTACAATCATCGCGTTGGTACTGGGTTTTTTGGATGGAGTATTGGGCCTTAATCTGGGCGGAGATGATGCTCAATTCGGTGTGCTGGGTGCGATCTATACCCTCATTATGTTCGTCCCCGGCTTGGCAGTGAGCATTCGACGACTGCATGACATTGGCCGTTCCGGGTGGTGGTATCTGATCATCTTTATTCCTTTGGCAGGCGCTATCTGGCTCCTTGTTTTGAACGTCACCGATAGCCAGCTTGGTAACAACAAATGGGGGCCGAATCCGAAGGGAACCGCGCCAGTGCAGGGCGGCGCTTGGGGCTAACCCGTCTCTGGCTCCCGCTAACTTGCCCCCCGCCCCTTTGCCCGCTATCCTGACCCTATGAACTTCGCCGCCGCTCCATGCAGACCCAGACGGCCCGGTCTGAGGGGGCGCGGCGGGGTGCGGCAGCGAATGCCTCTCCAGCCCGGCCTGACGACCCGAACTCTACGCGCCTGAGACCCCACGCGGTTCTCAGGCGTTGTATTGGCAAGGGTGGGGCCGGGTTTTTTCATGCCCCGTGCGAGTAAGTGCGCGGAACAGGCAAGCAGGCACAGTACAAAAGGAGCTTAAATGCACGTATTTTTACCGGATGGAAAACAACTGGACTTGAACGCTGGCGCAACCGCGCTGGACGCCGCCAAAGCAATCGGCCCCCGCCTCGCGCAGGATGCACTGGCCGCCACCGCCAACGGCGACCTCGTAGACCTGATGACGCCGCTGCCCGAGGGCGCACGCATCACGCTGATTACCAAAAAGAATCCTGCCGAGGCCGCGCCCCTGTTCCGGCACTCGCTGGGCCACGTGATGAGTCAGGCGGTGGGCGAATTTTATGACCGCAAAGGCTTCGGCCCCGAAGCGGTCAAGCGCGGTGTCGGCCCCAGCATCGAAAACGGCTTTTATCAGGATTTTGACCTGCCAGAGCCGCTGAAAGAAGAGGAACTCCCCCAGATCGAAGCCATCATGCGTGAGATTCTGGGCCGCAATCTGGACTTCTCGCGGGCAGAGGTGAGCAAGGCCGAAGCCTTGGCCCGCTTTGCCTACGATCCCTACAAGGCTGAACTGATCGGTGCATTGCCGGAAGACGAGCCGATCACGTTCTACACGCAGGGCAACTACACTGACATGTGCCGTGGGCCGCACTTTCCCAGCACAGGCAAACTGCCAGCCGCCTTCAAGCTGATGAGTACGTCGGGTGCGTACTGGCGCGGCAACGAGAAGAACCCGATTTTGCAGCGCGTGTACGGCGTGGCGTTTGCGTCCCAAAAAGAACTGGACGAGTACCTGACGCGCCTAGAAGAAGCCAAGCGCCGCGATCACCGCAAACTGGGCCGCGAGATGGAACTGTTTACCATTGACCCGCTGGTGGGGCGCGGTCTGCCGCTGTGGTTGCCCAACGGCACCATCCTGCGCGAGGAACTGATGCGGTTCCTGCGGGAACAGCAGTTTCAGCGCGATTATCAGGGCGTCATTACCCCCAATATCGGCAATCTGGAACTGTACAAAACCAGCGGGCATTATCAGAACTACGGCGACAGCAACTTCAGCCCAATTACCGTAGACGACGAGCAGTACATGCTCAAGCCCATGAACTGCCCCCACCATGTGCGGATCTATGCCTCCAAGCCGCGCAGTTACCGCGACCTGCCTGTGCGCCTGGCCGAATTCGGCACGGTGTACCGCTACGAGCAGTCCGGGGAACTGAACGGCCTGACGCGGGTGCGCGGCTTCACGCAGGACGATGCCCACATTTTTTGCCGCCCCGATCAACTCAAAAAAGAGTTCCTGGACGTGCTGGATTTGACGGTGCTGGTGCTGAAGACCTTCGGCATGAACGACGTGCGCTTCCGCGTGGGCACCCGTGATCCCGAAGGCAGCAAGTACGTGGGCAGCGATGAAAACTGGGCCGCCGCCGAGCGCGGGATTATGGAAGCGGTGGAAGAAGTGGGCCTGCCCTACACGGTGGAGCCCGGCGACGCGGCATTTTACGGCCCCAAGCTGGACTTCGTGGTGCGCGACGTGATCGGGCGCGAGTGGCAGCTCGGCACCATTCAGGTGGATTACAACCTGCCCGAACGCTTCGACATTTCCTATGTGGGCGAGGACGGCCAGGATCACCGCCCCGTCATGATTCACCGTGCGCCGTTTGGCAGCCTGGAGCGCTTTGTAGGCATTCTGATCGAGCACTACGGCGGAGATTTCCCGCTGTGGCTGGCCCCGCGCCAGATCGCGCTGATTCCGATTGCGGATCGCCACAACGCGTACGCCGAGAGTCTCGCCGCCGAATTTAAGCGCGTGGGCCTGCGGGCCGAGGTGGACGATTCCACCAACCGCATGAACGCCAAGGTTCGCAACGCTGAGCTGAGCAAGATTCCGGTGATGCTGGTGGTGGGCGATCAGGAGCAGGAACGCCGTGAAGTCAGCGTGCGTGAACGGACGCCGGAAGGGCACAAGGAACGCAAAGGCGTGGGCTTTGATGCCTTGCTGGCCGAGTTGCAGGAGCGCTACAACACGCGGGCCTAAAGGGGAATAAAGGGAATGGAACGTAGAACGTGGTCAGAGCTTTTCACCACGATCTACGTTCCACTTTCGCATCTCTCTCAAAATTTCTGATGCCGCTGCTTCAGTACAGCGCCGAAGAAGACCCTACGCCGCACTCCGGGCGCGGGCGATCAGATTCAGCAGGGCTGCCGCCAGCGCCGCAGGATCGTGGCGGGCCTGTCCATCTTGCAACAGGGGGGCGCTGCGAACCCGGCCCCGCAGGTCGCGGCTGGCTCCCGTCAAATCCAGCACCGACGCACCCTCGGCGGCGTAGCGCTCGCGCACGGGCTGGGGCACAGGCTCGCTGTTCATCAGCACGCAGTCGGGCATTCGGCCAAGGTGCGCGTAGATGGCGGTCACGTGGTCTTCCAGTGTCAGGCCCGTGGTTTCGCCGGGTTCGGTCATCAGGCTGGCCACGTACACCAGCGGCGCGGCAGAGTCGCACACCGCCTGCGCGATTTCAGGAATCAGCAGGGCCGGAATGATGCTGGTAAACAGGCTGCCCGGCCCCAGCACGATCATTTCGGCTTCCTTGATGGCGTCCAGCACGGCGGGCAGAGCAGGCAAATCGGGCGGATCAAGGCGCACTTCGCGGATGCGGGCCTTGCCCACGCTGCTTGCCAGTTGGCTTTCGCCGCGAATCTCACGCCCATCGTCCAGCCCCGCAACCAGGGTGGTGGGCTGTGTGGTGGCCGGAAACACTTGCCCACGCACGCGCAGCACGTCATGAATGTCCTGCATGGCCGCGCCCAACCCCCCCTGTTCTTCACTCAGCGTTGCCAGCATCAGGTTCCCGAAGGTGTGGCCTTCAATGCCGTCGCCGCGCCCAAAACGGTGCAGCAGCAGGCGGGCCAGTACCGGGCTGTCGCTCAGGGCCGCGTAACAATCGTTCAGGTCGCCGGGCGCGATCATGTCCAGCGATTCGCGCAGGCGTCCGCTGGAGCCGCCGTCGTCGGCCACCGTGACCACTGCCGTAATGTTGCCCGTGTGAACTTTCAGGCCCATCAGGAGGTTAGATAGGCCCGTGCCGCCGCCTACCGTGACCACCCGTGCGCCGCGTGCCAGATGACGGCGTTCGTAGATCAGGTCAACTACAGGTGTGCCGGGAGCCGTACCCGTGCCGCGCAGCATAGAGCGGTTCAGCATGGCAATACTCCAGAACGCGCCGCCCAAGGCCAGCACCATCAGGCCCACGCCCACCACGTACAGCGGCATCACTTCCGGCTCCATGAATCTGTTCAGCCACAGAATCCAGCGCGTGGCCGTAAAATGCAGCGGCCCAGTCCACGTAAAGTGCAGGAATCCCAGCGCCCCGGCAAAGGTGCAGGCGGCAAACAGCACCAGCCAGCGCTTGACGCCCATGCCCGGCGACAGCCACATGCGGGCCTGACGCTGGGCGCGGCGGCCTTTTTGCAGTGCCACAGTGCGGCGGCCTTGAGGGTCGGGCGTCTGGTGTGCCGTGCTGCTGTCTGCGCCTGCCTCCAGCGGCGTGCTGTTCGGGGGCGGCACGGTGGTCATAAATCCTCGTGCAGTTTCATGTCGCGGTGATCGGTCACGTGGGCGTCCAGATCGGCCAGATCAGCAGCCAGCCGGGCCGTGACGGCCACGCTGCGGTGTTGCCCGCCCGTGCAGCCCACCGCCACCGTGTAGCCGCGCCGCCCGGACGCCTTGGCCCGCGACGCCGCCAGCCGCACAAAATCGCGCACTTCATTGTAAAAGTCGTGCGAGGCCTGATCCTGAAACACGTATCCCGCCACATCCGCCTCCAGTCCCGTTCTGGGGCGCAATTCCGGATCGTAATAGGGATTGGGAAGCGTCCGTACGTCAATCACCAGATCGGCGTCACGCGGCGGCGCGTGCTTGAAGCCGAAGCTCATCAGCCGCAGATCAAATTCCTGCTCCAGCCGGAACAACCGCATCACCCGCTCGCTCAGTTGCGCCGCACTCAGGGGCGTCGTGTCAATGACTGTATCGGCAATAGCCCGCAGCGGGGCCAGCAGATCGCGCTCGCGGGCAAAGTCCACCATCAGCGATTCGCCCAGAGGGTGCTCGCGGCGGGTCAGGTTGTACCGCTTCAGCAGCACCTCCGCGTTGGCCTCCAGAAACAGCACATGCAGGTCTTCGCGGCGGCGAGACAGGCGCACATAGCTGTCTTCCAGCGCCCCCAAAAAGTCGCGGGTGCGGGCGTCGGTACTCACAGCCACCTTGTCCAGCTTCCGCGCCACCGAGAGGTCGTGCATGGCTCCCCACAACTCTGGGGGCAGGTTGTCGGTGATGAAGAACCCCGCGTCCTCCAGCGTTCTGAGCGCGGTACTCTTTCCACTTCCCGACAATCCTGAGACGACTACAAACGGCATGCGGTCAGTTTACCTGCATTGGAGCGCGGCAGGTGTGCGGTTTTGTTGCTGGGGGCAGGGAAGAGGGTCAGGGGCCACCCAGAATCTCAACGTTCATGGCCCACGAAAACACGGCCCACACGCTCAACACGTGGGGCCGCTCAAAACGCAATCGAGTTTCCTTTCTCTCGTTACCTAACTTTGGTTCCACTCGGCAAATCCAGCGTCAGGCCCACCAGATCCAGGTTGCCTTCGGCGTCTTCGGCGGCCAGAATCATGCCCTGAGACTCGATACCGCGCAGCTTGGCGGGCTTCAGGTTCGCCACCAGAATCACCTTGCGCCCTACCAGGTCTTCTGGGGCGTACCACTTGCGAATGCCGCTGACCACCGTGCGGACTTCATCGCCCATTTTGACGGTCAGTTTCAGCAACTTGTCGGCTTTGGCAACGGCTTCGGCGGCCAGAACCTCGGCCACGCGCAGGTCTATGCGGGCAAAGTCGTCTATAGAAATCAGGGCTTCCTGTGCGGCGGGCGTGTCGCTGGAGGCGGCGTGGGTGGGCACCGTCTGTGCGGGTGCGGCGGGCTTGTCTTCAGTCTGCTTGTCCTGAGTCTGGGTCATGGTCTGTTTCTCTTTTTTGGCAATGGGGGCTGAGGTTTCGGCTGAATCTGACTTAAGGCTCTCTGGCTTGGGAAACAAGATCGCGCCGCCCAGCACGCGGGTTCCGGCGGGCGTCAGGCCCCACGCTCCGGTGAGGGTGTAGGTCTGCCCGCCCAGTCCCAACTGTGCCCGGAGTTCTTTGGCTTTGGCCGGAATCACGGCTTCCAGGCACACGCTCGCCACGCGCAAACCCTCGACGGCGGTGTACAGCACGGTGTCCAGTCGCTGCTGGGTGTCTTCAGATTTCGCCAGCGTCCACGGCGCACTTTCGGCGATGTAGCGGTTCAGATCGCGCACAAAATTCATGGCCGCTTCTATCGCCATATTGATTTTCAGGTCGTTCACCAGCCGCAAAATCTCGGCGGGCAGGGCCAACGCCGCCGCTTCTATGCCGTGTTCGCGCTCGCTGGGAACGTGTGCCTGCGGAACCACGCCGCCCCGGTACTTCTGCACCATGCTGACCGTGCGGGACAGCAGATTACCGAGGTCGTTGGCAAGGTCGCTGCTGAGGCGAGACACCAGAATGCCCTCGCCATACGCGCTGTCTGCGCCCAACGTGGCCTCGCGCAGCAAGGTGTACCGGATCGCGTCGACTGGGTGGTCGCGCACCAGTTGTTCGGGGTCTATCGCGTTGCCCAGGCTCTTGCCCATCTTGCGTCCGTCTTCGGCCAGAATGTGGCTGTGGACGACGAGTTTGCGGTACAGCGGCAGGCCTGCCGCCCGCAGCATGGTCGGCCAGAACACGGCGTGCGGCTTCAGAATGTCCTTGCCGATCACGTGCCAAGCGGTGCCGATCACGTCGGGCGACTGGCCCCGGCTCACGGGTGCAGACACGTAGTTCAGCAGGGCGTCGAACCACACGTAGGTCACGTGGTCGGCGTCCCAGGGCAGTTCTATGCCCCATGGCACACGCGATTTGGGGCGGCTGATGCTCAGGTCGCCAATCGGCTCGCGCAGCATTTCCAGCACTTCGTTGCGGTATCCGGCGGGCTGAATAAAGTCCGGGTTGGCCTCGATATGTTCCAGCAGCCACGCCTGATACTTCTCCATCTTGAAAAAATAATTGGCCTCGCGCCGAAGCTCTGGCGGGTCTTTGTCGCCGGGGTAGCGCCGCACGCCGTCCGGGCCTTCTAGGAGTTCCTTGTCGGTCACGTACCGCTCGGCACCCACCGAATACAGCCCCTCATATTCGGCGAAATAGATGTCCCCGGCGTCGTGAACCCGCGTCAGCACTTCCTGCACATAGCGTTTGTGGCGGCCCTCGGTGGTGCGGATAAAGTCGTCGTAGCTGATTTCGAGGCGATCCCACAGCCCCTTGAAGGCCCGCAGGCTCAGGTCGTCCACAAAGGCCTGCGGTGTCTGCCCTGCTTTGGCGGCGGCTTTGGCAATCTTTTCGCCGTGTTCGTCGGTGCCGGTCACAAACTGCACTTCCCGCCCTGCCAGACGCATATAGCGGGCAATGGCGTCGGCCAAGATTTTTTCGTAGACGTGGCCGATGTGCGGCGCACCGTTGGCGTAGTCGATGGCGGTGGTGATGTAAAACGCGCCCTTCTCAGGTTGATTCGTCATGGTGGCCTTCTCCCCGCCCGGCCCTTTCCCTGATGAGAGGAACGCCGGGGCAACTTGGCTAGGATACAAAACTAAGCCGCCAGTGCGTGCGGCCTGCTTGGATTTCAGTGTCTATCCACGTCTATCCACAAAAAAAGGACGCTTCTGCCCGCGCCCGTGTGCTTGCGCCCAACCCTCTGTAAAAATCTAGTGTCAGGCCAGCCGGGGCATTCGCGCCAGCATTCGCCCGCTTGGCAGCAGGGGAGAGGGCAGAGGGTTCATGGGTTCAGTCTAGCGGAAGCCGTAAGCGGGGGGATGCGTCAAGTGACGGAGACGTTTCCGGGGGCTTGATCTAAGGGTCTAAGGTGCTGGGGCGGGGGCATGTCCGACACTCCCCCTCACCCCGCTATATGCGGAGCGCCCCTCTGCTCCACAGCCCTGCGAGTCCCACAAGGGGCGAGGTCAAAGGCTTGTCGCGTGAGATTTAAGCCCTTCTTAGACCCTCAGACCCTAGACCCTTTGACTTCTGCCCCCGCGTCCCCCACTCCCGGACACAACTTTGTCCGACACACCGCTTGACTTTTTCAAGTTAGAGTGTCGAGCATGACCCACGCCGCCCCCACTGCATCAGAACCGAAACCCACGGCATCCGGCCCGCCCAATGCGCTGCCAGACCGCCTCACCAGCCTGACGTTGCTGCTGCTGGCCGCACTGACCATCATGTCAGGGGCCACCATTGCGCCCGCTTTGCCTGCCATGCAGGCGCATTTTGCCGATCAGCCCAATGCCAACCTGTTGGTCAAATTGGCGCTGACCATCGTGGGCCTCGTTATTGCCATCAGTGCGCCTATTGGCGGCGTGCTGGCCGACAAATTTGGGCGAAGGCCCGTGCTGCTGTGGTCACTGGTGCTGTACGCGGTGGGCGGGGCGAGTGGGCTGTTTGTCCAGTCGTTGGGTGAGGTTCTGGCGGGCCGCGTGATTCTGGGGTTCGCGGTGGCCGGAACCATGACGGCGGGCGGCGCACTGGTCAACGACCTGTTTTCGGGGCCAGCACGCGGCAAATTCCTGAGTCAGCAGGCGGCCTTTACCAGCTTTGGCGGCGCGGTGCTGCTGCCCCTCGGCGGCCTGCTGGCGGGCGTGGGCTGGCGTGCCCCGTTCGGCATCTACCTGATTTCTCTGCTGCTTATTCCGCTGGTGTTGCGGCTGCCGGGGGGCGTACCAGGCGGCGTATCTGTGGCCGAAGCCGCCGAAAAACCGCGCTGGTGGCCTGTGGTCTTGGTGTACTTTTTGGCACTGGCGTACATGGTGGTCTTTTACCTGATGCCCGCGCAGGGGCCGTTTTTGCTTCAGGCGTTGGGGGCCAAACCCGCCGCCACGGGCCTGCTGCTGGGTACCTTATACCCTGATCGCCGCGCTGACTTCGCTGGGGTATTCGCGCTTTGCCGGACGATTCGACCCACGCTGGGTGGCCGCGCTGGGCATGGTGTTGCTGGCCGGGGGCTGGGGTCTCGTGGCTGTTGCCCACAGCATTCCCGCCGTGCTGGTGGGCCTGATCGTGGCCGGCTTGGGCGGCGGCCTGGTGTTTCCCAACCTCTATTCGTGGCTGGCCGACCTGACTCCCCCGGCGTGGCGGGGCCGCATCACCGCCGGGATGAGCAGCGCCGTGTTTCTGGGCCAATTCCTCAGCCCGTTGGTGCTGGCCGCGCCCGCCGCCCACCCAGCACAGGGATTCGTGTGGGGATCGCTGGGCATCGCCGCTATTGGGGCGGGGTTGTTTGCCCTGAGCGTGATGAGGCCCAAAGTCGCCTGATTTGATTTCCGTACTTCTGGCCGGATGGAATGCCTTCTCAGTGGGCTTTTCATCCGGCTTTGTCTGATTCCTTCCAAAGTACCCCGCAATCCTCAACGCTACCGCAATCCACAACCCCGGCTTTGGCCCTTTCTGCACGCCCCCGCCGCACTAGAATCTGATGTGTGATTGCTTACCTGAGTGGCGTAGTGCGCGAAATTCGTGAGGGAAGCGCCGTGGTGGTGGCGGGCGGGCTGGGCTACGAGGTGCAGTGCCCGGTGAGTACGCTGGGCCGCCTGAAAGTGGGCGATGTGGCCGAGTTCAATACCCGCTTCGTGGTGCGCGAGGATGCCCAACTGTTGTTCGGATTTTCCGACGCCGATAGTCTGCGCCTGTTCGACCTGCTGATCGGGGTCAGTGGCGTGGGGCCAAAGCTGGGGCTGGCGATGCTGTCGGGCATGCCCGTGTCGGCGCTGGCGCAGGGTCTCCTCAGCGGCGACGTGAAACTCCTGAGCAGCGTGTCGGGTGTGGGCAAAAAAACCGCCGAACGGCTGGTGCTGGAGCTTCAGAACAAGGTGCCGGAGCATCTGGCCGCGCCTGTGGTGGGCGGCGTAAAAGTGATGCCTGTCCACAGCAGTGCGGGCCGAGATGCCATAGACGCGCTGCTGGCGCTGGGATTCCGCGAGCAGCAGGTGCGCGGCGTGGTGGCCGAACTGCTGGGCGCTGACCCCGAACAAACCGCCGACGCCCTGATCCGCAAAAGCTTGGGCCGACTGAGATGATGCGGGGTCTGAAATGACACAGGGTCATCCTGACGGCGTAGACATCGAGGAGAATCTCAATGTCTCGGAGGAAAGTTCTTCGGCGGCGGGCAAGGCCGATGGAGACGCGCCTGACGAACAGAAGGTATCTTGGCTGGAACTGTTTTTCGACCTGATTTTCGTGGTGGCCTTCGATCAACTCGCCAAGCGACTGGGGACGACACCCACCGCCGAGAATATCGGGGTGTTTTTGCTGATGTTTACGGCGGTGTGGTGGGCGTGGGCAGGCAACACCACCTTTGCCGGGCGCTACGGCAACGATGGCCGCGCCTACCGCTGGGGCACCGTGGCGCAACTGGTGTCTATGGCCATGATCGCGCTGTCCTTACGGGGCGACGTGCTGGACATCGGAGCGCTGTTTGCGGCGGCGTTTGCCTTCAACCGCGCTGTGCTGGTCGTCATGCATCTCGCGGTGCTGCGCCAGTCACCCGAAGCAGCCCATTTCGTGCGGCCCACCGCCATCGGTTTTGGCGTGGCGGCGCTGCTCTGGCTGGTTTCCGCCTTGTTTGCCCAAACGCCTGCTGTACTGCTGGGGTTCTGGGCGGCGGCGTTGGCCGTCGATATTCTTACGCCTATCCTGATTCGCTCGCGTATCCTTGACGCCCTGCCGCACCAATCGCACCTGCCGGAGCGGGTGGGCCTGCTGCAAATTATCGCGCTGGGGGCCATCGTGACCGAAGTCGTGGACGGCGGGCGGCAGCAAGACCTGACCCTAACTTTTCTGGCCCCCGCGTTGTTTGCCATCCTGACCACGGTGGCCCTGTGGCGGCTGTATTTCGATCAGCCCCGCCTCTTGCCGATCCTGTCGGCTCACAACGAGTCCAGAGTGGGGGCACTGCTGGTGTGGTTGTACGGCCACTTGCCCTTTACGCTGGGCGTGGTCATGTTGGGCGTAGGTTTTGGTCACGGCATCAGTCAGGTCGGAGAAAAGGACGCGGCCAACTTGCAACTTGTGGCGTGGCCGCTGGCCGCAGTGTTCATGACCTTGGCCGCCCAACGCTGGAACGCCGCCCGCCTGACCGCGCACCCGCCCTTTGACCGGAGCATGATTACCCTCCTAGTCGGAGCTGTTGCCAGCGCTGTCCTCGCCTTCAGCGGGCTGGAAACTCAACCGCTCCATGCCACCGTCTTCGGCATCACGGGCATTGCCGCCCTGATCGTCGCCACTGATCCGGGCACCCGCCGTCTGGGTGTGATCGAAGAAAAACGCGGCGGAGAGCAAGCCCCGCTGTAGACGGAATGTGGGAGAGGAGGCGCTGCTGTCTAGGCGCAGTTGTTCTTCTCAGCCCCTAGACCGCCTTCAGGCTCAGTTTTTGGTGTCGTAGGGCGCGTGCATGTTGTGGCTGACCTGATGCCCGGATGATTTGCCCTCCTGCGTGCCGTACAGACCGTCCTCGTCAGGGGTGCTGGGCGGCGGCGTGTCGTAGAGGGCGGCGGCGGCCAGCCACGTGCCCTGGCGCACCAGCATCAGGCTCAGGCCCGGCACACGCACCACCAAGAGGTCGTGTAGTGTGGCCGCCGCATGTCCGGGCAACACTGCCGCCAATTCGCCCTTGTAATCCAGCCGCAGCGTCAGCGCACGCTCGCCAGTTCTCAGGGTTACCGGGTCTTGGCCCAGCAAAATACTTCTGAACTCGCCGGTATCGGCCAAATTGACCGAGGTATGGGCCACAGGATGGGGCAGAGGTTCGGGGGTAAAGGTGGCAATATGCAGCACTTCGTGTAGCCCGATGGCGCGGTCAGAATCGAGTCCCAGCCGTTCGGCGGCTCCGTGAATACTGGTAGCGGCGTTAGAGGGTGTAGACCGCTGGAGCCGGGCTATCAGGGCGTCTACTCCTTTGCGGGCAAAGGCGATCAGCGTCTCTGGCGGGGCAGAGGCGTATTTTTCGGCACTTGCAGGCCCAAGAGCCACGGCGTCTATGGTGCCGTTCCGGATCAGTTGGGCGGCGGCGCGGGCCAGGCGCAGATTGGCGTAGTGTTCTTCAGCATTGAGCAGCAGGGCAATGGCCCTGGCTTTGGAGGCCAGCCGCCCAATCTCTTCTTCGGGACGGCCATCAACCCTTAGCAGGACGTATGAGCCACTGACAAATGCCCGAATCTGGGCGCGTGCTGGCCCGATAATGACGCTGCGTTCGGCAGGCGGGAGGTCGGTTCGCAGCAATACCACATGCGGCCCAAATTGCAGTTGCCAGTTTTTGCCGATGGGTTGCCAGCGCAAGTCCATGCCGCGCCAGTGCGCTGCCTGCCCGCCTGCCAGATGGATGACCAGTTCGTCTTTGCCGTCATCTGGAGTGGGCAGGCCTGACTGGGGCTTTTGGGCGTACAGAATGCTATTGCTGGGTGTGCCTGCCATCGTATTGGTGGGCGCTCCGACCAACAAATCGTCCAGGGTGCGCTGGAGATGCCGCGCGGCTTCACGGATGGCGGGGCGTTCGCGGGGATCGCGGGCCTGCGGGTATTGGGCACGTAGTGCGGCGACCAGCTCGGCGCGGGCTTCAGGGGCCAGCCGTTCGCGTTCGGCGGCGGCCAAGCGGGCTGCCATCACGTCCTCGTCGGGGTGGCGGGCAAACGGTTCCTCGTGGGTCAGCGAGAGAGCTGTTTTCACCCGCACGCGGCCTTCTTCGGTCAGCAGCAGATCGGCAAACCCGGACGCCACCCGCGCGACTACTTCTGCGTCGTGCAGGGACACCAGCGGGTCGCCTACCGCTGGAACGGGCAGACGCGTGCGAATGCTGCGGCCCTCGCGTTCGGCATTTTCCTGCACCGTGTACAGCACCCGCAGGGCGGTTCGGTCGGGTTGGCGGCCCCACAACTGAGCCAACTCTAAAATGGATGTCTTGAGGCGGGTATGCCAAGCCATACGCTGCAATTCTTCCCAGGCCTGGGATTCCGGGCTGTCAGCGCGGGCGGGCGCACTCCATTCGGGTACGGCCTTGGCGGCTGGGCGCGAAGAGACAGGCGAGGCGTGAATAGACTTGAACATATTGCGGTAGTGGCGGTCACACTCCATCATGCGGCGCAGCAACATCGGCTCAAGCGGCGCGCCCAGCAGTTCGTCGCGCAACTCGGTCAGGGAGCGTTTGCCCCCGCGTGGAATGCGTCCATCCAGTGCGTCGGCGACCTTGTACTCATACAATTCCACCAGTTCAGCCCAGTAAGTCACGCCTTCAGTATAGGGACACAGCCTCACGCAAACCTGTCTGTTCCCCTTTCTTCAGAGCGGGCTTCAGAACGGGGCGGCGGCCCTACACTTTTCCTGAGGCCTGTTTCCCCAAGCATTGCCCTGGGCACCGTCCTCGGCAGCGACTCTGGCGACCTTGCGGTAGGTATCGCCGCTCACATCAGCGCTTCTTGCTTTCCCTTTTGTGGAACGCCGTAAGTCCAGCGCAAGACCTGTCCGGTATAACTAGGAGGACATGACGCCCTTTTTGCACCCGCCGCCTGCCGCTTGCTCTGTGAGGAGCGGCCTTTGAACCTGCTGCTTCTGGCCGCGCTGTTCGTGGCTGGCCTGCTCCTGACCGTGCGGGCTGGTGAGCGGGTTTTGGCTGTGTTGGTGGCTGTCCTCAGCGTTGGCATCGCCACTGTACTGGTCGCCTTGGCCGTGGGTTCCGGGGGCGGGCTACTGGCGCTCGACCGGACTCAGGGAGTGCTGAGCGTGGTGGCCGTATTGGTCGCCAGTGGTGTATTTCTGTTGGGTGGGCGCGGCTTTCCGCCTTCTATGCGGCCCACGCCCAAGCCCAGTCAGCCGGTGCGTGTGCAGCGTACAGCGCCGCCCGCACCCCCGCCGTCTCGCCGCGCCACCCTGACCCAAACGGCCACCGATCTGCGTTTTCAGGACTATGAGGTGTTAGACCGCATCGGCATTGGCGGCATGGGCAGCGTGTACCGCGCCCGCAGGCGGCAAGATGGCCGCATCGTGGCTCTGAAAGTACCGCAGGAAAGATACCTCGCAGACGCCAAATTCGTAAAGCGCTTCTACCGCGAGGCCGAGGTGCTGAAACGCTTCAATCACCCCAACGTGGTGCGGGTCTACGACTACCGCATGCAGCCGCAGGAGCATTACATCGCCATGGAGTTCCTCGACGGCGACAGCCTGGAAGCCGTGCTGGAAAACCGCACCATGAGCTTTCCGGAAGGCGTGCAGGTTATTCGCGCCCTGGCCGACGCCCTGCGCCACATTCATATGCAGAACGTGGTTCACCGCGACATCAAACCTGCCAACGTCATGGTCGTCAAGAACGCCTTTGTCGAAGGGCAACTGCGTGAAGGCGGCATCAAACTGATGGATTTCGGCATCGCGGTGGGCAAGGTACTGACCCGCCTGACCATGACAGGAGCGCGGGTGGGCACGCCGATTTATATGGCCCCGGAACAGGCCAAAGGCAACCGCGTCGACGCCCGGAGCGACGTGTACTCGCTGGGTCTGCTGTCCTACGAGATGGTCACGGGGCAAACCGCCTTCAAGGGCAGCTACGAGGCAGTGGTGCATCAGCAGGTGTTCGAGTCGCCCAAGCCGCCCAAGCAGGTGCGCCTGGAGGTGCCGGGCAAGCTGAACGACCTGATCCTGAACATGATCGAAAAAGACCCGGCCATGCGGCCCACCTTGGATGAAGTGATGACCCGAATAGATGCGGGAGTACTGACCGATGAGATTTTTACTGACCCTGTGACACTGGCGATGAGTGTGCAGGAAAAACGTGGCACGCTGCGTCTGCTGGATTTGAAGGGCAAATTGCGGGTCAGTATGCGCGATCAGGGCAATGCCGAGGGGAATTTGCCCAGTGTGCCCAACGCGATGGCGGGCGACGCCGAGGGCAACCTGTATGTGACCCTGCTGGAGTACCGCCAGGCCAAAACGGGGGCTTTGATTCGTAAGCATTCCCCCGATGGCCGCGAGATTCTGGCGTTCGGGGCTTACGGCCTCGGCGAGGGCGACCTCCTTCACCCCGTAGGAATTGCCGTTGCGCAGGGCCATGTGTATGTGCTGGACGGCGAGGCCCACCACGTGAATGTGTACACCACCGAAGGCCGGTTTGTGCGGAGCTTTGGCGGACGCGGGCAGGGACTGGGCCGCTTCGAGCGCCCGCGCACCATCGTGGCCGCCCCTGACGGCCACGTCTATATCCTCGACAGCGGCAACAACGAAGTGCAGAGATTTACGGCGCAGGGCGAATACATCAGCCGGTACGCCTTCCGACTGGATCGGAGCAGCGAGAGCCTGCGCCCGTTGGAAGGTCTGGGCATAGACGGCTACGGCGCGGTCTATATCGTGGACGGAGTGGCCCGCAAAATCCGCAAAATCGAGGTGGATGGCACGCCCGGCGTCACCTTTACCCTGGAAACCCTCGTAGGCGAACCCACCGACGCGCCTTGGCTCTTGCAGATTACCAACGACGGCCAGATTTTCGCCGTGCGGCAAGGCGGCCAAGTCCTGCGTACCTTTTCGAGCGTGGGCGACCTGATTACCTCCAACGACATGTACGCGCCCGTGCAGTCCATGGTGTTGTTGACCCGGCCCGTGCCCGTTCCTGTCCAGAGCTGAGCCCTGTCCCCCGAAGCCATGTCTACCGAACCCTTGTCGCCCGAATCTGTCTCGCCAGCTCTCCTCCTGCCTGAACTGACCTTCTACAGTCGTTCCGGCTGCCATCTGTGCGAGCAGGCGCACGCGCATTTGCTGGCGCTGGACTACCGTTTTGCGGAGGTGGACGTTACGGGCGACGCCGAACTCGAACGCCTGTATGGGCACCACATCCCCGTGCTGGCTGCCGGGGAGCGTGTGTTGATCAAGGGTGTGTTCAGCAAAGGCCGCCTGAGTACGCTGAAGCTGCTGCTGGTGCGGGAAGCGCGGGAGCAACAGTCAGGCTGAGTTCTTGACCAGCATCCCGGTTTGCTGGCGCAGGCCGCGCTATCGTAGGGTCATGCTGTCTTTTCTTGTTCCCCCTCACCACTTGTTCGCGGTCAATCTATGAGTTGGCTGGAGCGTCTGCGCGACGGCCTCAGCAAAACGCGCAAGCAGATCAACGACACCGCCGGATTCCTCGGCAACGATGTACGGGACGTATTTACCAACCGTCTGGATTCCATCGAAGACCTTGAATATGCCCTGATTGCCGCAGACGTGGGCCGCGCCGCCACCGAAGAAATTCTAGAAGACATCAAGCGCAGCGAGAAAACCAATTTGCAGGAAGCCCTGATGGAAGCCCTGACCCTGCAACTGGAACCCGATGCCCGCCGGGCCGAGTTCCGCAAATTGGGCTTTGCGCCAGACGCCAGCCGGGGCCGCGTCGACCCCAAAGGGCACGTGATCATGGTCATCGGCGTGAACGGAGTGGGCAAAACCACCACAATTGCCAAGTTGGGTCAGTACTACATGACGCGGGGCAAGAGCGTGATGTTTGCCGCCGGGGACACCTTCCGGGCGGCGGCGGGCACGCAGTTGGGCGTGTGGGGCGAGCGCCTCGGCATTCCGGTCATTCAGGGCGCAGACGGCAGCGACCCGGCAGCGGTGGCCTTCGACGGCGCGGCGGCCCGTACAGCACGCGGCACCGACCTGCTGTTTGTGGATACGGCAGGAAGGCTGCACAACAAGCACAACCTGATGGAAGAATTGAAGAAGGTGCGCCGCGTGATCGAGAAGGCCGACCCCGGCGAACCGGGCGAAGTGTGGCTGGTGCTGGACGCCGTGACCGGGCAAAACGGGCTTCAGCAGGCCAAAAAATTCCACGAATCTACGCCGCTTACAGGCGTCATCGTGACCAAGCTGGACGGCACCTCCAAGGGCGGCATCCTGATTCCGATTGTGCGCGAACTGGGCGTGCCCATCAAATTTATCGGTGTGGGCGAGCAGGCGGGCGACCTGCAACCTTTCGACAGTCAGGAATTCGTGCGGGCCCTGTTCGATATAGACATCCCCAAAAGCTGAGTCTCACACGCTGAAGTCGCTTCAAAGTCGACCAGCACATTCCTGAACCTGCCCTGTCGTTTCCAGACGGGGCAGGCCTCTTGTCAGCCTTGTGGAAGGATCAGAATCTTAATTTAGGCATCAGATCGGATTCAGGGTTTTCCGAACGTGTGTCAGACAGCCTGGGCAACATGTGCAGGCGAAGCTCAAGTATAGGGGCCGGTGTGAAGTGACCTCGGCGCAGGTCGTTTCTGGGTCAACACGAGAGCTCGGGGCGATGTGGAGCCACATAACGTCCCCCAGATGGGCGGTGGGTGAGGAGTTTCGTACATGCAGAGCCGGGTTATCGGCGTTGTGACGTTAATGATTGATCCTGTGAGCGGTCTGACAGCCTGTGATTTCTAAGGTAGGGGTACTTCAACCGCACAGCACTCTCTCAGTGCGAAAAAGGAACACCCTCATGCTCCAGATCAAAGCTGCTCGCCTGACCGCCCTGACCCTGACTATCATTGGAGCCGCCGCCCTGACTTCCTGCGGTGGCGGCACGGCCCCCACGCCGCCTGCGCCGCAGGCCACTGCGCCTACCGCCAAAGCGCAGGACGCTGGAAGCCAGACCATGAGCGCCGAAGAAGCCCAGGTGCTGCGCGAAGTGAACGCGGCCCGCGCCGTGGCCCGTACCTGCGGCGACGTGGCGTATGCGGCCACCACGCCCGTTACCTGGAACGGCTTTCTGGCGGCGGCAGCCCGCGCCCACACAGCAGATATGGCCGCCCGCAACTACTTTGCCCACGTGTCGCCTGAAGGCACCTCCATCACTATGCGGGCCGAGGCCGCTGGCTACACGAACTGGAAGTCGTTGGGCGAAAATATCGCTGCTGGTTACACTGTGCAGAACGTAGTGCAGGGCTGGATCGACAGCCCCGGCCACTGCAAGAACCTGATGGATCCCAAATTCAGGGAAATGGGCGCGGGTTACACCTACCGCCCCGGCAGCACCTACGGCACCTACTGGGCACAGGAATTCGGCACCCGCTAAAGCGGAAGCAGAGCAAAGCTCTACCGAATCTGGGTTGAAGTCAGATTCAAATTGCGACAAATAATGGGCGCGGCAGTCCTGTGAGGGGGGCTGCCGCGTCCGCTTTTTTGGCTCTGGAAACGGGTGGTTTTAGCCTCCCAAGTACGCCTGCAAGACCCGTTCATCGCTGACCAGTTCGGCGCTGTTGCCCTGTAAAGTCAGTTGGCCCGCGTCCAGCACATAGGTTCGGTGGCTGCTCTGCATCGCCAGCCGCGCATTCTGTTCCACCAGCAAAATCGTCACGCCCTGCGCGTTAAGTTCCCGAATGATGTCAAAGATTTCGCGCACGATGATGGGCGCGAGGCCGAGGCTGGGTTCATCAAGCAGCAGCAACTTGGGGCGGCTCATCAGGGCGCGGGCAATGGCGAGCATCTGCTGTTCGCCGCCCGACAAGGTGCCAGCCATCTGGCTTCGGCGCTCTCCCAGGCGGGGAAACCGGCCATACATTCGGTCTATATCGGCCTTCACTTCGGCGTTGCTGCGGGTGTAGCCGCCCAACTCCAAGTTGTCCTGCACACTCTGGCGGGCCAGCACCTGCCGTCCTTCCGGACTCTGGGCAATGCCCAGTTTCACGGCTTCATCGGCGGGCAGACGGGTAATATCGCGGCCCATGAAGAGAATACGGCCCGCCACCGGCTTCAGCAGGCGCGATACGGCCCGCAAGGTGGTCGTTTTTCCCGCGCCGTTGGCCCCGATCAGGGTCACGACCTCGCCCTCGTTCACGGTCACGTTCAGGTCACGCACGGCCTGAATCGCGCCGTAGTTCACGCTCATATTCTCGATGCTCAGCAGCGGCGTTCCTGTGGTCATTGATGCAGTCGTCATTCTCCCCCCAGATACGCTTCGATGACCTTGGGATCGCGCTGCACGCTGGCCGGGTCGCCCATCGCAATCAGTTGCCCAAAGTTCAGCACGGCCACCCGGTCACACAGGTTCATCACCAGCGGCACATGGTGTTCGATGACCATCACGGTCAGGTCGAATCGGTCACGCACTTCCCGGATAAAGGCGGTCAGGCCGCCCTTTTCCGAGGTGTTCATGCCTGCGGCGGGTTCGTCCAGCAGCAGTACGCGGGGTTCGGTCGCCAGGGCACGGGCAATTTCCAGGCGGCGCTGGTCGCCGTAGCTGAAGTTTCCAGCCTCCTCCCCGGCCCGGTCAGACAGGCCCACCAGATCCAGCAGTTCCCATGCTCGCCGCTCCACCTGCGCTTCCTCGGCGCGGTTGGCTCCAAAAATGCCGCGCCACAGTCCGGCATGCGTGCGGGTATGCTGGGCGATTTTCACGTTTTCCAGCGCCGATAACGCCTTGAACAGCCGGATATTCTGAAATGTGCGGCTCATGCCAAGCGCGGCGACCCGGTGCGGTGCGAGGCCCAATACGGGGCGACCCTCGTACATCAAAGTGCCGCTGCTGGCCGGCGTCAGGCCCGTCATCAGGTTGAACAGGGTGGTTTTCCCCGCCCCGTTCGGCCCGATCAGCCCAAAAATCTCACCTTCGCGTACATCGAAACTCACGTCGTTCACGGCAATCAGGCCGCCAAAGCGGCGGGTCATGTTGCGGGCTTCCAGCACGGTTCTAGAGGCTGTTTTGGTCAGTGCAGCGGTCATACTGTGCCCCCTTTGGCATCCGGTGCTGGGGCCACAGGCGGGCGGGCTGGGGGCGGCGATTTGCGGAATTTGCCCAGTGCACCCACAATCCCTTGCGGCAGGTACAGGCTGGCAATGACCAACACGAGGCCGTTGATGACGAGGCGCCAATCTTGCAGGAAGCGCAGCAGTTCCGGCACGGCCGTCAGGAGTGCGCCGCCCACCACTGGCCCCCACATACTGCGCGAACCGCCGATCAGCACGAAGGCGAGGATGGCGATAGAGGCGTCGAAAGTGCCCTGTTTGGCATTCCAGGTGTTCAGGAACGGCGCACTCATAGACCCCACGATGCCCGCGATCACGGCCCCGATCACGAAGGCCAGCACCTTGTATTGAGTCGGCGGCACCCCCATCGCGTCGGCGGCCAGTTCATCTTCCCGGATGGCCCGGAAAGCGCGGCCCACACGCGACTTTTGCAGCATATAGGTGAAGGCCAGCACCAGCGCCAGAAGTGGCCCAAAAATCAGCAGGTATTGCCAGCGATCCTGAAATCCAAAGGCCTGCGGAATGCCGAAGATGCCGATGGCTCCGCCGGTAATGGCCAGGTTCAGCGACACGACGCGCAGGATTTCGACGAAGGCGATGGTGGCGAGCGCCAGGTAAATGCCGCGCAGCCGCAGCGCCGGAACGCCCACGATCACGCCCGCGAGGGCGCACAGCAGGCCCGCCGCCAGCCAGGTCAGCGGAAATATCCCGTTGCCCAGCGTGTCGCGCAGGCCAGCAAAGGCCGGATTGGTCAGCATGATGGCGGCCACATACCCGCCCAGTGCATAAAAGCCGGGGCTGGCGAGGCTCAATTGCCCGGCCATCAGCGGAAAGTACAGGCTGAGGCCGAGCAGTCCAGCCTGAATCAGCGTGACGATCAGGAAGCCGTAGCTTTGCAGAAAGTCGCTCATGGTCGTCCTGCGCGTTGTTCTGAAATCGTTATTGGTTTGAGTGCTGCCATGCCCGATTTACCCCCTCTACTTCGTAGCTCATACGAGTCCCAGCCTCCGCTTTGCAGCGGAGCTAAAACCACAAATCAACTGCATCGCTCATACATCTTCCGTACAAATCTCTGGTCTTCATGGCCCACAGCCCATAGCTTCAGAGCCAACTCGCTACACCTTCTGAATCAGGTTGCGGCCCAGGAGTCCCTGCGGGCGCACCAGCAAAATCACGAACAGCAGGGCAAAGGCCACCGCGTCTTTGTAGGCGCTGTATTCGGCGGGTACAAAGGCTTCAGCCAGCCCGATGACCAGCCCGCCTGCCACTGCACCCGGAATGCTGCCCAGCCCGCCCAGCACGATCACGGCCAGTCCCTTCAGACCGTAGACCACGCCGAAGTACGGCCCGGCCACACCAAACGCCGTGCCCACCAATGTTCCGGCCAGCCCACCCAGAAAGCCCGACAGGAAGAAGGTGATCAGAATAAAGCGGTCTACGCTGATGCCCAGCAGGCTGGCGGTGCTGGGGCTTTCGGCCACCGCCCGCAGCGCCTTGCCGACTTTGGTGCGCCCGATCACGTAGCCCAGCACGGCCAGCATCACCAGACTGACGGCAAAGATGATCAGTTGCACGGTGCGGATAATGACAACCTTGTCGCCAATCTGGAAACTCAGTGCGGGCCGGACTTCGCCGTAAGCGTCGGAGGGGAAGTTATAGATTTCAGCGCCTACGAGTAACTGAATGAGGTTCACGATTACGAGCGCTACGCCGAGGCTGCTGACCAACGCCAGCAAGGGATCAGCGCCGCGTGAGCGCATGGGCCGGAAGGCCAGTCGCTCGATCAGCACGGCAATCGCCCCCGCGGCACACGCGCCCAGAATCGTAGCCAGACCGAACATCACCGCGCTGCCCGAAAAAGGCGAGCCGTCTGGAAACAGGTTGATTCCCTTGAGTAGACCGTTGTTTTCGAACTGGCCCACCACCAACGTATAGGTAAAGTACGCGCCGAGAGTAAAGACCGCCCCGTGCGCGAAATTGATAATGCCCAAAATGGAGAAGACCAGCGTATAGCCCAGCGCAAAAATGGCATACACACTGCCAATCGCCAGCCCGTTCATCAGGTTTTGTACAAACGAACTCAGTTCCATAGCTCTCCTCGCGGGCGTACTAAAGGCGACGCATTCAGTCAATACATTCAATCAACACGGTCAATCAACATCTCGCCGCCCACATTCAGCAAAGCCAGGGCTGAATGTGGGCGGCGCTGAGAAACTAAATTGAATTGGCCTTATTTGAGGAAGACAAAGGAGCCAGTTTTGGCGTCTTTCATCTTGATCTGGGCCACGTAGAAGTCTTTTTGCACCACTTCGCCTTCTTTGTCAAAGGAAATCAGACCCAGCGGCGTATTGTATTTGCCCAGCAAGATTTGCTTGTTCAGTTCGACGCGCAAAGCATCCAGATCCCAGGTATTCAGCTTCTTTTTGCGGTCTACGGCACGCAGAGCTTCCACGAATACCTGCACGCCAGCATAAGCCTGCGCGGCAAACTGCGGGGGATCTTTCTTGTACTGGGCGCGGTATTCTTTAACAAAGACCTGATTGGCCGCGCTGGGCTGCGAGGGGCTGTAGGCCTGCGCGATGATCACGCCGTCGCAGAGTTTCTGGCATACGGGGAACATGTTGGAGGTGTTCAGGCCGTTGCCGCCGATGATCAGGCCCTTGTAGCCCAACTGACGCAATTGCTTGACGAGGTTGCCGCCGTCGGCTGCGAGGCCCGATACGATGGCGAGGTCTACATCGGCATTCAGGACGGCCGTGACCTGCGTGGTGAAGTCGGTGTCGGTGGTCTGGAATTTTTGCACAGTGCTGACCGTGAGGCCCTGCGCTTTGGCAGTTTCCTGGAAGGTTCCGGTTTCGCTGACCGAGAAAGCGTCATTTTGGGCGTACAGCACGGCCACTTTCTTGATTTTGGGATCGAGACGGAGCGCGGTGCGGATGGCGTTGGGAGCGACCACGGCCACCGGAGCCGACACGCGGGCGATGTAGTTGCCGATCTGTGGTACGCCCTTGGCGGTGTTGCTTGGCCCCAGCACAGGCACTTTGGCGCGGTCGGCAATCGGGTCGGCGGCAAAGGCCTGCTGAGACAGCGTCGGCCCCACGATGCCCACCACATTTTCCTTGGTGATCAGGTTCTGGAAGGCGTTGATGGCGCTGTTTTCATCGCCCGCCGCATCCTGAAAGACCAGTTTGAAGGGCGTGCCGTTGATGCCCCCGCGTGCATTCAGGTACTTCTCGGCGAATCTGGCCCCAATGACCTGTTCTTGCCCCAGCAGCGCCGTGTTGCTGGTTTGGGCCACGGCCACGCCGATAGGCACGGGGTTTTCTACTTTTTGGGCAAAGGCGAGACTGGCAGTGACGGCCAGGACAGCAGCGGCAGAAAGCTTGAGCTTGGTTCGGTTCATGTTTGAGCCTCCTGCACAACCCTCCGCACAGGCAAGGTTGAACACGCACGCACCTCAAGAGTTCCTTAAAGGTACGTTGGTTTTAAGATGCGTTCACTATCGGTGCATCTTCGGTTTAAGTCAAGCCAGAACGCACAAAAGAAGACCAAATGGCAAGATCGGTCACAGGTTCAGACGGCTCATGAAGCCCGCGCTGCCCGTTGCCGTGCCACGAACGCCAAAAAGTCGGCCTGCCCCAACGTGTTGATCACCTTTGCCGGAGTCAGACCAGCTTTGCGGGCCACTGCCACGCCGTAGCGGGTATCGGCAAGGCCTCCAGGCACGTGTGCGTCGGTGTTGATGGCAAAAGTCAGGCGATCCCGCCAGCGCAGCACGTCGCGCCAGTCCAGATCGAGGCGGTAGGCGTTGGCATTGATTTCTACCACCGTGCTGTTGGCCTCGCACGCACCCAGCACGGCTTCCAGATCCATCGCGTACCCTGGACGGCGCAGCAACAGGCGGCCTGTGGGGTGGCCCAGCACCGTAATCAGCGGGTGAGAGGCCGCCCGCACCAACCGTTCGGTCTGCCGCGCCTCGTCCATCGTAAACAGGCTGTGGACGCTGCCCACCACGTAATCCAGCGCCGCCAGTTCCTCGTCAGGGTAATCCAGCGAGCCGTCGTCCAGAATGTCCACTTCCGCCCCGGCGATCACGGGCACGCCCGCCGCCTGCAACTCCCGCACCTCCTGAATGTGCGCCCTCAACCGCTCCAGGCTCATGCCGTTCGCGTAGTGCGCCGCCCGTGAGTGGTCGCCTGTACCCAGAAATTCATGCCCCAGCTTCACGGCTGCCGCCGCCATGTCGCGTACAGAGCTGGCCCCGTCTGACCAGGTGGAATGGGTGTGGATCATGCCGCGCAGATCGGCCACCGTGACCAGTTCGGCGGGATCAGGAAGCGTTTGCCAGAGGCCATCATGTTCGGGTTCGCGGTACTCGGCGGGCCGCAGGGACAGACTCAATTGGTGGGCCACTTCTTGCTCTGTAGGCGTGGCAATCACTTCACCACCACGCATCAGCCCGCGCCCGCTGAGATCGAAGCCTCTCGCCGCCGCTTCAGCCCGCAGTTCTTCCCGGTACGCCGCGCCGCTGCCCATCATCAAGTCCAGTGCGCCGCGTGCGTCGGCGGTGCTGTAGGCGATTTCTACAGGCACGCCGTCTACCCG
This sequence comes from Deinococcus sp. QL22, assembly GCF_023370075.1. Taxonomy (NCBI): domain Bacteria; kingdom Thermotogati; phylum Deinococcota; class Deinococci; order Deinococcales; family Deinococcaceae; genus Deinococcus; species Deinococcus sp. QL22. The sequence continues at coordinate 2,432,110 of NZ_CP097149.1, forward strand.
CCCGCCCAGCAGTGGTTTATTGCCCACCAGGGAGAGGTCTTCCACCCAATTGCCCACCCGCGCCATCACTTCTTCAGGCGTGGCGGTCACGGTCACGCGGGCGCTGCGAACTGTATCCAGACCCCGCCGCACGTCGCCGGAAATGCGGGCGTCCAGGCCGTGCAGGCGGGCGGCCAATGCCTCGGCCACATCCAATCCGGTGCTGAGATGCTGGCGTTCCTGTGCGGCCAGGGCAAAATCCACCGCCGCCAGAATAGTGGCTGCACTTTTGGCCCCGAAGCCTTTCAGGGCGGCCAATTGTCCGTTGTGCGCTGCCTCGCGCAACGACTCCAGCGAATCGGTTCCGGCGTCCCAGAGGGCACGGATTTTCTTTGGCCCCAGCCCGCGTACCCGGAACAGGCCCAGCACGCCCGGCGGAACCTGACTGGCGGCGTCTTCCAGCGGTGCAAACGTGCCGCACTCGGCGTAGGCCAACAGTTCGGCGGCGATGCTTTTGCCCACTTTCGGCACGCCCGCAAAGCCAGCGGCCACCAGCTCGGCGGCGTCGGTGTCCAGCGCCTCCAGACTGCGGGCCGCGCTCCGGTAGGCATTGGCCCGGAACACCTCCTGACCCAGCAACTCCAGCAGGTCGGCGGTGGTTTTCAGCACGTTCGCCAGTTGCTTGCGGTTCACGCCTGCCCCGGCCTGTTCGGTTTCATGCACGTTAGCCATGTCGCACCCGCCCCGCGTAGTTCACCACGCGGCCTCCCACATCATGAATCTGTTTCAGCGCCTCGGTAAAGTGATAGCCCACCTCCTGTGGCTGATGCGCGTCGCTGCCCAGCACGAAGCCAATGCCACGTTCAGCGGCGGCGCGGGTCAGGTCGGGGGCGGGGTAGGCCTCGCGCACGGGTTTTCTCCAGCCTGCCGTATTGAAGTCCAGACTCATACCGCGCTCGGCCACCACGTCTAGCGCGTGCAGGGCCGCGTAACCGTCGGGGTCGCGGTGACCGAACTTTTTGGGCAAATCCAGGTGCCCCAGTGCGTCAAAGAGTCCCGTGCGGGCCGCGCCTTCCAACAGGGCGTAATAGTGGCGGTAGATGCTGCCCAGATCGCGGGCGTCGTACTCGGCCACAAACTCCGGATTATCAAAGCCCCACGCGCCGATGTAATGCACGCTGCCGATCACGTAATCCCAGGAATGCGCCTCCAGCACGCCTTCGACAAAGCGCTCAGTGCCGGGATGGTAGTCGGCCTCCAGCCCCAGCCGAACTTCCAGCCGCCCGGCAAAGGCTTCGCGGGCAACCAGAACGCTCTCGCGGTACTCCTGCAACTGATCCAGCCGCATGCGCCACGGCGCGTCGTACCACGCGGGCATGGGGATGTGGTCGGTAAAGCAGACCCCGCTGAGGCCCGCGTCCAGCGCCGCCTGCGCGTATTCGGTGGGCGTGCCTGCCGCGTGCCCACACAGCGGCGTGTGCATATGCGAATCGAAGAGGGCGAGCGTCATGGGAACCAGGGTACTCGGTGGGGCGGGGAAGGGCTGAAGCTTAAGGAGCTTTAGGCGAGATGTGGATTATCTAGACTCACCCAGCCACCCCGCCGGAAAATCAGTCGCGGGAAAGATAGCCCGCGCTGCTGCCAAAAATTCGGGCCAACGCTCGGCACGGTAGCGGCGGGAGAGGTGCAGCAATACCAATTGCTCCACGCCTGCTGCGGCTGCCAGTGCCGCGCCCTGCTCCACAGTGGTGTGCTGATGCCGCTCGGCCAGCGCCGCATCTTCGGGTAGGTACTGGGCCTCCAGGTACAGCGTCTGCACGCCTGCCAGCTTGGGGGCCAGCCGCTCCTGTTCGGCAGGCGTCAGCACAAAATCGGTGAGGTAGGCGAAGCTTTGCCCCGGCGTGTGCTGAAGCAGGTGCGCTCTGAGGGCGGCGGCATCGTGTGACACGCCGTTCACATTTAGCATTCCCTCTGCCCCCGCCTTAAGCTGCGCCAGCCACGCGCCCGGTTTCAGGCCCAGTTCGGCCAGTGCGCCCGTGTTCACCGTGACCCGGCCCGCCTCGCGCACCACGTAGCCGAGGCTGACGCCGTGATGGTGCAGGGGCAAGGCTTCCACACTGAAGTGCGGTGTGTTCAGAATCAGGCCGGCATGTGCCCGCTGGCCCTCATCGTGCGCCACTTCAAAGGCCTCGTGTGCCTCAAAGCGGTAAGAGTGAATGTGCTGCTCGTGTACGTCGTGGACATGCCACACGCCGTCCAGTTCGGGGGCATGGTTCCACCAGTAGCCCCGGAATCGGTGAGACAGGATGCGGGCCGTTCCCGGTGGCCCCCATACCTGATTTCCAGTCGTTGCCGCTGATGGCCGATCAAAAATGGCCCGAAACAGCGTATCGAAGCCGCCCACATGATCCATATGGAGATGCGAAAACAGCACCGCGTCTACGGCCTGAAGGTGACTGAACGGCACGGCGTCCAGCGTGCCCGCGCCGCAATCCAGCAGCAGGCGGGTCTGGCCCTGCCCACCGTCCAGCGTGGCCCACAGCGCGTTGTCTTCGGCGGGGCGGCCCAATACATCAACCTTCAACATGGCGTTACCCTAGCGGCTGGTGGGTAAGGGGATAGGCTAGTCGGCTTAGGCCAGCGCGTGGTTCGCTCCTGCTGCAATTAAATGCATTAAATTGCATAAATCTCCTGTATACTCCCCGCCTATGCCGAAGGACAGCAAGGCCACCAACACACCGAAACAGTCGGACAAAGCAGTTAAAAAGGCAGCGGCCCAAGCAGTTGCACAGGCCTCTGCGCCTTTCCTGCACACGCCCGAAACTTTGCCCGCCCCCGTGCTGGCAGGACGCGACTTCCTGAGCAATCTGGACATGAGCGCCGCTGAACTGCGCGTGGTCATGGATACGGCCCACTCTATGCGCCGGGGCGAGTGGCGCGGTGTGAAACCGTTGTCGGGCCTCAGCATGGCGCTGGTGTTCGAGAAGGCGTCCTTGCGAACCCGCACCACCTTCGACGTGGGCATGTATCAGTTGGGCGGGCACGCGATCACGCTCAGCAACGCCGAAATTGGCCTGGGTACCCGTGAGCGTGTGTCGGATGTGGCCCGCAATCTGGAACGCTGGGTCGACGGCGTGATGGGCCGCGTGTATTTGCAGCAAACCTTGCATGAACTTGCAGACCACGCTTCCATTCCCATCATCAACGGCCTGTCGGACATGCTGCACCCGGCGCAACTGCTGGCCGATTACCAGACCATCGAGCAGGAATTTGGCACCGACCTGACCGGCAGGCGCGTGGTGTACATCGGAGACGGCAACAACCTCGCCAACAGCCACATTCACATGGGCATCCTGACGGGCACAGAGGTCACCATCGTGACTCCGGTGGGCTACGAACCCAACGGCGCAGTCCTGATGGACGCTGTGAAGCGCGGCGCGAACGTGACCCTGACCAACGATTTGGGGGCCATCGCGGGCGCAGACGTGTTGTATACAGACGTGTGGATCAGCATGGGGCAGGAAGCTGAAGCCGATATTCGCCGCCGCGCTTTTCAGGGCTATCAGGTGACGCCGCAAATGCTGGATACCCTCGCGCCACACGGTATTTTCCTGCACTGCCTGCCCGCCCACTACGGTGAGGAAACTGTGCCGGAAGCCACCGAACACCCCAAAAGCCGCGTGTTCGATCAGGCCGAAAACCGTCTGCACGCGCAAAAGGCGTTGATGTATCACCTGTTGGGCGCGACCAAGCCGCGTTGGTAAGCGCCTGAATGAAGCTCTGGCTTGATACGCTGCCGCCATGCCCCGCGCCGCCATGCCTCCCCTGATGCTGCGCCCCCTGATTCCCGCCGATGCCCCGGCCCTCTGCGCCTACCGCAACGACCCGGCTGTGGCCCACTATCAGGGCTGGGTGCTGCCCTATACATTGGCTGACGCCGAAGCTCTGGTGGCCGCCATGCAGGGCCGCACGCTGGGGCAAGAGGGATGGACTCAGGTGGCGTTTGCCGATGCCGAATCCGGTGAATTGCTGGGAGATTTCGCCGTGCGGGGCATGGGCCAGCAAGCCGAACTGGGGGTCACGCTGGCCCCCGGTGCACAGGGGCGCGGCCTCGCTTCTGAGGGGCTGAGGCTGTTGCTTGGGCAATTGTTTGGCTCGCACGAGCTGCACCGTGTATACGCCAGTATCGACCCGCGCAATCAGGCCGCCGCTGCCCTGCTCGTTCGCGCCGGGTTCCGGCATGAGGGCACCACCCGCCAGAGCTACTGGCACCGGGGAGAATGGACGGACGACGCCACGTATGGCCTGCTGCACAGCGAGTGGCAAGCACATACTCCGCAGGAGGACAATCCATGACATCAACTTTCAAACCCACGATTTTTATTGATGGCGAGGCCGGAACCACGGGCCTGCAAATCCGGCAACGGCTGGCGGGACGCACCGATCTAGAGGTGCTGAGCATCGATCCCACCCGCCGCAAGGACCCGCAGGCCCGCGCCGAACTGCTGAACGCCGCTGACCTGAGCATTCTGTGCCTGCACGATGACGCCGCCCGCGAAGCCGTGACCCTGACGACCAACCGGCACGCCCGTCTGCTGGACGCCAGTACTGCCCACCGGGTAGACGCGGGCTGGGCGTTCGGGTTTCCGGAATTGAATGGGGGGCAAGCTGAACGCATACGCACGGCCCGCTTCGTCTCCAATCCTGGCTGCTACAGCACGGGTGCGATTGCGCTGCTGGCTCCCCTCACGGCGGCGGGCCTGCTCCCTGCCGATCATCCGGTGCAGATTCAGGGCTACAGCGGCTACAGTGGTGGGGGCCGCGCCCTCGTCGACGCCCACGAGCAGGATCAGTCCCATCCGATGCGCGGCGAGTTCCTGAGCTACGGCTTAGGCCTGGATCACAAGCACATTCCCGAAATGATGCGTTACGGCGGCCTGACCCGCACGCCCATATTTGTGCCGAACGTGGGCGCGTGGGCGCAGGGCATGACGGTCACCATCCCGCTGCATTTAGAAGAACTGGGCATCAGTGCGGAGCAGATTTATACCGCGCTGGCCGCCCACTACACCGGGCAACAGTACGTGCGGGTTACGCCGCCTGCCGAAAATCCGGCCATCCTAGACCCCCAAACGCTGAACGGCACGAATGATCTGGAATTGTTCGTCTATGCCAGCGGAAACGCCAGCCAGACAGGAGGCCGGGTGCTGCTGGCCGCCCGCCTCGACAACTTGGGCAAGGGGGCCAGCGGAGCCGCCGTGCAGAACCTGAATCTGATGCTTGGGCTGGATGCGTAGGGTGATGGGCGGGATGAAGCCGCCGATCAACAAGGACACGCAACTGTGCATGAGTCTGTCGGGCCGCCCCGGCAATTTCGGCACACGCTTTCACAACCACCTGTATGACGCGCTGGGCCTCGATTTTCTCTACAAGGCCTTCACCACCACCGATCTACCTGCCGCCATAGCCGGAATCCGGGCGCTGGGCATTCGCGGCTGCGCAGTTTCCATGCCGTTCAAGGAAGCCTGCATTCCGTATCTGGATAGGCTGGATGCTTCTGCCGCCGTGTTGCAATCGGTGAATACCATCGTGAATGAGGGCAACGTGCTGCACGCCTACAACACCGATTACCTGGCGGTGCGGCAGTTGTTGACCCAGCATCATGTAAACCCGGCACTGCGTTTTGCGTTACGTGGGAGCGGCGGCATGGCGCGGGCAGTGGCCTTTGCCCTGCGCGACGCTGGATTTACCTCCGGTACGATTTTGGCCCGCAACGAGGCGGCGGGGCGGGCGTTGGCGCACGATTTAGCGACACAGGACAGCCAATTCGTCTGGCAGCCTGAACACTGGCAACCTCAGCCCGAAGAAGCTCAACTGCTTATCAACGTGACGCCCATCGGCATGGCGGGCGGCCCGGAAGCGGGGGCATTGGCCTTTGCCCCGGCGCAGATTGCACAGGCGCAGGCCGTAATGGATGTGGTGGCCTCTCCCGCTGAAACCCCGCTGATTCGGGCCGCCCGCACACACGGCAAGCCCGTGATTACTGGTGCAGAAGTCATCGAACTTCAGGCGCTGGAACAGTTCGTGCTGTATACGGGGGTGCGTCCCAGCGCCGAGCAGGTGCAGGCCGCCGCCGCTTTTGCACGCCCGTAAGTTGGCCCAGCATCAGCCTTTCGTCAGACAAGCATCAGCGGGCCTTCGCCGCCTGCTCATGCCTGTCCCACATGCAGGGCGTCCCATGAGAACAGCGCCAGCACGGGCGAAAGGAAGGTTCTTATGACCGGAAACGACCAAGCCATGACCGACAGCGACCTGCAAACCCTCGACGACAAGGCGATGGAAAGCCTGCGGGCGCAGATCACCGAACACCTGCAGGTCAGAGACATCAATGGCGAGCATGTGGGCACGGTAGATCATCTGGAAGGTGATCAGATCAAGCTGACCAGGAGCGGCAGCCCCGATGGACAGCACCATTACGTGCCACTGACCGATGTTCGCAGCGCCGATGAAGTGGCCGTGTACCTCAGCAAAACGCGAGAGGAAATGATGGCGTAAAGCTCAAGCGGCGCTCTTGGAGCATTCGTCAAAAGAGTGGTTTGTTTTGACCAAACGAAGAGAGTGAATTTAGCGAGTAGTTGGGAGAGTAGAAGCAGCAGAAGTCTTTTTTCTGATGCCATGATTCGGGTAAATGCTCTAAACGGAAATGGGGGCAACAGCGGGTGTGTTGCTCCCCCATTTCTGCCCAAAAGATGTACAGTGATAAAAATCACATCATAAAAGGGGCTAAACTATGGCTGGAAAGTTTGTAGTCAAGCGCAGCGGCGATCAATTTATGTTCAATTTTCACGCGGGGAACAGCCAGATCGTGCTGACCAGCGAGCGCTATACCGCCAAAGCCGGGGCAATGAACGGCGTGGAATCGGTGCAGACCAACGCCGCCGACAGCGCCCGCTTCGTGCTGAACGACAGCGGCTTACGCTTTAGCCTGACGGCCCGCAATGGGCAGGTCATCGGCACCAGCGAGACCTATTCCAGCGAAAGTGCCGCCCGCGCAGGCATGGAAGCCGTGACCCGCGCTGCGGAAGGGGCCACGGTAGACGACCAGACCTAGGACTGAAGGCCTTGCATTTCGGTCCCTGAATCAGCCTTCTTCCAGATGCGACGTGATCTGAATTTCTCCGTTCACGTCGTCCTGCAGCACGCTGAAAATGCCCTCTTTGACCCCTTCCAGCAGGGCAGCAAAATACGTGGTCTGCTCGCCCCAGTTCTGCGCCGGAATGCCCCCAAAAGTGAAGGTTCGCAGCCGGGTTCCAAAGGCCCGGAGCGCGCCCAGAGCATCGGCCAAAGTCAGGCGTTCACGGGAGAGCAACGGCACGTCTACCTGACGCACGGCGTTCTGCGCGGCCCGCACCAGTTTACTCAGGCTGCTCTGCGGGTTGCGTGGCCGTTCGCGGCGGGGCAAGGTCACGGGTACGGCGCGGGCGGCAATCAGTCCTTCCCGTTCGCGCCTCCGGGCCGACAAAAAACCCACCAGCGCGTCCAGTTCTGCCAGGGCTTCCACGCCTTCTACCAGTTCTTCCAGCAGGTCGTCAGGCCAACTTTCCTCGGCGGCCTCGGGCTGAAGCTGGGGCAGCAGCAGGCGGGCTTTCAGGGCGATCACACTGGCCAGAGTGGGCAGCAGATCGGGTTGAGCATCGGCATACAATTCGCCAAAGCTCTGCGCCCAAGCCAATACTTCCCGCGTTAGGGTCAGCAGTGGCACTTCGGGCGGCAGAACCCGGCCAGAGCGCAGGGCCGAGGTCAGTTCTGCCAGCGTACCCGAGAAACAGGGCAACTGCACGGCAAAACTGGTCTGGGGGGCGAGGGCCAGAGCTACAGCCGTGCCCACACCTTTCCCCCCAGACTCAGCAATCCACCCACAACCTCAGAAGTCACAACTTCAGAATTCAAAACCGTAGAAATCCGACCTTCTCCCGCGCTTCCTCGAACACGGGCTGGGCAATGGCGCGGGCATCACGCGCACCCTGCAACAAGGCGTCGCGCACAAAATCGGGGTCGGCACGCAGCGCGGCGGCCCGCTCCTGAATGGGCGCAAGTTCCTGGGTCATGCTGCCCAGCAGGAGCTTTTTGCAGTCCACGCAGCCAATGCCAGCGGTGCGGCAACCGCTATACACAGTTTCCAGCGTGGGCAGATCGCTGAACAGCTTGTGATAATCCCCAATCAGGCACTTGTCGGGGTCGCCGGGGTCGGTGCGGCGCACGCGGGCGGGGTCGGTGGGGGCCACCCGTAGCTTTTGCCAGATCGAATCCAGCGGCTCCAGAATGCCGATGGTGGTGGCCTCGCCTTTGCTCTTACTCATCTTGCCCGATCCGTCCAGTCCGGGAATCCGCAGCGCGTCCTTTTCCAGCACCGCCCTCGGTTCCGGGAATGTATCGCCAAAGGCATGGTTAAACTTGCGGGCAATCTCGCGGGTCAGTTCGATGTGTTGTACCTGATCTTCACCGACTGGCACGGTGTCGGCCTTGTACAACAGGATGTCGGCGGCCTGAAGCACCGGGTACATCAGCAGGCCCGCCGGGGTACTTTCCAGCTTTCCGGCCTTATCTTTGTACTGGGTCATGCGCTCCAGTTCGCCCACCGGAGTGATAACTGTAAACAGCCACGCCAGTTGGGTATGTTCGGGCACATGCGACTGCACAAAAAAGATGACCTTTTCGGGGTCTAGGCCCGCCGCCATATTGGCTACCGCCATATCAAAGGTGCGCTGGGCCAGGAATTTGGGATCATAGGCGCTGGGATTGGTGGGCGCGTGTAGGTCTACCACGCAATAAATAGAGTTTTTGCCCAATTGATCGCCCAATTTCACATAATTTTTCATGGCCCCGAAGTAGTTCCCGATATGGGGATCACCCGTAGGCTGGATTCCAGAAAAGACTCGCGGCATCGCAGAAGATGGCAAGACAGACGACGGCAGGACAGAAGACATAATGTCGGCAATTCTAGCGGGCCGGGGCAAGCTGAGGCGTGGGCCGAATGGCGCAGAGGCAGCCCAGCCCAGTCTGCTTCGCAGCCAGCCCCTCTCAAGGAGAGCAACAAGCACTTGATTCCTCGCTCTCAGGGGAGACGTTGTGTCAGTAACGGGGGGTTCCGCTCCATCTCAACCCTCACCTGGGCGGCCCCATCATGCGGGCCGCCCAGGTGAGGGTTGAGGATTAGGGTGTTTCAGTCTCGGGCGTTTCGGTAGCCGGAGTCTCTGTCGCCGGAGCGTCCGTCGCTGGAGTCTCGGTGGCCGGCGCATCCGTCCCTGTGGCCGGTGTCGCAGGCGTTCCCGCTGCCGGGGTGGCCGGAGCAACCGCTTTAGGCACACGCTTTTCCTGCGCGGCCAAGATGGTTTTCAGGTTGTCGGTGGGCTTAAGCGCCGCGACCTGTTTGGCCACAAAAGCCGTTCCCACTTCATTCTTTTTGGTGCCCAACACTTGCTGCTCTATCTGGGTACGAACAGCACTCAGGGGCTGGGTTGCGGCGCGTTTCAGGTCGGCCACATACGCCACCGAGTAGCGCGTGCCGACTTGCACCACATCGCTCAGGCTGCCTTCTCCGGCGGTTTTCAGGGTCTTGGCAGTAAACACGGCGGCGTTCAGTTCTTCGCCCAATTTACCGTCGCCGCCTGTAACGGCTCCGCGCTCGCTTACAGTGCCGCCCGCTTTGGTGGCGGCCTGCGTAAAGTTGCTGCCGTTCCAGTTATTGCGGAAGGCCACGGCCTGCGCTTTTTCTTTAAAGCTGGCCTCGTTCACTGTGCCGCTGGCAGGCGTTTCAAATTGCTTGATGTTGTCCAGGTAGTACTTTTGCACTTCGGTGTCGGTCACTTTCACGTCACGCGCACCGTAGGCAGCCAGCGCTGCGACTAGCTCCTGGCGCGTTCCGGCCAGCGCCAACTTCTGATCCTGCGCCACTTTGCGGGCGGCGTAGCCCTGAATCAGGCTTTGTACCACTTGTGGCTTCAGGATGCCGTTCACCAGTTGCGCGGCCTGATCGGCGGGCACCTGCTGCAACAGGCCCGTAAATTGCTCGTTGCCCACCACTTGCCCGATCACTTCCGAGTAGGGAATGTTTTGCCCCGCGACTTTGGCCACGGTGGGGTCTTCGGCTTTCCAGTTGATGTCTACGTATTCGATCTTCATGTCGGCGGCCAACTTGTCGCCCCACACTTCTACGGCGGCGTTCTTCTTCTGCTCGTTTACGGCGGTCAGCACGTCGGTTTTGGCTTCGGCAAACGGCTTGGGTGCGGGTGCGAGGAACTTCTCCACCTTCACGATGTAAAACTTGCCGCCGCTCTTGATTACGTCGGTGACGCCGCCCTCGGTGAGAGCAAAGGCCGCCGTGCCGACTTCTGCGGGCAAGGCAACCTGAGCCACCGGGCGGGGAGCGCCGTTCTCTAGCGGGCCGAGTGCGCCGCCCCGGTCTTTGTTTTCGGTGCTGTTGGCCGTGGCCAGCGCCGCAAAGTCGCCGCCTGCCTTCACCTGTGCCAGCAAGCTCTTGGCCTTGGCTTCATCGGCCACCACGATCTGACGGCCCACGATCCGGGCGTCGCTGACAAAGTTGTCTTTGTTCAGCGTGTAGTACAGCTGCGATTCGGCGTCGGTGGCGGGCGCGGCAGTGGCCTTGATGGAATCCACCTTGCGCTGCACGGCAAGGCCGTCGCGTACCTGCTTGCGGAATGCTGCGTCGGTCAGGCCAGCACCTTGCAGGGCGTCCGTCCAGGCCTTGTTGTCGGTCAGGCTGTTTTGCTCGCGCACTTTGGTCACTTCGGCATTCACGTCGGCCTTGCTTACGTTGATGTCTTTGGCGGCCTGAATGTACAGCACCTGACGGGCTTTTTGGGCCACCACGTAGGTCTTGAAATCATCGCCCAATAGCCCGGTATCGGTGGTGCTTAGCACAGGATTGCCGCGCCGCAGGGCTTCTAATTCTTCCACCGTCACGGTTTCGCCGTTCACTTTCAGGGCGGGCGTTCCGGTCTGGCGATTAAAGAGGCTGCCGAGGTTCGGCGTGAACTGGTAGGCCATGCCCACCACCAACATCAATGCAAGAACGCCCAGCAGGACGTTCACGAACTTCTTGTTCTTCACTTGATCTCCTTCATGCAAAGTGCTACTTTACCTGAGCTTTGTGGGTTCCGGTTCGGGATCTGTGCAAGCACTCGTAGCTCAGGTGGATAGAGCGTTGGCCTCCGAAGCCAAAGGCCACAGGTTCGAGTCCTGTCGAGTGCACCATCCATGAGTAAGCCAGTCACGTCGCCCCAGAAGGCGGCGTTTCTGTTTGGGCGGCTTCCAGCAGCGCCTTGAACCGAGCGGTGTCTACTGGAATTGGGACGAGAACAAAAGGACACGCGCAGGATTCTAGCACGCAAGGTTAAAGGGGCGTGAAGGCAGAATCTCTGTTCTGAACGGTGTTTTTGGTTGCCTTTGCGCCGTCGAGACTCTGGCCGGGCTGCTTGTGCGCCTCCCCCAGAGTGCTTACGCCATGTACGCTAGACGGTATGACCATCCCTCCTGCTCCTGCCCCCGCCAGCGACTTGTTTGCGCTGCTGGCCCGCCTGCCCGGCAGTTACGCTGGCCCCACCCGCGCCGAAGAAGCCCCGCACGCCATCGTCGGGGTAGGCGAGGCCACACTGGCCGTGCAATTGGCCGAAACCCTCGTGGCCGTCAACTTTACCCGCACGGGCACGCAATTTGTGCTGGACAGTGCCGACGCCGGAGACGCCGCCCGCACCTTTGCGGAACTGGCCGAAGTCGCGGGAGCCAAGGTCAGGCGTATCAGCACCGGCGGCAGCGCCAGTGAAATAGATGTGCTGGTACCGGGCGGCCCACTGGCGACCTACCATTTTGCCCAGTTTCTGGCCCACGCTACCGGGCACGGCGAGCAGGCCCAGGCCGCCGACGCGCTTCTGACCGATCTGGCCTACCGCTGCGCCCCCAGCGTGGAGCAGGACAACCCCGCCCGCGATTTGGCGTGGAGCTTGTGGGGCCGCACGCCGCTGCTGTTGGCCGCGCCCGACGCCGAAGCCTTACCGCAGGCGTGGCAGAGCCTGCTGGCCCGCATCGGCAAAACGCTGAGTATTCCAGTCATGGGCGATCCACTGCCCTTCGTCACAGGCGCGTTCGAGGCCCAGCACGAAAAGGGCGACGGCAAAATCGCGCTGCTGTTGGGCGACGCCGATCCCGCGCTGATGGTGGCCCGTGAAATCCTGGATTCGCGCATCGATGAAGTGATGCATGTGCCGTATTTTCAGGAAGAGGTGGGCGGGTACGCGGCCCAGTTGGGCCTGTGGTACTTCGGCGCTTGGGTAGCCGCCTACCTGGCCGAACGCTATGAACAGTCGCCCAACGACCTCGCTATCTTGCGCCGCGCTCAGGCCGTCCTGAGTGGCGAGGCCGCCGAGGACACCCTCAACGCCCCCCGCGAAGATGTACGCCGCACGCCGATCATCAAGGACTGGCGCGACGAAGACTCCGACTCGGCAGAATTGGACGACGGCGAGGACTTCGACGGGGAAGACTTTGACGAAGATGTGGATGAGGACGACGAATAAACGAATCGGCTGTAGCTGCTGCGTCGGCTGCCAATTCATCAACTAGAATGGATGGATGACCACCGCTGTTGCTGCCCCCACTGTTCTTGACCAACTTAAAGCCCTATCGCACGAGATTCGCTTTGATCTGGTGCGGTACTTGGCGGGGGGCGAACGCTGCGTTTGTGACCTTGAAGCTCTGCCCCAATCTAAAGTCTCCTATCACCTGGGCATCCTGCGCGACGCCGATCTGGTGTGGGCCGAACAGCGGGGCAAGAATATGTACTACGCGCTTCGCCCAGAGCCGTTATTCATTTTGGGTGGCTCACTACTCACCGAAATTTTTGCCCAGCCTGTCCACTTGACGCATCAAAATAATTCGATATGCTAGGCGGAACATGACCCGTGTTCTGATTCTGTGCACCCACAATTCGGCCCGCTCGCAGATGGCCGAAGCCCTTACCCGTGACGCGGCGCGGCGGCTGGGCTTTGATTTGGAGGTGCATTCGGCAGGCACCGAGGCCACCCGCGTGAAGGACGATGCCAGGACGGTGATGAACGAGCTAGGCCTGAGCCTGGACGCGCACACCAGCAAAACGCTGTGGAACGTGCCAGACGCCCAAAACTTCGAGTACGTCATCACGGTCTGCGATTCTGCCGCCGAAGCCTGCCCGGTGTATCCCGGCCACACCCACCGCCTGCATTACCCCTTCACCGATCCCAGTGGCGGCAGCCTAGATCGGTGGCGGGCTGTGCGCGATCAACTCAAGGTTCAATTTGATGCGTTTGTGGGAGCCTTGGCTGAGGGTCAGCCTGTCCCGGCCACCTACGAAGCCAGCCCCGCCGTCGCGGTGGGCTGAATGTCTGTCCCGCTCCCACGGGCGCTGGCTGCCGAGGGCATCGGCACATTTGCCCTGATTTTTTTCGGCCCCGGTGCAGCCGTGGTGCAGGCGCAAACCGGGGCGCTCGGACATGCGGGTGTGGGATTGGTCTTCGGTCTCACCGTCGCCACCGTTATTGCGGCTCTGGCCCCCATCAGCGGCGCACACATCAACCCGGCGGCCACCTTTGCGCTGGTGCTGGCAGGCAAATTCCCTCGCTCACACGCCCTGCCGTATGTGCTGGCCCAACTGCTCGGCGCGAGTTTGGCCGCCTTCACGCTGCTGGCCCTGTTCGGCATGAAGGGGAATGTGGGCGTGACTGTGCCTGCTGGAAGCGTGGGACAGGGGTTTGTTCTCGAAACGGTCATGACCTTTTTTTTGTTGCTCGTGGCCCTGCGTTCCGGGTTGCCGTGGGTGGTGGGCGGCGTGGTGGCCTTAGAGGCCGTGATGGGCGGCCCGATCACGGGAGCCAGCATGAATCCGGCCCGCAGCTTTGGCCCGGCGCTCGCCAGCGGCATCTGGACGGCCCACTGGCTGTACTGGGCGGCTCCGCTGCTGGGTGCGGCCCTCGCAGTGGCGGCCAATCATTTTCTCAGTCCGGCTGAACCCGTGGAAACCACACCCCATCAGGCGCAGGAATTCGCGCCTACAGGTGAAGGGCGGTGATGGCGCTGGTTTCGCATCGGAGCTCCTGCCGCCGCTGGCCGTGTACCCAGCAAAATATTACCGTCCTACACGCCCTCTAACCCCTCACAGGAGATAGCCCATGACCACTCAAACGCTTCCCGGTCTTGCCACTCAGACCTCAACCTTCGCCTTCCTGTCCGACTTGCGAGGCACCGATCAGCGGCCGCTCGAATTTCATCTGCACGGCGTGGTCTTGGTGCCTGCGGGCTACCACGTCACCGAGGTCAAGGCCGTGACCATCGAGGCGATGGACTGCGGCGGCAAGGCGGCGACGTGGCGCGAAACGGTGATTCAAGTGATGGACGGGAGCGCCGAAGAAGCGCGGGCCGGATTCATGACCAACCGCAAATTCCTGGCGATCTATGAACGCGCTGCCAAGCAATTGTCTATCAGGGGCGCCGCCGAGGTGCGGTTTGAATACGGCAACAGCCACACGCCTGCCCTGCAGTACCACGTGACCCACGCCGAGGTGCAACCGGGGCGAATACTCGTGCATCTGCAAATGCCGGGTGTGCAGTGCAAAGCGGGCGAGGCGTGCGGCTTGCCAGTCGCTACCGCCGAGGCAGGATGCGCCCCAAAGAGCGGGTGCTGCACGCCACAAGCGCCGATCTATCTAGGGTAGACAGGAGTTTCCTGTTCTAGTGGACAGCCACAGGCATGACATGGGTTAGACTCAGGAATGGGACGACAGAAGCAGTGGGTTGTGAAGCTGAGTGACGATGAGCGGCAACAGCTGACGGACATGACGCGCAAAGGCGTGCACAGTGCGCGGGTCATGACCCGCGCACGTCTGCTGTTGCTGAGCGAGCAAGGGCTCCTCGATCAGGAGGTGGCCCAGCGTCAGGGCGTCAATGCTGCGACTGTGGCATCCATTCGCAAGAAGTACGCTGAGGGCGGCCTGCAGGCTGCCCTGTACGAAAAAGAGCGTCCTCAGCAGCCCCCGAAACTGGATCCTCAGCAGACGGCGATCCTGATTGCCGAAGTCTGTCGGGCACCTGATGGTCGGGAGAAGTGGACGATGCAGCTCTTGGCTGATCGTCTGGTGACCTTAGGCGTGGTGGACAGTAGTAGTGACGAGACGGTGCGGCGCACACTGAAAAAAACGCGCAGGGACCGTGGCAAGTTCAAAGTGGGTGTGTCGCTCAGGTAGGCGCGGACTTCGTCTGGCGCATGGAAGCTGTGCTGGACACGTATGCTCAGCCCTACGACGCTTCGCGGCCGGTCATCTGCTTCGATGAAACATCCTACCAGCTGCTTGATCATGTCCGTGAGCCATGGCCACCCGTGCCGGGAATCCCGGCACGGGTGGATCATGAAGACAAGCGGTGCGGCACGGTGAATTTCTTCGTGGCCTTCGAACCCTGACGGGTCAACGTACGGTCACGGTGACCGAGCGACGAGGAAATGCGGAGTTCGCAGCGCAACTCCAGAGCCTGGGTGACGCTCTCCCGAGGCAGAGAAGATCACACTCGTCCTGGATCAGCTGTCGACACACAGCCCAGCGGCGTTATATCAACCTCTTCCGGCAGAGGAAGCCCGGCCATTGACTCGTCGATTTGAGTGGGTACACACGCCAAAACATGCGTCTTGGCTGAACATGGCCGAACTCGAATGGTCGGCCCTGCAACGTCAGTGTCTTGGGCAACGTCTGGCCAGCAAAGAGGCCGTCGAGCGTGAGATACAGGCCTGGGAAACCGACCGCAATGCGCGGGCGGTGCGCGTGAACTGGCAATTCTCAACACCAGCTGCGCGGGAGAAGCTCGGACGGCACGACCCAGCGTGAGAATAACTACAGACATGCCTGTGGCTGTCCACTAGTCGTCTGCCACAGCCAATTCATGCTCCGCTGCTTCATGTCCGTCCACTTCCGGTACAGCCAGCCCCAGCATCGCGTGAACACTCGCCGTCCAGCCCTGATCGTCCAGCGTACGGTGATGGTGCGCCCATTGCCAGCGGCGGTAGGCGTCGGCGGCACTTTCCAGGTGCGCGTCGTCGTGCGTGGCGTCTAGCAATGGGTTGGGCGGCGGGGGCGCGAGGTGATGCCGCGTCAGTGCGCCTTCCAATTCGGCCAGCGTTTTGGGGCCGAAAGCAAAGGCCACCCGCCCCGCCGTGACCCACATCCGTAGGTCGGATTCTGCGGGCAGGGCGTATAGGATCAGTTCGCCGCCAGGGTGCGGATCGCCCGGACGGGTCAGGGTCAGGCCCGGCACATTGCCGCCCAGATACTCGGCCACTGCGCCCTCGGCATAGGCACTGGCCCCCGATTTCAGGTGCTGCATGGCCTGTTTGGGATCCAGGCGGGGGGTAGGGGAGAGGGTCGCCGCTCCCCACCCTTCTAAACAGCCCTCCAGCCCCAGCGATGCGGGCAGGCGCAACGCTTGGCCGTGCAGTTCCAGATTCACCTTGCCCCGGAATTCGTTCAGAACCAACTGGGTCGCCAGGTCGCGGCTGCCGGGAGTGGCGTCGGTTTCGCCGTATTTCACGCCCTTCAGCGGCCCCACCCGGAATTGCAGACTGTCGCCGCGTTTGCCCACCAGGCGCGTGTCAGTCAGGGTATCGCGCACGTGCCACAGCGGGGGGCGGTGGCCTTCGCCGTAGGGTTCGAAGCTGGCAGCCTCGGCCACCAAGTCCATCGTCGCGCCCAGTGTGGGTAGGGGAGCGTCTAACAAAAAGGTCGGCACAGGCGTAGGAAACTGCCGGGCGTAAGCATGTATCCGGTCACGAAAGGCCGCGATATTTTCCGGCGCGATAGAGAAACCCGCCGCGCCGGGATGCCCACCGTAGCGTTTCAGCAGGTGTTCGCTGTCGCGGAGGCCCTGCACCGCGCTGATTCCCGGCGTGCTGCGAACCGAGCCTTTGCCCTGCGCGATGATGTACACCGGCTTGTGGTAGGTCTCTACCAATTTGCTTGCCACGATACCCATCACGCCCGCGTGCCAGTCGGCGTGCGTGACCACCAGCGCGGGCTCCGAAGGGTCGGCAATCGTGAGGGCTTGCTCGAACATCTTGTCTTGCAGTACACGGCGGTCAGCGTTGCGCGTTTCCAGGTAGGCAGCCAGGGTGGCGGCCTCATGCTGGCTGTCGGTGGTCAGCAATTGCAGCGCGATGTCGGCCTCGCCCAGTCGTCCGGCGGCATTGATGCGCGGGGCCAGAATAAAAGCCACGTCTCGGGCGGTGGGGCGGCGCACCTGTTTGGTGTCCATTAGCGCCCGCAGGCCGGGATGCGTGGTGCGTTCCAATTCTGCCAGCCCAGCCCGTACCAGCGCCCGGTTTTCTCCGATCAGGGGGGCCACGTCGGCCACCGTACCCAGCGTCGCCAGTGCCGTGAGGGAACGGGGTTCGGGCAGCCCCAGTTCGGTAAAAATGGCCCAGAGCAGGTGATAGGCCACGCCCGCTCCGGTCAGGTTGTGCAGCGCCCCATTGTAGCCGCTGGTCAGTTGCGGGTGAACCACCAACGTTGCGGGAAACTCCTTGCCGGGTGCGTGGTGGTCGGTCACAATCACGTCTACGCCCTGATCCAGCAGCGCCCGCACTTCTTCCACGTTGCTGACGCCGCAGTCCACCGTGACCAGCAAGTCGGCGGCGGCGGCGTGTTCCTCTACCCGGTCAGGATGGACGCCGTAGCCCTCGTTCAGGCGGTGCGGAATAAAGCCGTGTACATCGGCCCCGATTTGTCTTAGCCCCAGTACCAGAATCGCCGTTGCCGTCACGCCGTCGGCGTCGTAATCGCCGTGAATTCGGATGCGCTTGTTGGCCGCCACTGACTTCACTATTCGCCGCGCCGCTTCTATCAGGGCCGGATTGGGTGTCAGCGTCAGCGGGGGATCAAGCAGTTCACGGGTCAGGCCGCGCCCGTGCAGCACCTGCGCCAGCGGCGGAGACACGCGCCAGGCCCGCATCACGTCTAGGAGTTCCTCGCGGCTGGCGGGCGGGGCCAGCAGCCAGCGCGGTTCGGGCAGAGTTGTTGCTTTGACTGGGCTCATGGCTGGTTTCCTAGTTGGGTCTGTTCTGATCCGGTGGGTGGGGCGGGAGTCAGGTTGGTCGGGGTCATGGCTCCCAAGCGGGCCTGCAACGTGGCGGCCAGGCGGTTTTCCAGCGCCGAGCGTTCGCGCACGTCGCGCCTGCGTTTGGCCCGCACATTCCAGAGGGGCGGCACGAACAACAGCGCCGCGTACATCGCCCCTGTAATCAGAAACAGTGCCACCGCTGCGCCCACTGGCAGGCTCAGTTCGCCGCGTCCGAAGGGCAGGGGTAGCCTTACCACCTGCGGGTTTTCCAGCGCCACCAACAGGAGGTAAGCCGCCAGCGCCAGCAGCAGCAGAACCTGAACAAACGAAACGAGCCGCATCACGGTCTAGTTTAGCGCCTGTGAAGGGTGCAACAGGCGATACAGACCAGTCCTTGCGGGACGGCTGGCCTGCGCCGCGCCGCTAGAATAAGCCCGATATGGTGCCCCGCCTGCGTTCTGTAATAACAAATTGTGATGGTTCGCGGGAATCATCCGAGCGGACTGGAACAGCTGCGAAGCAGAGCGAGTGGCAACAAGTACGGACTGGCGGCGATGGACCAACATCCGGTGTCGTTGCGGATGTTCGGGAATCAGAGCAAGTCCGTGTAGCCCGCCCCACCCTGCTGCCGCTCTCCCGGCTGCTGGCGGTGTCGCGTCCGGCCCTGTGGGTCAATACGGTGGGCACGCTGGTCACGGGGCTGTGGCTCAGCGGGCATCTGTACAGCCTCCAGCTAGAATTCTGGGTGCTGCTGGTCTATTTCACCCTGCCTTTCAATCTGCTGATTTACGGGTTAAATGACCTGTCTGACCGTGCCGAGGATGCCCGCAGTGGGCGCAAAGGCGGCTGGCAGGGCGCACGCCTGATGTCGGGCGAGGGTGCGCCGCTGCTCACGGCGATTCTGGCGGTGAATCTGCCGTTTTTGCTGCTGCTGGCGTGGCTGTTGCCGCCCGCTGCGTCGCTGGTTCTGGCGCTGTCGGCTGGCCTGTTCGCGGCCTACTCGGTGCCGCCGCTGCGCTTCAAGGGCCGCCCCGTGCTGGACGGCCTGAGCAACGTGGCCTACGCCCTGCCGCTGGTGTTGCCCGCGCTGGTGCTGGGCGGCCCCGTTCCGCTGCTGCCGTTGCTGACGCTGATGGCCTACTCGGTGGGCAAACACGCCTTCGACGCCGTGCAGGACATCCCCGCTGACCGGGAAGGCGGCACGCGCACCGTCGCCACCACACTGGGCGCGGCGGGCACCGCCTTCTATGCGCTGGGGTGGTTCGCGCTGGCTGGGGCACTTGTGTGGAGTGAAAGCCGTCTGGTGGCATTAACGTTGTGGGCCGTGTGCGGCGGGATGTCTCTGGCGCTGGCCCGCACACCCACGCCGGAGTGGGCCGCCCGCCTGTACCCACTCAGCATCGTGTCGCCCTGGGTGGTGGGCACGGTGGCCGGGGTGCAGTTGGTGTATCTGCTGGCGCGGCAGGGGTGAACGGTGTGTTATGGGCTATGAGCGGTGAACCGGACACCGACAGTGGTGTAAAAGATGCTGCACTGGGGAAGCCCATCAATCATCTGGCCCCCACGCCTTTGCCACGCACCACTGATCACTCACCACTCACACAACGCCCCGGCCCCCCTTCTGGCCGACAATCACGCCCCGATACCGCCATCATCGGCGGCGGCCTGGCGGGCCTGACACTCGCGGCATTGCTGGCCCAGCGCGGTCATGCCGTTACCGTGTACGAGGCAGATCGCTTGGGCGGAAAGCTTAGGCGCATAGAGGTCGGTGGCCTGAGTTTCGACACTGGCCCCAGCCTGTTCACCTTTCCCGGCGTGTGGCACAAGGTTCTGGCCCGTCTGCGTGAAGGTTCAGACCCGCTGGATTTGCGCCCGCTGCCGGATGGGTTGGGACTTCATCACACGCCGTTTGGTCCGGTGCCCCTGCCTGTGCCGCCCGGTCACGCGCTGTACGCCGACTGGCTGCGGGTCTGTGCGGCGGCGGCTCCGGTTGCGCCGTACCTAGAAACGCTGCTGACCACGCCGCCCCGCTTCACTTCCCCGGCCTTCCTGCGGGCCAGTGCGACGTTGGCACACGCCACCGGGCCGCACTTCACTGCCGAGGGCTGGATTCGGGCGCAGCGGGTGCATCCGGCGTTGGCCCACGCGCTCCGCACCCACGCCCTGAATGCCGGATTGCCGCCCGCCGATGCCCCGGCCTTGTATGCCCTGCTTCCGGCCCTGATCGCGGGCCATGTCTGCCGTCCGGCGGGGGGAATGGGCGTGCTGCTGGACAGCTTGCACGGCTTCTGCACGGCGCGGAGCGTGGAATTTCGGGGCGGCGTAAAGCGGCTGGATGCGGCATCGGGAAGCCTGACGCTGGAAGGGGAAGAGGTGGCCCGACACGATATGCTGGTCAGTGCCATTGACCCGGCCCGGCTCGCAGCGTTGCGGGGCCAGCCCGTGCATTCGCCCCTGCCCCGGCGCACGGTCAGCGGCGTGGCCGTGTACGCCGCATTCGCTCAGGCTGTCCCGCTCCCCGCCACCAGCATCATTCCCCCCACCGACTTTGCCACCTTCCGCGCCGCCATGCGTGCCGGGGCATTGCCACCCGATACGTTGACCCTCATCCACGCCGATGGGCCGCGCTTAGCCGTGTTGCTGACTGCCCCGGCCACCGCCCGCCCGCTTACGCCCGATCATCCTTGGGTTCAGGCGCAACTGGCGCGGGTAGAACAGGTCTTGGAGGTGCCGGGGCTGCTGGCTTCGGCCTCCGCAATTGGGGTGCTTGACCCCGCCCACTATGCAGGGGGCGGGCATCCCGGTGGCGCAATTTACGGCCTCGGAAACCCAGTCTGGCGCGGCGGCCCGCTGCATCCTCAGCCGTACCGCCTCTCGCCCCGGCTGTGGCAGGTGGGGACGGGCGTGCACCCTGGTGGCGGTATTCCGGCTATTTTGGGCGGCGCTCTGATCGTGGACGAGTTGCTGGCAGAGTCATAAGTCTGGCAAGAAAAAACCCGCCGCAGGGCAGGTTCAGGGTAGGAATTTGAGTTTAAATTAAGGTGGGGCCATGCACATTCGGGCCGACGTAGCCAGCTTCGCGCCTCGAATCGTCGTTGCTGTCCATCGCCCTGTTCAGGCGGGCTTGCTGGCGGGCAAAGTAGGCCATGATTCCCAAAAACAACACCAGAAACGGCAGTCCCATAGAGGTCGCCTCCCTGCCCGCAGCGTAGCAGGCAGAGAGGCGGGGCATGTCAGCCGGGGTTTACTGCACGGAGATGGCCTTGAGCGGGTTCACCAATCCGTGCCCGAAGTTGTTGTCCTTGCCTGCCGTACCCAGGTCGGTGGCGGTAGAGGTGAGCAGATTTAGCAATCCGGTGTTGGTGAGGGTGGGTTTGGCGGCCCAGACCACGGCGGCGGCGGCGCTGACGTGCGGCGTGGCCATGCTGGTGCCGTCGAAGTAGGCGTAGTCTGCGCCCGTCACACTGAGGGTGGCGGTGGGGGCAGTGGTGGGAGTAATGGCGGCCAGCAGCGCCTCACCGTCAACCTGAGTGATGCCCACGACGGGAGTGGTGTAAGCATTGGTCAGGCCGATGCCGGGTGCGCCCGCTGCGTTGTTGTAGATCAGGACGCCGATTGCACCGTTGCGAACTGCGTTGGCAGTTTTTTCTTCAAAGGTGCAGGTGCCGCGCTTGATCAGGGCAATTTTGCCGTTGATGGCGGCACTGTTGGCGGTGGTGCCGCAAAATTCGTTGTTGGTGCCGCCTGCAACGACTACCGTACCCGTCACGGTTCCCTTGCCACTCAGGTCGGCGCTGGTGACTTCGGTGAAGTTGCGGCTCAGTGCAGTCACGCTGGCTGCCGTGCCTTTGCCCAATGGCACGCTGCTCAGCACACTGACGCCGGGGCCGACCAGATCAACTTGGGTACCAAAGTTGCTGAAGCTGGCCTTGGCGTTGTTGGCGTCTGTTGCACCAATGCCGACCACATTGGTATAGGCAGCAGGATAAGACACCGCCGCGCCGTCATTTCCGGTGGCTGCGATGATCAGCACGCCTTTGTTATGGGCGGCGGTGTAGGCCCGCTGTTCAGTCTGGCTGGCCCGGCCTCCGCCCAGAGACAGGCTGATCACCACTTTGCTTTCTGTCCCGCCCTGCCCCTGAGATGTAAGCCGCGCCGCGCACCAGTTCACGCCGTTGATGATGCCGCTGCTGCTGCCGCTGCCACTGTCGCCCAGCACGCGGGCCATATACAGGTTTACGCCCGTAGCCACCCCGATCACGCCGCCCGCATCCATTCCCGGTTGTTTGGCTGCTGCGCCTCCGCCCAGTTGGGCAAACACGGTTCCGGCCACATGCGTGCCGTGCCCATCCACGTCGTTTAGTTTGTAGGGGTCTTCGCGGTTCACGTCGGTGGTCACGAAGTTCTTGTAGCCTTTCAGCTTGCGTGCAAATTCCGGGTGGTTGGCGTCAATGCCCGTGTCGCCTATGCAGACCGCGACGCCTACCCCGGTCTTGCCCTCGGCCAGCAGTTGCGGCACACCCAGTGCGTTGTCGCCCCAGGTGTATTCACCGCTGGGATTAAAGATTGCCTGCGCCTTCAAAGCCTGAGAGGACAGAGCAGGGCTGCCGCCTTCGCGGGTCAGGCTGCCACTTGGCCCGCCGAGTGCGTGATGCACGGCTTCCAACTCCACGTATTCCACATTCGGATTGGCCTTGAGTGCCGCCAGCGCGGAAGGCGACAACTGAACGGCGGCGGCGCTGATGTCGGCCCACTGCTGCTTCAGAGTTCCCCCTGCGGCAGTCACCGCCTGCGCCTGCAACACGGCCTGAGCCTCCAACGCCTGTGTATCTAAACCCTGCGCATTCAAAGGACTTTCCTTGAAGCCCACCAGATAGTTGCCACTGGAAGATAAGTCGGGCGTGCTGGCGTCGGGCGCGGCGGCATTCTGCTGAGAGCAGGCGGCCAGCGAGAGGGCGAGGGTGGCAGCAAGCAGGGCACGGTTCAGTGACATCAGACTTCTCCTTGGATCATACGGGGGGATGAACAAAAGACCCATGTCAACGCCCGGTACAAGCTCGAGCGTGAGAGTGGGAACCGAAATCAATTTGGAACTTGGGCCGGATGCTATACCGCAAGTCAGTAGCTCATCTGTATTTGTCTAGATAACATTACACTCGGTACAATAAAGGTGAGATAAGCCCCTCTATGTAAGAATTTTCGTAGAGCAGCTTGCCAATTTTTACCCAAAAGGAGGGTTCCCCTGGCCGCCTCTGGATGAGGACAAGCTGGGGAACTTGATTGGTTTAGAGTTGAGTTGGCAGAGGCGGCAGCAAATTTACCAGCGTTCTGTCACCGTCTTCAGTTGCATAAAGTTGGCGAGGTAATCCGGGCCACCTGCCTTGCTGTCCGTACCGCTCATGTTGTAGCCGCCGAAGGGCTGCACGCCCACGATGGCCCCCGTAATTTTGCGGTTGAAGTACAGGTTTCCGGCTTCGAACTCGTTGCGGGCCTGCTCCAGGCGGGCACGATCACGGCTGCACACGCCTCCCGTCAGACCGTATTCGGTGGAATTGGCGATCTCCAGCGCATGATCCCAGTCGCGGGCGCGGATCACTGAAATGACTGGCCCAAAGATTTCTTCCTGTGCGATGCGGGCGTCGGCGGGCACGTCACCAAAGATGGTGGGCTGCACGTAGTAACCCTGCTTGCCGCCATGTTCGCCGGGGGTTTCGCCGCCCAGCAGCAACTTGGCCTCGCCCTTGCCGATGCCGATGTACTTCCCGATCTTCTCAAACGATTCTTCGTTGACCACGGCGGTCACGTTGGCGTTGTCTTCGCCCGTGCCCACCCGCAGCTTCCCGGCGCGTTCTACGAACTGCCCCACCACGTCGTCATACACGCTGTCTACCACGATCAGGCGACTCATGGCGCTGCATTTCTGGCCGTTGAAGCCGAATGCGCCCTGCACGGCGGCGGTCACGGCGGTTTCAATGTCTGCTGTTTCGTCCACGATCATGCCGTCTTTGCCGCCGAGTTCCAGAATGACTTTCTTGATCCACTTCTGGCCGGGCTGCACTTTGGCGGCCACTTCGTTGATGTGCAGGCCCACGCCGCGCGATCCCGTGAAGGTGATGAAGCGCGTCCTAGCGTGCGTCGTCAGGTACTCGCCCACTTCCTCGCCCACACCGGGCAGGAATTGCAGCACACCGGCGGGCAGGCCCGCTTCCAGCATGATGTCGGTCACGAATCCGGCGATCAGGCCCGAATCTTCGGCGGGTTTGGCAATCACGCAGTTGCCCGCCACGATGGGCGCGGCCAGCATGCCCAGGTAGATCGCGCAGGGAAAGTTCCACGGGCTGATGCTGACGCCCACGCCGATGGGCATGAACATCAGCCCGTTTTCCTCGCCCTCGTACCACGTGGTATCGGCGGCCCCGAAGCCCGAATATTTCATGGCAGTGCGGGCGTAATATTCAAGGAAATCAATCGCTTCGGCCACTTCCACATCGGCCTCGGCGTAGTTTTTGCCCACTTCGATGCTCATCAGGGCGCAGGCTTCCAAGCGGCGGGCTTTCAGCAGGGCGCTGGCCTTCAGCAGAATGCGGGCGCGGGTGTCGGGCGTCCACTTTTTCCACGACTCGAACGCCTTCCACGCGCCGTCCAGCGCCTTCTGTGCGTCGTCTACGGTGGCTTTGGCTGTGCTGCCCACAATTTCAGACGTATCGCAGGGGTTGATGGAATCCAGCTTTTCAGCGGTGTCCACGCGCACGCCGTCAATAATCAGCGGGTAGTGCTTGCCCACCAGTTCGGCGCGAACTTTTTTCAGTGCGGCTTGGTAAGCCGTTACGTTGTCGGCCTGCGTAAAGTCGATGAACGATTCGGGGCGGTAGTCTTGGATTTTCAACATGATGGCTCCTAAGTTGGGTGCTTGACTGAGCGATGTAGAGGTATTCGCGTGTAGAGATAGTAATTTTTGAGCTTTATGGCCTCATAAAGATGATGGACTTGATATTTCCGCAAAGGCCAGATACCTCATCAATGTGGAAGTGCTTGCCAATAACTTCTGGATTTGAGGCCAACGACTCAAGCATTTCAATTAAATGTTTGCGGGCGTTGTCATTCAATTGAATAATCAAGTCATGTTCTTCTGTAAAATTAGCTTCGAAATCATAAATATCGAGACCATCCGGAGCTTGCATAGACTCACCCCTTCAGCATGCCGCGCAAGACGAACATCACGTTCGCCGGACGCTCGGCAATGCGGCGGCTGAAATACGCGTACCAGTCGCGGCCATACGGGATATAGGCACGGACGCGGTAGCCCTGCGCGGCCAATTCTTTTTGCAAGTCGCGGCGAATGCCGTACAACATCTGAAACTCAAACGCAGCTTTAGAAATACCGTGCGCCAACACGAAATGCTGCACGTCGGCAATGATGGTTTCGTCATGCGTGGCGACATTCACGTAGTTGCCCGCCTTCAGGTGCGCGTACACCAACTTGCGGTAATTGGCGTCTACGTCGGCCTTCACGGGCATCGCCACCGATTCGGGTTCGAGGTAAGCGCCCTTGACGATTCGCAGATTGGGGCGCAGATCATCGAGGCTGTTGCGGTCAGCTTCAGCGCGGTAGAGGTAGCTTTGCAGCACCGTTCCCACTTGCTGCGCTCCGAATTCGCCCACCAGCACGCGGAATTGCTGGAGTGTCTGGTCTACGCGGGGGTGGTCTTCCATGTCTAAGCACACGAAGCCGCCGTATTCCTTGGCCTTGCTGATGATCCGGCGGGCGTTGGTCAGGCCTAAATCCTGTCCGTCCACGGTCTGGCCCTGCCCGATGCTACTGAGTTTCACGCTGACATACGGCTTGATGCCCTCGGCGCGGGCAGCGTCCAGCAGGTGCAGCACCTGAGCCGCAAACTCGTTGGCCTTTTCGGGCGAGGCCACGAACTCGCCCAGCAGATCGAGGTTGCTGAGAATGCCGTCGGCGGCCAGTTCGTTCACGGCGGCAATGGCGGTCTGGGCACTTTCGCCCGCCACGAAGCGCTGGGCCACGCTCCAGCCCCGCGAGCGCACCAGGGATTCGATCTGTTTCTGACCCGAAACGGTCAGGACGGCTTTGCGGTACAGCTGGTCAATCATAGGAGGTCTCCAAGGTTTTGCATGACGAGGGCGGCGAAAGTTCGGACGTGCAGGCGGGCGGCGGCTCTGGCCCCATCCGCATCACGCGCCAGAATGGTTTTGAGGATGGCGGCGTGCTGGGCGGCGGTTTCAGGGTGGGCGTTGTATGTACGGGTCTGGTGCTTGATCAGGGCCACCCGCTGTTCCAGGTCGCGGGCAAGGTCGCTCAGCGCCCCATTGCGTGCGCCCAGCGTGATGGCGCGGTGGAAGGCCAGATCCAGCCGGGTCTGGGTACGGTATTCGCCGTCTACAGAGGCGTTCAGCTCATCCAGTGCGGCGCGCAGAGCGTCGGCGTCGGTGGGGGTGTGCTGCGCGGCAGCGAGGGCTGCGGCCAGGCCATCCAATTCCTCGCGCACCACGTAGGCATCACGGGCCTCAGCCGCCGTCATGGTTCGCACGCGCACGCCTTTGTTGGCTTCGGCCACCAGCAACCCATCTTGCACGAGCCGCATCAGGGCTTCCCGAATCGGGGTGCGGCTGACGCCCAGTTTCTCGCCCAATTCCACTTCGCCCAACCGCTCTCCGGGCAGCAACTCGCCATCCAGCACGGCCCGCCGCAAATGGTCATACACACCGTCGCGCACCAGCGTAGGGCGGGCAAAAGACAGTACAGACGAACTCGGGGCGGGCAAGCTCATTGTGGATACTGTATACAATCTGCGGCAGTCTGACAAGGGGCAGATGGTACAGGTCTGGTGCTCTGGCGTCGGGCGGGGAAGATTCTGCAACTGTGTGAGCAAAAGAGGCCGGGCGACGGCGCTCAGCGCAAGCCCATCACTCCTCAGAACCTCGACCCCCAGACGCACTTTCTATGCCCCACGCCTCAGCCGTTCTGTCCTTCCCGGCTCTGTTCCGACGTGCTGGCCTGCCGCTTTTCGTTGCGCCCGTTCTCCCATTCCGACACGCGCCACAGCACGCCCAGCGTCAGCAAAAACAGGGCAGTCGCCCCCGTTGCCAACACATACAGATGTAGGCCGCACGCCACCCCGATGCCCGCCGTTGCGAGCAGGCCCGCCGCTGTGGTCAGGCCTTTGGCTCCCTCGCCGTGCCGATCCGAAAAGATGGCTCCTGCACCCAGGAAGCTGACGCCGCTGACCACCGCGCCCAGAATCCCGATCAGATCGAAGCGCACCTGATTGTCTTCTTTGGCAAAGGTGTTGACCAACGATTCGCCCAGCACCATGAACAGCGCGGCGCTGACGCCCACCAGAATATGTGTGCGGAGGCCTGCGCTGCGGTTGCGGCTTTCGCGCTCCCAGCCGATTGCACCGCTGAGAACGAAGGCTGCCAAGAGTCCCTGCATCAGCCGGAGTTCGGCCCAGAATCCTTCCATCCTGTCAGCTTAGGGGGCAGGTGGTTGACCCAAATCTGACACGGCTTGCCGTTTTCTTGAGGTGGCGTCAGAGGATGGTCATGCCGCCCTGCTTAACGTTCGTCCGGCGTGATGGGTTCGATGGGGAAAATTCGGTGGGCGAGGCGCTCTAGCCCCGAACGTCCGGCGCGTTGCTGGCAACACTGCGTGCCTGTGCAGAGCGTGACGTAGCGGGTGCGGCGGGCGGCCACATGCACGCGGTACAGCGCCGCCTCGGTGCGTGAGCGGGTGTAATGGCACAGGTCGCAGTGCAGGGCGTTTCGGGCTTTAGGGTCTAGCGGCGTAAATTCGGCCAGTTGGTCGCCCTGCACGAGGGCCAATCGTCCATCGGCCACCGGATAGAGGCCCAGCGTGAGGGGCGGCGGGGCCGGGTGGGTGGCGTCGGCTTCGTGCCCAAACAGTTCCCGGTGCGTTTCGGGAAACAGTTCGCGCAACAGGTCGCGGATGCTGTGGTCTTGAGGGCGGTGATCCTTCATGCCACGCAGTGTAAACGGTGCTTTGGGGGGCGGAAGGTGGGCTTGAGCACGCCCGGCCCTGCCGCGTCTTTTCTTGCCGCCACCAGAGCCTGAGCCCCAACCGTGCCCCCTCGCCCCGTTGTTTTGCCGCCGCCGCACTAGACTAGGCACGTGAGGTCTAGAACCGCCAACCGCAGCGGCATCGTCATTCGCCGCCGGGTCACGCCTGCGGGCGACATTATCGTGACGCTGCTGACGCCTCAGGGCAAACTGAAGGCCATTGCGCGGGGCGGGGTGCGTGGGCCGCTCGCCAGCCGCCTGAATCTGTTTCATCATGTGGGCATTCAGGTGTACCAGACGCCGCAATCTGATCTGGCCAGCGTGCAGCAAGCCGTATTGGAAGGTGCGCTACCCAAGCTGGCCGAGCCGGAGCGCTACGCCTTTGCCCACCTGATGGCCGAACTGGCCGACGCTCTGTTTCAGGAAGGCGAATTTACCGAGCAGGCCTTTGAACTATTTGCTGGAGCCCTGCGCGGCATTTCGCATCAGCCTGACCCGGAATGGGTGGCCCTGGTCATGGGATTCAAGTTGCTGGGTCTCGCCGGATTCGTGGCGCAAACGGCCCGCTGTGCCCGCTGCGGCGCAGATCAGCCCTCGCACCCCGACCCACTGGCAGGCCAGATGCTGTGCGGCAACTGCGCCAGCCTGTCCCCCTACCCCCCCGAAGCCCTCGATTTCGTACGTTATGTCGTGCGCCGAAGCGTCCGCGCCAGCATAGAAGCGCCCGTGCCCACCGAACAGCGGGCGGCGCTGTGGCGGGCACTGGAACGCTTCGTAACAGTGCAGGTGGGCAGCGTCCACAGCTGGCGTCAACTGGTGCCGCAGCCGCAAGAAGGCGTGAGGGTCTAAGAAGGGCAACAGCACCGACTAGACCTTCAGAACCTAGACTCTTAGACCCCTTTTACCGCGCCTGGTATTTCTCAATAAAGTCAATGACCTGCTGGCGCGTATTGCCCAGAAAAGTCAGAGGCCGCGCCACCGCCGCCATGATCGTCACATGGTTTACGCGGGGAATCACATTACGCGTTACGGGAATGCCCGCTGCTTTCAGGGCCGCCTCCATGTTGACGGCGTTCATCGGATATACCACGCTGTCGTTTTCGGCCACCAGCAGCAGGTGCGGGGGGGCGTCTTTGCGTACATGGCGGTCGGGCATGATGTCGGCAGGGTCGCCGCCCACCGGGAAGGCACGGGCGCTGGAGAAATCGCGGAAGTCGTAGGAATACGGCCCAGCAATGCCGATGACGCCGCGCACACTGGCGATCGGCACGCCCGCCTCACGCAGCCAGCGTTCGTTGACCACGGCTTCCACAGCATTGAACCCGCCTGCCGAGTGGCCCATCACAAACAAATTGTCGGGATTGCCGCCCACCGATTTGGCATTGTCGCGCATCCATTTCAGGGCGGCGGCAGCGTCCTGCACGTAGCTGGGGTAGCGGTTGGTGGGGGCAAGTCGGTAATTCATCACGCCTGTCACGTACCCGGCGCGGGCCAGAGATTCGCCTGCAAACTTGTGGCCTTCCTTGTCACCGCCTTCCCATGAACCGCCGTGAATAAACAGCACGACGGGCGCGTTGGTCGCGTTTTCGGGCGAATACACGTCCAGCAGGTTGCGGGTGTCGGGACCGTAGCGCTGGTCGTACTTCACAGTCAGGCCGCGAGTAGAGACGGCGCGGTTCAGCGTGCCCTGCGCGTTTTGCGGCGAGCAGGCAGCGATCAGCAGGGGCAAAGACACCGCTCCCAGCATCAGCGCGGCGGTGCGGGCGCGGCGGGGTCGGGCGGTGGGGCGAGAGGGTGAGGCGGGGGCCTTGAACATGCCCCACGCTAGCGGGTGCGGCGGCAATTTGCGGGCACCTGGGGCACACTCCGGCCTTGGGTGAAGCCTGCGCGGGCCTTGAGGATTTGCTGATGTTCTGGCAGTGGGGATTGGGGTGTGATGGTCAGGGCGAAGGGCGTCTAAGGGTCGAGGATCGAAGGGTTCAAGAAGGACTGCCGACTCAAGCTCGTGCAGTTTCAGGGGAAGGGCGGTTCAGCGGCGAGCCCGCTCCAGCACCCTCGACCCTTAGATACCCCTCCCCGAATCAATCCCCACACTCCTGCCCACTGACCCCGCGCTAGGCTGGAATGAATGCAGCACGACACGGCAGCACGCCCCCCAGAAGCCACGCCCACCAAAGACAGTCCCATGACCGATGTCTTGGTGATCGGCGGCGGCCCGGCGGGTGTGGCGCTGGCAACCGAACTCGCGGTGCGCGGCTTACAGGTGCGCCTCGTGGCCCCGCATCCGCCCCAGCGTTTTGCGCCCACTTACGGCGCGTGGCTGGACGAATTGCCCGCCTGGGCACGCGCCTGCACCGCCGACGTCTGGGCCGATGTGCGGGCCTATACCGGGCCAAAAGCCACTGCCCTCACGCGCCCTTATGCCCTGCTGGACAACGCCGCCCTGCTGAATTCCATGCTGGCTCGCGCCGGAAAACGGCTGACCTGGACGCAGGGCACGGTTATTCGTGCCGATTCTCGCCCCAGCCCCGGCGCGTTGCTGCTGGCACACGGCACGGCAGGCGAACGCTGGCCTGCCCGCGTAATCGTGGATGCGGGCGGGCACGGCGGCACCCTCACGCGGCCCACACATCCGGGCGGCGCGGCCCTGCAAACGGCCTACGGCATCACAGCTACCTTTGCCCACCCGCCCAGCGCACCCGGCGCGATGGTCTGGATGGACTGGCGGCAGCCCCCCTCCGTATCGCTGGACGCCGCCCCTACTTTCCTGTACGCCATGCACCTCGGTGGGCAACGGTACTTTGTGCAAGAAACCAGTCTGGTGGCCCGCCCCGGCCTAACGCGCACCGAGTTGGAAGCCCGCCTGCACGCCCGCCTCAACGCAGCTGGCACGCCGCCGAGCAACATAGAATTTACCGAATGGGTGGCCTTTCCCATGAATACGGCGGCCCCCGAACCCGGCCCCGTATTGGCGTTTGGCGCGGCGGGCGGCTTGGTGCATCCGGTCAGCGGCTTTCAGGTATCAGGCGCGCTGGCCGATGCTCCGCGGGTGGCTCAGGCCATAGCCAACGCCCTGCCCGACGCGGAAGCTGCCACCCGCGCCGCGTGGCACGCCCTCTGGCCTCCCGAACGCCGTGCCGCCCGCGAACTCGGCCTGATGGGACTGGACGCCCTGCTCAGGCTTCCGGCAGACGGCCTCCCTGCCTTCTTTCACTCGTTCTTCAGGTTGTCCGCCGTGCACTGGCACGCATTCCTGGCCCCGCGCACGCCCACGCCCACGCTGGCCCGAACCATGCTGCGTGTATTTGCCCACGCGCCCAATTCGGTGCGTTTGCGCCTGGTGGAAGCAGCGGTGGCAGCCTCTGGGGTCAGCCTGCGGGCACTGGGATCTGTCCTCTCCCAGCCGTCCATAAATATGGCCTTGACCTTTTCCCCGACGGGTCTTCATGCTCATGCTTCAGGCTCAGGTATGACCCAACCCGAACAGAGCCAGCGTGAAGACCAGCACGAAATTGTGGAAGACGGCATGCAGGGAGCTACGGGCAGCGCCGACGCCAATGGCCTTGACCCGAACGTAGATCGTGAGGAAAAGCTGGCTGAACTGCGCGAGAATCTGGCGGATATGACGCATGACGAAGGGCAGAAGCTGGAAGAAGCCAAGACCGAAATCGCGTCGGAATAGGCCATGTTTTTGACTTTTTGAGGTTACGACACGGCTAACTTGTTCCAGATGAAACCGCCCCAGACTTGCTTGATGAGCAGGAATCTGGGGCAGTTTTGTGCAGGTGATTCGGTTCAGCCAGTGCTGCTCTAGCCCGCCGCGCCCAACGCCCCATCCAGCGCCGCCAGCATTTCCCCCACCTCTGCCGCCGAGATACTCAGCGGTGGCCCCAGCAACAAGTGATCGCCGCGCACGCCGTCGACTGCGCCGCTGCCGGGGTAGGTGATCAGGCCGCGTGCCCGTGCAGCGGCGGCCACCCGTTCGGCCAGACCGGGAGTTGCGTAGGCTTCCTCGGTGGCCGGATCGCCCAGCACCATCCCCAGCAACAGCCCCTGCCCCCGCACTCCCAGCACTTGTGGGTGCCGGGCCCGCAGTTCGCGCAGTCCGGCCAGCAGTTGTGCGCCGCGCTCCTGTGCCGGCGCCACCAAGTTTTCCCGCTCCACGATGTCCAGCACGCTCAGGCCCGCTGCCACGCTGACCGGGTGGCCCGCGTAGGTAAAGCCGTGCTTGAATGCGCCGCTGCCGCCCATCACGGTGTTGTAAATGTCGGCGCTCGCCATCAATCCGGCCAACGGTGCGTAGCCTGCCGCCAGCCCTTTGCCCAGCACCACGATGTCAGGCGTCACCTGGTCGTCAAGACGCACGGCCAGCGGCGTCCCGCATCGGCCCATGCCGCTCATGACCTCATCGGCAATCAGGAGCACGCCGTATTCCCTGCAAATGGCGTGCAGGCGCGTATGGTAGCTCGCCCCCGGCGTCAGCGCCGCATCCGACGCGCCAACCACCGGTTCCACCATCACCGCCGCCACCGACTCTGGCCCCGCCGCTTCCAGCACGGCCCGCAGGCGTTCGGCGTCGGCTTCCCCGCTCAGTGTGGGGTCAGGCTTGGGCATTTTGGGCCACGCTTCCTCGCGCATCAGGGGCAGATACAGGCTGCGGCGTGCACCCATGCCGCTGGCTGCCAGCGCCCCCAACGACGCCCCGTGATAGCTGGGAATCCGGGTCACTACCTTATATCTGCCCGTGTCGCCCCGCTCGGCGTGATACTGCCGCGCCAGTTTTATGGCGCTCTCGGTGGCCTCCGAACCGCCCGATACAGCCCAGAACCGGAAGTCGGGCAAGTCCAGAAAGGCGGCCAGCCGGGAGGCGTATTCCTCCAGCACAGGGGACGTGAACTGCGAGCCGTGAACGAACGCCAGAGCGCGGGCCTGCGCCGCCATCGCCTCGCCTACCTCGGCCCGCCCATGCCCAATGTTCGCCACCAATGCCCCGGAACTGCCGTCCAGATAGCGCTTCCCCTCTGAATCGTACAGATACACGCCTTCGCCCCGCACGGCCAGAGGGTAGGTCTTGCTGGAACGGTAGAAGACGCTGGATGTGGAGGGCTGAATGGGTTGATCGGCGGGTGTTGGGGCGGTCTGGGTCATGGTTGGGGCCTTTTTGGAAAGAGAGAGAGGCTTGGACAACGATGTTTTCAGCTTTTTCTACTACCCACTGCCCACAACCCACTCCCCGATCACCATGTATCGCCGCCGCCCGCCGGAGGCCACGCCCCAAGTGCTTGGCGCACGGTCACAATTTGCCCGAAGTGGTGCGCCGTGTGCAGGGCCATATCTGCGAGCAGTTCACCGATGGTTTCCTCGTGATTTACGGGGCTGGCAAGGTCGGGGCGTGCGGCGTGGGGGTCTATGCGGGCCAACAACTCGTAAAAGTCGTTGCGGGTGCGCCGCCAATCCGATGCTTGTACCAGCGGCCACGTTTCGGCAGCGTGGGCGGGGTAGGGCTGGGCGCGGCCTTCCTCGATAATCGCCAGCATCCAGCGGTTCCACCAGTTCACGTGCGCCAGCAGTTCGGCCACGCTGTGCGGCAAGTTCTGGGGGCGCTGGCAGGCCGTTTCGGCGTCCAGGCCCGACAGGGTAGCTTCCACGCCCACAAAGGCCTGCCCGCCGCGAAATAGCTTGGGCAGCAGGCGGGCAAAAGCGATCTGGGCGCGTTCGTTGCGGTCTGGGGTGGGGGCGTCGGTCATGGGAATAGTTTAGGTTGTGGGGTGGGTCTAAGGGTCTAAGGGTCTAAGGGTCTAAGGGTCTAAGGGTCTAAGGGTCTAAGGGTCTAAGGGTCTAAGGGTCTAAGGGTGACTCGTGAAAGTTGGCCTTTGCTGATGCCGTGCAGCTTTGGTTCTGGCCGTTCTTAGACCCTTGACCCTTAGACAATCTTTTCCTCAGTACTTCTGAGCAATCGTCTTCGTCTGCAAAAACCAGAACAGGTAATCCGGGCCGCCCACTTTGGCATTGGTGCCGCTCATGCCGTAGCCGCCAAAAGCGTGTGTGCCCGACAGTGCGCCTGTGCATTTGCGGTTGATGTACAGATTGCCCACATGCATCCGCCGCCGCGCCTCGCTGATTTTGTGGGGATCGCGGCTGTAAAAGGCGGCGGTCAGCCCGTAGTCCGAATCGTTGGCGAGGTCTATGGCGTGCTGCCAGTCGCGGGCGCGGGAAAAGGCCAGCACGGGGCCAAAGATTTCGTCTTGAAACAGAGGATCGCGGGGGTCGACATCGGCAAAGATGGTGGGGGAGACGTAGCCGCCCTGTCTGTCCCCCACCTCAGGAGTATCGCCGCCCAGCACCAGCCGCGCCGTCTTCTGTCCAGCTTCTATCGCCCGCCCAATGCGCTCGGCACTTCCAGCATGAATTACTGGCCCTATTGCTCCGTTGTCTTCCGGCAGGCCGACCTTCAGGCCCCGCGCCAGTTCGGTTACGCGGTTCAGCAGGTCGTCGTACACGCTGTCTTCGGCAATGACCCGGCTACACGCGCTGCACTTCTGGCCTGCGTAGCCAAATGCGGCTTGCACGATGCCTTTGGCGGCGGCTTCTATGTCTCCGTCGGCGCACACCACCGTCGGGTCTTTGCCGCCCATTTCGGCCATCACGCGCTTGATCCAGCGTTGGCCGGGCTGCACTTTGGCGGCGCGTTCCACGATCCGGCAACCGATTTCCTTGCTGCCCGTAAAGGCGATCATGCGGACGCTGGGGCTGTCTACAAGGGGGTCGCCCAGCACATCGTCGGTTCCGGTCAAGAACTGCACGGTGTTTCTGGGCAGGCCCGCCTCGAACAGCAGTTCCAGCATCAGCAGGCTCGACAGCGGCGTTTCACTGGCAGGTTTCCAGATCACGGTATTGCCCGCCGCGAGCGCACCCAACGCCATGCCCAGCGGAATGGCACTCGGAAAATTCCACGGGCTGATACAGACCACCACGCCCAGCGGTTCGTACACGGTGGTCACGTGTTCGTCGGGCATGGGATACACGGGTTTTCCCTCGGCCCAGCGCAGAGTTTCGCGGGCAAAGACTTCAAAATGATCCACCGATTCGGCCACTTCTCCATCGGCTTCGGCCCAGTTTTTGCCGTTTTCCAGCGTCATCACGGCGTTGAATTCCATGCGCCGCGTCCTCAGCAGTTCGGCGGCCCGCTTAAAAATACTGGCCCGCTGGAAGGGGTCAGAAAAGCGCCATGTTTGGAAGGCCTCTTGCGCGGCGGCAATAGCGGCGTCCCGCTGCTGGGCGCTCGCGTTGGGGAAGCACCAGACCACTTCGCGGGTGTCGGCGGGGTTGCGAACCTCGTATGCGTCGCCGCCTTCTCTCCGCTCGCTGCCGATGTACAGCGGAAAAGTGCGGCCCACGTACTGCTCCCGGACTTTTGTAAAAGCCTCGCGCTGGGCCTGCGCCACGGCGGGCTGAGTAAAGTCGTGGTACGGCTCATGTTCAAAAGGCAGAAAGCCTGCCATCAGGTGTGCGGTCATGGATGCCCCCTTTTGGGTGGTGCTGCTGGTCGTGGTACTCGTTCTGGCTGGTCTGGCCCAGAGGTTAACACGCCGCCCCTGAGCCCGCAAAACCCTTCTCAGACGCAATATTTTGGCCCCAGGTCTTTGATGAGAGCAGACCTTAAGAGTGCGTCAGCTTGGCGAATGTAAGCCTTCGTAACAAATGTGACTTTCCTCGGTACGCCCCAAGCGCGACAGTTCTAAGCTGTTCAGTAACTCAGGCGCAAGCACCCAGCCCGGCCACTTGTCCGGCAGCCCTGTCCTCCCTACGACTAAAAAGCCATGTGCCTAGGAGTCACCATGCTTGCCCTACCCACTGCGCCTGACGGAACCCATCCAGTCAGTAATTACCGCTTGGATCTGCACAATCCTGCTGACCCCTACCGCCTAGATGTTCAGATTATTGATCAATGGTACCGGGTCAAAACGAACTGTCTCAACGACGTTCTGGTACTGGTCGGTGTGCTTCAATATCCCCCGGTGGTGGTGACGAACGGCTGGATCGTGGGCAGCGATACGCCCTGAACTGACAGGCAGGTGCCCAGCCGCTACCCTGTAGCCCATGACGACCAATCGGGTGCTGGCTGATTCTGTACAGGCAGACGTGATCGTGGTGGGTGCGGGGCTGGCTGGAGTGGTGGCCGCTGCCGAGGCCGCCGACGCGGGCGCACGGGTGCTGCTGCTGGATCAGGAAGGTGAACAGAATCTGGGCGGTCAGGCCTTCTGGTCGTTTGGCGGCCTGTTCATGATCGATACGCCCGAACAGCGGCGGCTGGGAATTCACGACAGCCCCGAATTGGCCCGGCGCGACTGGCACAACACCGCCACCTTTGACCGGCCCGAAGACCACTGGCCCCGGCGCTGGGCCGACGCTTACCTGGATTTCGCCGCCGGAGAAAAGCGGGCCTGGCTGCACGGCATGGGCATGCGCTGGTTTCCGGCAGTGGGCTGGGCCGAACGCGGCGGTCAGGGTGCGGCGGGCCCCGGCAACAGCGTGCCCCGCTTTCATGTTACCTGGGGCACCGGGCCGGGCGTGCTGGAACCCTTCTTGCGGCGGGTGCGGGCGCATGTGGCCGCCGGAAAAATCACCCTGCATTTTCGCCACCGTGTCCGCGCCCTGAATATTAGCGGTGGCGTGGTGGTCGGCGTTTCCGGCGACATTCTGGAAGTGTCGGATGTGGCACGCGGCGAGCCTTCTTCG
The DNA here is from genome assembly GCF_023370075.1 of Deinococcus sp. QL22. Taxonomy (NCBI): domain Bacteria; kingdom Thermotogati; phylum Deinococcota; class Deinococci; order Deinococcales; family Deinococcaceae; genus Deinococcus; species Deinococcus sp. QL22. The sequence continues at coordinate 2,469,019 of NZ_CP097149.1, forward strand.
CGGGTGGTGGTGGGCGATTTCAGCCACAGCGCGGGCGCGGTCATCGTCACGTCGGGCGGCATTGGCGGCAATCAGGAGTTGGTGCGCCGCAACTGGCCCACCGAGCGTCTGGGCGCAGCTCCAGCCTTTATGGTGTCGGGCGTGCCGCAACACGTAGACGGTCAGATGCAGGCCACCGCGCAGGCTGCGGGCGCAAGCCTGATCAACCCAGACCGCATGTGGCACTACACCGAAGGCCTCCGCAACTGGAATCCAGTGTGGCCCCAGCACGGCATCCGGGTGCTGCCCGGCCCCAGCAGCCTGTGGCTCGATCCCTACGGTGTGCGCCTACCCCACCCGCATTACCCCGGCTTCGATACGTTGGGCACGCTGTCGCACATCACCCGCAGCGGGTATCCGTATACGTGGTTCGTGCTGAACCGCCAAATTATTCGTAAGGAGTTTGCGCTTTCTGGAAGCGAGCAAAACCCTGATCTGACGGGCAAAAACATCGGCCTGACCCTGCGGCGCGTGGCGGGCGTGCAGGCTCCGGTGCAGGCCTTCATGGACAACGGGGAAGACTTCGTGGTGCGCCAGAACCTGCCCGAATTGGTGGCGGGAATGAACGCATTGGCGGGCAACGAACTGCTGAGCCTCGCCACGGTGCAAAGCCAAATAGAAGACCGGGACGCCCAGACCCACAACAAGGCAGGCAAAGACCCTCAACTGGCGCTGGTACGCGGCGCACGTGCCCTCGCCGGAGAACGCCTGGTGCGTGTGGCTCCGCCCGCGCCGATCCTCGATCCCGCGCACGGCCCCCTGATTGCGGTGCGCATGAATATTCTGACCCGCAAAACACTGGGCGGCCTGGAAACCGACCTTCAGGGCCGGGTCTTGCGGGCAGGCGGCGCAGTCTTTCCCGGCCTGTACGCCGCCGGAGAGGTGGCAGGCTTCGGGGGCGGAGGCATGCACGGCTACCGCTCGCTGGAAGGCACGTTTTTGGGCGGCTGCCTGTTCAGTGGCCGGGTGGCGGGGCGGGCGGCGGCGGGTGTGGTGTAGACGACGGGTTCAGAGAAAGGGCGTCTAAAGGTCGAAGAACAGATTCCAATCCAACTCAAAGCCCTTGGCCCTCGCCCCTTGAGAGACTCGCGGAGCTCCGCAGCAGCGGGGGAATGAGCGCAGCGATTGCCCGCTCTTAGACCCTAAACCTTTAGACTCCTCGCCTAAGACCGCTCCCACCTACTTCAAATACGGCCCAAACCGCGCCAATGCCCCCGCATCAGGCGCAGAAGTCCGGGTCAGGCGGTTGCCCGCAAAAGCCAGCAGCAGACGTTCTCCCGCCGCGCCTGCTCTGGCTCCAGCCGAGGTTTTCAGGCTAAATGGGCCGCTCAGCAGGGTTTGCATGGTCTGACTGTCGAAAACCAGTACCGCACCAGACAGGGCCGGAGTGGTGGCCTTCACGCCGCCTGTGGCCGTCACAAAGCCAGTTTTTACGTACAACGTGACTTTGTTGGCGGTTACGCCTTTCAGTCTGGCGTCGGCGTAAGTCACGTTGCCTGTGGCTGTCAGGGTTCCGGCCTTCAGGTCGTAGGTGACGTTTTGCGCCCGCAAAGTACCGCCTTGCCGGGTGGTCAGGGTGGCGTTTTGGGCCTTCAGTGCGCTGCCGGGAGTCAGTTGCATGGCCGACGCCACCAGCTTCAGCCCGCCCCGGCTGTCGGTGGCAGTTCCGCCCTGCGGCAATTCGGTTGCGCCTGTTTCCAGATTCAGTGTCTGAGGGCCACGCGGCGTCACAGTCAGGCCGCCGAACGTGACCGCCTGCACTGTGCCTAAGCCGAGGGCCAGCATCGTCAGTGCAAGTGTTTTAGAGGGCGTAAGCATCTCTGTACCTTACTTGCCCGGCCATAAGCGGCGTGAGGATGGGCGTCAGATGGCGTTCAGACTGTTCAATCTTAAAGCAATCTTTAGGGGTGTCGGTTGCCCCCACCAGTGTGCGGTTTGAACAATCTAAGGTTGTACAAACCTTGTACAGTCTACGTAGAAAGGCACGGCAGCCTGACCGTCTGGACGCACCAGCGGCCCCGCCGTCCTCACCCCAAGGAGTGCGTCATGGCCCTGTACCCGTCCAACCCAGTCAGCACCACCGGCACCATGTTGCCTAACGCCCTCGACCTCCGCAGCCGCCCGATTCGGCGGGGCGATACGCTGTACTACGCGGGCGATCAGGCCCCCACGCTGTACCGAGTCGAAACGGGCCTTCTGCGGGCCGTGCGCCTGACTCCTCAGGGCCGCAACCTGACCGTGCGCCATATGCGCCCCGGCGATATTTTCGGCGAAGAAACCTTGCACGACCAGCCCCGCAGCCATCAGGTCATGGCCCTCACCGACGCCACCATCACGCCCATTCACCTGCAGCACCTCACGGGTGCAGAACTCTGGGAAGTGACGCGCAGCCTCAGCACCCAACTCCAGCGCGTGATGAACGACGGCGTTCACATTCAGGACGGCGAACTCCGTGAGCGGATTGCCCGTTACCTGCTGAACCTAGCCGATTCCAGCCTGGGCGGAGCGCACCCCGACAACCTGCGTTTTGTGCGGGCCACACACGAACTGATTGCCGAAGGCACCGGAGCCACCCGCGAAAGCGTGAGCAAACTGATCGGCGAAATGCGCGATGATGGCCTGCTGACCCCCGCCTACCGCTGCCTGACTCTGACCGACGAGCGGCAGTTGCGGGCGTTGAGCGGATATCACGGCTAACCACAGCTCTAGGCCCTCATAAATAAGCAAGAACACCAGCAGGCGTGCCCTTTTATGGGGGGCACGCCTGCTGGTTCTGCCGTTTCCTCTCCGGCCCACAGCGCACTTCCGGCAACACCTCTACAATGCGCCCAATGCGGATTCGACTTGACCCCTGGCCTGTAGATATAGAGGGCGGGCAGCTGGCCCTGACGCCCTTTGAAGGTGCTTTGATTGACATAGAAACGCCGCGCTGGGCGGCTGTGGCGGCGCGGCCTATTCCTGAACGGTTGGGGCGTGTATACGTCGTAGACGGCAAGCGGCGCATGGAATCCCGCGTGTTCATTGAAGACGATGACGGCGCGGCGGGCATGGGCGGGTTCGGGGCGTATGTGGTGGGCGCGGTCAGCCTATGCCCGCACGGCACGCGGCCTGCCGAACTGACCGACGTGAAGGCCATGCGGGTACTGGCGCACGCGCCGGGGCTGAGGCTTGATCCCTGCACCCTCTCGCCCCGCGATCCGCACACCGGGACACTGCTCTATACACCGTTGGAGAACACCACGTCTGACCCACTGGCCGCGCTGCACACCTTGCAACAGGCGATGCTGGCCGCCGAACAGGAACTCTCGCACGGCTACGCCTCTGCCGTGCCGATAGACGAGCAGGATGACCGTGAATGGCTGACCACCCTGAGCGTGCAGGATGGAACTCTGCGCGGCAAGAACCTGTACGGCGCAGTCGTGGGCTGCGTCAAAACCATTCAGACCATGTACCTGCCCGCAGACCGTGCCTCGCTTCTGGCCGAACTGAAACCTGGCGAGCGCACGCCGATTTTGCACATGCAGTACAACAACAAGACGGTCACGCGCTTTATCTGGTACGTGCGGCTGTGTAAGGCGGCGTTTTATCAGCACCCCATGAGCGGCGTGATGAGGCTGGAGATGTACGCCCCCGACGAACCCGACTTTTTGCCGCCCATTGTGAAGCAGGTGGCGAACCTGAGCGGCAACCTGCTGCTGAGACTGGGCAGCCACGCCCACAAAGACCCCCGCGCCCCGCAGAACCTGATCCCCACCGCCGCGCTGGAGCAGGCGATGGCCCGCAGCATGGGCAGCGCCGATCTGGTCACGCGCCGGATTCGGGCGCACATTGCCCGCACCTTCGACCCAACGGTTTTGGCATGAGGGTGCTGGCATGAAGCTGGTAGAACCCGCACGCACGATCGGCATGGTGTTGGGCACCGAGGACGCCACGCCCACTATTTTCTGGTTTGCCGTCACGCCCGGTTCCAGCGTGCAACTCGACGATCTGGTGGTGGTGCAAACGCACAAACCCGACGGCCAGCCGGTCAACTTTTACGGCCTCGTCGACAGCGTGCGTAAGCGGCATGAGGGCATCACCTTCGAATCCGATGTGGCCGATGTAGTGGCCGGAGTGCTGCCCGCCGCCGTGTCGTATGCGGCCCGCGTGCTGGTGACCCGCGTCAGCCCCGAAGATTTTATTCCGCCCCAGCCGGGCGATCTGGTGGCCCACGCACGCGGCGAGGCGCTGAAGATGGCCCTCAGCGCGGACAAGATGGAAGAAGCCGCGTTCCCGGCGGGCCTGTTGGCCGATGGACAGACCCTGCCGCTGAACTTCCGCTTCATCAACGGCGAAAGTGGCGGCCACATCAACATTTCCGGCATCAGCGGGGTGGCGACCAAAACCAGTTACGCCCTGTTTTTGCTGCACTCCATCTTTAGAAGCGGCGTGATGGACAGGGTCGCGGCCAAGAGTGGCGGCCAGATGGCAGGCACAGCGGGCGGGCGGGCCATTATTTTTAACGTGAAGGGCGAGGACTTGCTGTTTCTGGACAAGCCCAATGCCAAAGTCGTAGACCGAGAGGAAAAAGCCCGCCTAGGCAAAGGTTTCGCCCAAGACCGCTACGCCATGTTAGGCCTGCCCATGACCCCCTTCCGCGACGTGCAGTTCCTGGCCCCGCCCCGTGAGAGCGCGGTGGGCGGCGTGATCGTGCCACACGTAGACCAGCGCTCCGAGGGCGTGACGCCGTTCGTGTTTACCCTGCGCGAATTCTGTTTGGGCCGGATGCTGCCCTACGTCTTCAGCGACGCGGGCGGCAGCCTGAACCTCGGCTTCGTGATCGGCAACATCGAAGAAAAACTCTTTAAGCTGGCGCAGGCCCAGAAGGACAACAGTGCCGCGCTGCACGTGGAGGACTGGCAGGCCGAGCCCGATCAGATCATTGATGAGGGCCTCAGCTTCGATGACCTTGGCAAGACCAAGATTCAGACGTTCTCGCAACTGATTTCTTACCTGGAATACAAGTTGTTGGAGGAAAACGACGGTTTGGGCGACAAACGCTGGGTGCTGAACCAGAATCAGGGGACGTTGCGGGCCTTCACGCGCCGCCTGCGTGGCGTGCAAAAAACCCTGACGCCCCTCGTGCGCGGCGACCTGACGCCCCAGCAGGCCGAACAATTCCGCCCCAACCTGATTCGCGGGCCACATCAACTGAGCGTCGTGGACATTCACAACCTGTCTGGCCCCGCGCAGATGTTCGTGGTGGGGGTGCTGCTGCGCGACCTGTTCGAGCACAAGGAGAAGAACGGGCGGCAAGACACGGTATTTGTGGTGCTGGACGAGCTGAACAAGTACGCCCCCCGCGAAGGTGGCGGCCCCATCAAAGACATTCTGCTGGATATTGCCGAACGTGGCCGTAGCCTCGGCATCATCCTGATCGGCGCACAACAAACTGCCAGCGAAGTGGAGCGCCGGATCGTCTCCAACGCCGCGATTCGTGTGGTGGGCCGCCTAGACCTTGCCGAAGCCGAGCGGCCCGAATACCGCTTTTTGCCCCAAAGTTTCCGGGCGCGGGCGGGCATTTTGCAACCCGGCACGATGCTGATTTCTCAGCCGGATGTGCCGACGCCGCTGCTGGTCAATTACCCATTTCCAGCGTGGGCCACCCGAAAAGACGAGGTGGATGACTTGGTAGGGCGGCCCGTGGAGGAGGTTGGGGAGGAGTGGCTGCGGTAGGCGCTGGGGTTTTAAGGCAAATTTAGTAGTATTTTTTGGCCTTCTCCCACGTTGGATTCCCCCACCCCCAGCCTCCGCCTCCACAGGGGTCAGGGCAACTTGTCGCTGCGCTCGGCCGGATCGATCTCGCTGCATTCAGGCTCGGCTGAATCCCTCTCTTGAAGCGCAGTCGCCAGTCGTCTTGAGCATGGAATTGGCCCGCCCGCTGACACGGACGACGGCCTCACATGCATTCGAGCCGGGATGATGTGGGTTGGCGGTGTCGTGGCTACTGTTGCCCTCTTCTCTCGTGGACGTTGCAGAAAGAGACGGGTGTTCATAGCCCATAGCTCACGGCCCAGAGCCAACATACTTACACCCAAACTGCTTCCGGTTCCATCGCCTCCGCTGGGGCTTTCCCGGCTTCTAGCCCGCTGTTCTGTACGGTCTGCACAGGCTTCAGGCTCATGTCGTGGTGACACTCGATCTGGCAAGACAGGCGCACGCCGCCCGCGCCGCCGATCTGCATTCCCTTTTCGGTCAGCTTGTCTTTTTCGGCCTGGGTCATGGCTTCTGGCTCGCCCGCGCTGAATTCCACGCGGCAGGTGGTGCAGCGGGCCACGCCACCGCAGCGGTGCAAAATGTCCACGCCACCGCGCTCCAGAGCCAGCACCAGGCGCTCGCCTTCGCGGGCTTCAACCACTCCGTAACCGTCAACCGTAATCTGAATCATGGGGCCAATCTAGCGGACTCGGCCCGCACCACCTCCACAATTGCCCGCGCCCCAGTTTCTATCTGCGCCACCGTCAGGCCGCCGTAGCCCAGCACCAGGGCTTGCTGCGCCGTTTCCTCTGGAACGGGCTGCATCATGAAAGTAGATAGGGTTCCCACGAATACGCCGCGCTGGGCCAGGGCAGCGGCCACCGTTTCAGCCTTCAGGGGCGGGGTCAGGTGCAGGCAGGCGTGCAGGCCAGCTTCGATTCCGCCCAACTGGGCCAACGGCCTATTGCCTTCGGTCAGAGGCGCTAAGGCCGACGCCAACGCCGCTTGCTGCTGCCCATGCCAGCGCCGCGCCCGCCGCACATGACGGTCTAGGTGGCCGCCCAAAATAAAGTGGGTCAGGGCGTCCTGGGTCACCGTGTTGTGCCCGGCGTCGGCCAGTACGCGTGCCCGCTCCAATGCAGGCAGCAGAGCGGTGGGGGCCACGACGAATCCGGTGCGAACTGCTGGCGTCAGCACTTTGCTCAGGGTGCCCAGATACAGCACCCGTCCTCCGCCTTCCTCATCCAGCACAGTCAGGGGCGGCAGTGGCGGTGCACCATAGCGGAATTCTCCGTCATAGTCGTCCTCTACGATCAAGGCGTCGTGTTGCCGGGCCCACTCCAGCAGGGCCAGGCGTCGGGGCACGCCCATTCTGACCCCCAGCGGATACTGATGAGACGGCGTGACCACCACCAACCGTGCAGGTGGCAAGTTGTCCGTGATCAGGCCGTTTTCATCTATGGGCACTGGAATGACCGTGTGGCCCGCATCCAATAGCACCTGCCTGGCCGCCCGGTAGCCAGGATTCTCAAACAGTACGCGGCTGCCACGCGGCAACAGGCCCGCGATCAGGCCCAGCGCACTCAGGCTACCCGCAGTCACCATCAGGCACGCTGGGTCTGCGCTCAGTCCCCGCGAACGCGTCAGAAACGCGGCCAGGGCCACGCGCAGGGGCCAACTTCCCGCCGCTGGGCCGTAGTCGCCGCTCGGCGCGGTGCGCGTTGCTGCCTGCCACGCTGCCCGCCACGCCCGCACGTCCAGCAGGTGCGAGGCGGCCACACCGGGCTTGAAAGAAATGCCTTCTCGCGGCTGTCCTGCATCGACCGGAGCGGGGGGCGGCAGGACGAACCACGCGGGCAGCGCAGCAGTGGTGGGCGGCGTGGCGGGACGGGCGGCTCCCGCTGCCACGCGCATTCCTACCCCAGACACTGCGTCCAGCACGCCTTCTGCCGCCAGTTCTGCCAGTGCCAATGTGACCACGCCCCGCGTGACCCGCAGTGACCCCGCCATTGCCCGCGATCCGGGCAGTACCACACCCGCCGACAGCGTGCCAGACGTGACCCCGGCCCGCAGTTGCGCCGCCAGCTGCACATGCAGGGCGTCCGCGCTGTTCCGGTCAAGGGTGAGGGGCAGCGGCAGATTCGCGGATTGAGGTGGACTGGTCTTATTTGCCAATCGCGGTACTGTTATGGGGGCCACCATAGGGGTAGTGTAGCGGTATGGGACGTGATGTGATGAACGATCTGAAACCGGGAACAGTGGGGGAGAGTGGCGCGGTGACGCCTGACATTCGCCCGATGACGGCGGCTGAGGCGCAGTTGGCACTGCCTGCCCTGCGTGAATTGCGGCCCCACGCCTCTGCTTTGGCCAGTGCCGAAACTTTTGCAGCGCATTTAGGAACCGCAGCGCCCGAACACTACCGCCTCGCCGGAGCCTTCGAATCCGGGCGTGAGGAGGCCGCAGCGGTGGCAGGCTACCGGATCATGACCACGCTGGCGTTTGGCCGAATGCTGTACCTGGATGACCTGTCTACGTTGCCTGCTGCACGCGGGCGCGGTCACGCTCTGGCCCTGCTGCGCTGGCTGGAATCCGAGGCGCGGCGGCTGGACTGCAAAGCACTTCATCTGGATTCGGGCGTGGGGTCACACCGCTTCGACGCCCACCGCCTTTACCTGAAAGCAGGCCTGAATATCACCTGCCACCACTTCGAAAAGGTGCTGACATGACCGCTTCCTACTACGATCCCCGCACCCGTGACCCCAGCATCAGCCGCCGCCCCAACAATCGCCGCGACGATGAATGGATTCGGGCACTCCTGGCCCGTGTGCGCGTAGGCCGGATTTCCAGCGTGTGGGTGGGCGACGACGGCGAAGCCTTCCCGTTCATTACGCCGCTGGCTTTTGCCTACCGCCCCGACACACACGACATCGTGTACCACACCAATATTGCGGGTCGGCTTCGGGCCAATACAGAGCAGGGTATGCCTGCCCCCGCCCGCACCACGTTCGAGGCGTCCGAATTGGGGGCGCTGCTGCCCAGCAACGATCCGCTGGAACTGTCGGTGCAGTACCGCAGCGTCATCGCGTTCGGCACGGCCAGAATCCTTACCGATGAAGGCGAGGCCCGCGCCGCGCTGACCGTCATGTCCGAGCGGGTCTTTCCGGGCCTTGTGGTCGGACGCGATACCCGGCCTATTTCGGTCAACGATCTGGCGCGTACCTGTGTGTATGCCCTCAGCATCACGCACTGGAGCGGCAAGGAAAACTGGCAACCTGCCGCCGCCCAAACCGACGAGTGGCCCGATCTGTCATCGGAGTTGGCCCGCCTGAATCCGGCACAGGACTGACGGACAGAGCACTGGCCGACCCAGCACTGCCCGGCTTAAGCCTAAACTTTGTCCACTCTTTGCCCAGCATCCGTCCTACACTGAACGACAAGAAGAGCAGGAACCTTCAAGGAGGTCTCATGACCGTACAAGACCCTATTCAGACTGAACAGACCGCAACCAACGCTGCCCCGTCTCACTGGCTCAGCGCCGAAAATCGGCACGATAGCGGCGTATATAACAAGCATCAGGTCGTGATGGTACGCGGTAAAGGCTCTAACGTCTGGGATGAAAGTGGCCGTGAATATATCGACTGCGTGGGCGGCTACGGCGTCGCCACCATCGGCCACAGCCACCCCGACGTGGTCCAGGCCATCCGCGATCAGGCCGATACGCTGCTGGTGATGCCCCAGAGCCTGCCCAACGACAAGCGGGCCGAATTTCTGACCGAACTGGTGAGCGTGCTGCCCGAAGGCCTGGACCGTGTATTCCTGTGCAACAGCGGCACCGAGGCGATGGAAGCGGCCAAGAAGTTTGCTATTACCGCCACGGGCCGCCAGCACTTCGTGAGCATGAAACGCGGCTTTAGCGGGCGCTCGCTGGGAGCCCTGGCCCTGACCTGGGAACCCAAGTACCGTGAGCCGTTTGGCGACGCCGTAGACAACAAAAACGTGTCGTTCGTGACCTATGGCAACATCGAGGAACTGCGGGCGGCCATTACCGAAGACACCGCCGCCGTGATTCTGGAACCCGTGCAGGGAGAAGGCGGCGTGCGCCCCGCCAACGCCGAGTTTATTCGTGCGGCACGCCAGATTACCCGTGAAAAGGGTGCGCTGCTGATCATGGACGAAATCCAGACCGGATTCTGCCGCACCGGAAAAATGTTTGCCGTAGAACACTTCTGCGCCGAGTCCTGCCAGGACGCCGACGGCATTCGCTGCGGTTGTAACGTGGCCTCCGATTGTCTGGTCAAGCCTGACGGAATGACGCTGGCCAAAGCGATGGCAGGCGGCGTGCCCATCGGCGCGTTCGTCATGACCGGCGACGTGGCCGACAAGATGCCCAAGGGCGGACACGGCACCACCTTTGGCGGCAATCCCCTGAGCATGGCCGCCGGAGTCGCTGCCATCCGCGCCATGAAGAACGAAGGCATGGCCGAGCAGGCCCGAGTGAAGGGCAACTACTTCATGGAGAAACTGCGGGCCATCAAGTCCACCAAAATCCGTGAAGTGCGCGGCCTCGGCCTGATGATCGGCGTGGAACTTAAAGAGAAGAGTGCGCCCTACATCGACGCGCTGGAGCACCAGGAAGGCGTGTTGGCCCTGCAAGCGACGCCACTGGTCGTGCGGTTCCTGCCGCCTGTCGTCATCACCACCGAGCAGATCGATAGTGTTGTCGCTGCCTTCGAGCGTGTGCTGAACAGTGTGAATCCCCGTGCAGAGCGTGTGGCGCAACTGGCGGAGCAGGCTGGGGAAAAGCAGAGCGAGTAGTCAACCCTCGTCCTCCTCTTTCCTGCAGACTCGCAGAGCTGCGGAGCAGAGCTTTCCAAGTATGAGGGGGGCGTTGCACCAACAGGGGGGGATTCACCTTCCAACCCCAACTTCCACACAGGACAGCCCGCCCCCCGGCCCGCTGTCCTGCATCCTTTTTGCTCCCTTCATACCTGTTACCCGCCGGGTTCACGTCTGCCTGCCCCGCCAAAGTGCTGATGCTGATCAGGCCCCAAGCGTGTAGCGTGAATGCTATGACGGTAACCTCTTCCCCTCCTTCTGAATCGATTCAAAATTCTTTGCCGCCGCCCACCCCAGCCCTTTCGCCCGCCCGTGAGATGGCCAGTATCGCCGTACCCGTCAGCCTGGAGATGGTGCTGCAATTGGTCTTGACCTTCGTGAATCAGGTCATCGTGGGCCGGTTGGGCGCAGTGGCAGTGGCCGCAGTGGGCCTGTCCGGAAGCGTGAGTTTTATGTTCTTCGTGACGCTGGGCGCACTGGGTTCGGGAACAAGCATTCTGGTGGCGCGGCGGGCCGGGGCAAATGATCAGGCAGGCGTGAACGGCACGCTGACTGTCGCATTGGGCGTCAGTTTGGTGGTGGCGGGCCTGCTGACCGTGCCCATCGTGCTGGGTGCAGCACCCCTTCTGCGTCTGGCGGGCGGCGCGGCAGACGTGACGGCCACAGCCATTCCGTATATGCAGGTGGTCATGCTGGCGCTGGTGCCGGGGGTTCTGGGCTGGATTCTGAGCGGGGCGCTGCGCTCCTTGGGCCACGCCCGCACGCCGATGGTCGCCACCATGATTACGGTACTGGTCGAAAGCATCATCGCGTATGGCCTGGTGTTCGGGGTCGGGCCGCTGCCGACTCTGGGTGTGGTGGGCGCGGCGTGGGCCATCGTCATTGCTCAAACGTTGAAGGCGCTGCTGCTGGCCTATCAGGTGTACGGGCCGCGCCACTTGGCCGCGCTGGTGCTGCCTGCCCGCAACGCCTGGCGCGGTATTGCTGGCCCGCTGCTCACGGTGGCCGCGCCGCTCGCTTTTACTGAATTTGCGTGGAGTCTCGGCGGATTCATGTACGCCGCCGTGTTTGCCCGCGTGGGCACGGTGGCGCTGGCCGCCAGCCAGATCGTGTTGACCCTGGAGGGCATTTTCATCGTGGGCAGCTTTGGCCTGATGAGCGCCGCCACTGTCCTGATTGGCCGTTCGTTGGGAGCCGGAGACGCGCCCGGAGCCGTGACCTGGCTGCACCGAATCACACGTGCAGGCCTGCTCACGGGCCTCGGCTTCGGCGTCCTGTTTGCTCTCAGCGCCCTGTTGTTACCGCTGGTGTTTCCGGCAGTCGGCCAGGAGGTTCGCAACATTGCCTTTTTCGGCATCCTGATCAACGCGGCCACTCAGGTCTTCAAGGTTCGCAACATGATCGTGGGCGGCGGTGTGCTGCCCAGCGCAGGCGACGGCAAAGGCGTGATTCTGGGCGACGTGGTGGGCGCGTTCGTGGTGGGCTTGCCGCTGGCGATCTGGCTGGGTCTCTACACACCGCTGGGCGTCTGGGGCGTGTTTTTGGCACGGGGCCTGGAAGAAATCGTCAAGGTCATCATCTTTGAAGTCCGCCGCCGCCGCATCAACTGGCCCAAGCTGGCACAGGAGCAGCAGGGGAAAGAGGTCGTCAGCGGGCACTGATTGGGGGATCTAAGGCGTGGATTGGAGGCAGTGGGAAGCGCGTGGGAGCGGTGGACAATCTCGACCGTAGAGCCGGTCTTCGTCCTGATCCAGCCTTTCTACTTGCCCTTATAGCCTCCATCGACAAACACGGGCAGCTTCAGTTACGGCTGCTCGTGATGCATCTCTTCGATGCATCTCTTCACGGAGTCGCAGTCCCCCTCACGATTACTCAGGTTGGCCGGCAAGACGTTGACGGCGAGTCACAGACTCAAGGTCTCTAGGATCAAGTGGTGCTTGCGTCCAGTGATCTTTTTGCCGCCATTGTAGCCTCTGCCCCATTTTTCAAGAGGTCTTCACGCTTCGAGCATTGATCCTCGCGACAGGGGCACGCCGAGCGCAAGAGGGATGCACTCATACAGCCCCTCTTCCTGCGGCGACATGGACGAGAGGCTTGCTCATGCGAGTCCGTTGACGACGATGGAGCCGCAATCAGTGCTGTCTCAGGTTGTGGTGGAATAGAGCACAGTCCGTATCAGTTGGCTTCCCCTCTGTTCTTAGACTCTTGACCCTTTGACGCCTTCCCCCGCCGCCCCAGACGCCTTACCCACCGCTTGCCGCACAATGTCGGGCAAATAGTCGGGCAGCCTCAGCATGGGCAGGCTGAAGGTGCTGCGGGCGGGTTCGTTGGGCGCGGTGTTACCTTCCTTCAGCATGGCGTACTGGTCGGCGGTAATAGGCGGCTTGGGCAAAATTTGCATGGCAGGCACGGCCAGATTCATCAGGGCCAGCGGCACGGCCACAATGGGTTTCTTTTTGCCCAGCGCGGCCAGTTCCAGTTCCAGCAGGGCCCGAAAGGTGAATTCGTCGGGGCCGGTGAGGGCGTAAGTCTGGCCCACGCTGGCGGGCAGTTCCAGCGCTCCCACGAAGGCCCGCGACACATCCTGCACACTCACCGGGCGGAAGGGGAATTGCCCGTTGCCGATCTGCGGCACGATAGGCGCGGTGCTGACGAGTTCGCGCAAGACCCGGCCAAAAAAGTCGTCACCGACGCCAAAAATCAGGCTGGGCTGAAAAATGGTGAAGGCCGTACCGCTGGCCCTGACCAATGCCTCGGCGCGCGCTTTGGAAGTGCTGTAGCGGCTGTCGCTGTTGTCGCGTGCACCAAGGGCGCTCATATGCACGTAGCGTGCGCCCCGTGGCAGGGCGGCCAGGACGTTGCGCGTACCTTCCACATGCACCCGCTCAAAGGTTTGCGTGCCCTGCTGCGTAATGATGCCCACCAGATGAATGATGGCGTCTGGGTTGGCCTGCCCAACGGCCCGCAACACGCTGCCGGGGTCGGTCACGTCCAGTGTCAGGCCCACCGCGCCCCCACTGCCCGCCGCGCCGCTGCGGCTGCCCGCAAACACCTCGTGGCCCCGGTCTTGCAATTCCCGCACCACTGCTTTGCCTACAAATCCTGTTGCACCTGTGACCAGTACCCTCATGCTTTTTCCTCCGTCGTGTTGGTCTGGATGGGTTGTGCAGCCGCTTGCTGGGCCGCAGGCGTGGATGACTTGGATATCGTGCCCGACTTGGACACTGTGCCAGACAGCCGCGCCAGAATGATCTGCGTGGCCTGCGCCGCATCTGGCCCAGCATAGATGCCGCCCAGTGTCTCTGCCAATTCGGGACGGGCGTTGAGTAGGCCGCCGCCCAAAAACAGGGGCAACGCCAGATCGTTCAGGTCGGGCCACTGGCCCCGCGTGGCGTCCAATGCCCAGTCGCCGTTCATGGCCAGCAATACGCCCTGTGCTCCCACCTGCCGCGCAAAAATAGCCAGGTCGCCCAGCGGTGTGTTGGCCCCCAAGTACGTGACCCGCACCCCCCGGCGGCGCAGTACCAGCACCAGCATCATCAGCCCGATTTCGTGCTGCTCGCCGGGAGCGCACGCAGCCACCAGCAGCGGCCCAGTGGTGCTTTCTCCCTCCGAGTCCAGCAGCGCCGTAATGCGGGAACGCAGGAAGGCGCTGGCGTGGTGCTCGTGGGCAATCGTGATTTCGCCGCGTGCCCACAGGTCGCCCACATTTACCAGCGCCGGGGCCATCACGCCCAGCAACACGTCCTCGACAGACAAATGCAGTTGCGCCTCGGCCAGAATACGGCTGGCCCCGGCCATGTCGGGTGTCATCAGGGCACGCAGCAGCGCCCCTGACCATGCCTCACCCGCCCGTTCGCGCTCGGCAGGAGACGTAGACGGGTTATCGGTGGGTTGGCCTTCTCCTGGCAAAAAGCCGCGTACCGTCAATTCGGCGGCACGGCCCGCAGGTACGCCATCGCGCAAAAAGGCCTGCATCACCTCGATGCGGGCCAGATCTTGGGGTGAATACAGGCGGTAGCCACTTTCGCTGCGGGCAGGCGACGGAAAGCCGTAGCGCCGCTCCCACTGCCGCAGCGTGACGGCCAACACCCCCGTGCGGGCAGAGACTTCGGACGCCGTGAACATGGCAGTCGAGTCCTGGTCCGGCGAATTCAATGGAGCGCCGGAATCGTTCATCGCCTCCTATCTTGACCGTTCTCGGGGCACTTGACCGTAAGCAATGCTGAGTTGATCATGAGGTCGATCTGACCAGTAAGGCAATTAAAGTGTTCTTCCGACGAGCGTTATTTATCGGTGCCGGGCAGCGGTTTGCTCCGCATGGGGCCGCCGTCTACGCCTCCGCTGCGGCTGGTACCGAGTCCGCCTTCTGCATCTCCGCCCAGATCGCTGTCGCCATCGTTGTTGGGCGTGCCCTGACGGTCTTCAAAGTCGCTCCCGCCCAGGCGTCCATCGTCGAAGCCGGGCTGATCGTTGGCATTGCGGCTGTCGTCGTCTACATCGGCCCGCAGGATGCTTTCTACGGCCATCTTGTCTTGCAGAAGTTCGCCCGTCGTGCCTTCATCGACCAGTTCGCCGCGAGTCTCTGCAGACTGGCGGGCTTCTCTGGACATGTCGTCGGTCTGGGCATTCTGGGCGTTGGTGGAATCGTCGTCGCGCTGGGTCATGCGTGCAGGCTAGTCCGGGCGAGTGGGCGGGCGCTGAGTGGGCCTTGATGAAATCTGAGGAGGTGGGCTGGCAACGTTCCTGTGAGCTTCAACAACTTTGCGGAAGAAGGGAGTCTAACGTTACCGTTCTCTCAGAGCGTGCGCTCACAAGATTCCGGTTCTTTCACGCTGTTGAGGCAGGCGTTCTCTGTGCCCGTGTGGGGAATTTGGGCGGCTGCGAGCGAGCCGGTCAGGGAAGGAGAGTGCGACAAGGCGAATGCTGTGGTGCACGCCGTTTGCCGAAACTGGCCGCCCACTCTAAACATGCTCTGCCCCTCGGCCTTATGACCGCCCTTTGCGCCCGTGTCAGGATAGGCACCATGACGATGATCGACGAATACGATTTCCAGAACGTGCAACTTGACCAGCATGGCCCCATTGCCGTGCTGACTATCTCGCGGCCCAAGGCCCTGAACGCCCTCAACGGCGACACCTTCAGCGAGATTTCGCAGGCCCTCGACCTGATGATCGAAAACGCTGAAATCGGCGCCCTGATCATCACGGGCAGCGGCGATAGGGCGTTTGTGGCCGGGGCCGACATTGCCGAGTTTTCCAACATAGACGGCGTGTACGCGGGCCGCGAACTGTCCCTGTCGGGGCAAGACGTGATGCACCAGATCAGCAGCCTGCCCATTCCGGTCATCGCCGCCATTAACGGCTTCGCGCTGGGCGGCGGGCTGGAATTGGCGCTGGCCTGCGATATTCGGGTGGCGTCACCCTTGGCCCGTCTGGGCCTGCCCGAAGTCTCGCTGGGCCTGATTCCCGGTTTTGGCGGCACGCAGCGGCTTTCGCGCCTGATCGGCATGGGCCGGGCGCTGGACATGATGCTCACCGCCCGCCAGGTCAAGGCCGAAGAAGCCCTGATGATGGGCCTCGTGAACTACGTGGCCGACGATCCCCTGATGAAAGCCCGCGAAGTGGCCGAGCAGATCCTGAACAACGCGCCGATTGCTCTGTCGTTGGTCAAAGAAGCGGTGCGGCGCGGGCTGGACACCACCCTGGAGGGCGGCATGGAAATCGAAGCCGACCTGTTCGGCATGACCACCGCCACCAAAGATTTCCGCGAAGGCACGGCGGCTTTCCTGGCCAAACGTCCGGCAGACTTTCAGGGCGAGTAGGTTAACCTCACTAGGTTCAGCCTCAATAAATCAGCATTCAAGGTCTTGTCAGACCACTTGTGATGAAATGAGCGCCCGGTTCAGGCCGGGCCGTTTTCTTTTCGACTCGTGTGCGACACGCTGTGGATTGGGTTGGCTGGGCAAGGGATGAGTGCCAGCAGGGGAGAACAGACATGAACGACGATTCCAAATTGCCCATCCAG
Organism: Deinococcus sp. QL22; assembly: GCF_023370075.1. NCBI lineage: Bacteria > Thermotogati > Deinococcota > Deinococci > Deinococcales > Deinococcaceae > Deinococcus > Deinococcus sp. QL22. The sequence continues at coordinate 2,485,657 of NZ_CP097149.1, forward strand.
AGCGCTGCTCTTGAGGCAACATCAGAGCAATCTGAACCGGAACAGACCGAATCGGGCGCAGGCGACGCCAAATTTACCCTGAGTGTGTCGGGCGGCAAGGTGCAGGACGTGGAAGGCAAACAGCCGGGGCGGGTCGTCGAATATTCCACGCCCCGTGTGAAGCTGATCGAGGAAGCGAATCAGGCCATCCGGCTCGACCTGGAGCCGTATCCCAGAGCGTTGGCCGCCTACAACGCCCTCCGCAGCGACCCAGAGGCGTTGGCGCACTGGGACATGGCGAATTACATCACCATGAGAAAGCTCGGTTACAACGATCACGGGCGCGTGCACGCCTTTATTACCGGGGCCGCCAGCCTCGCCATTACCGAACTGCTGCTGGACGCTGGCGTGAAGACCGACATTATGGAATCGGGGGTGGGCGACGCCGAAGACGTATTCCTGACCATCATTTTGGGCACGATGCTGCACGATATCGGCAATCAGGTTCACCGGGTGGGCCACGAGGCGCACGGGGTGGCACTGGCCCTTCCGATTCTCGACCGCATCATGGGGCCGCTGTACGCCGATCCGTTCAAGCGCACCAAGGTTCGGGCTTTTATTCTGGGGGCCATCAATTCCCACGACCTCAATCCGGCTCCGCTGACCTTAGAGGGCGGCATCGTGGCTGTGGCCGACGGCACCGACATCACCAAAGGCCGGGGCCGCAAGGCGTTCAATCTGGGCAGCGTCGATATTCATTCCATCAGTGCGCTGGCCGTCGATCAGGTGGTCATCGAGCGGGGCCGCAATATGCCCGTCCTGATCAGCGTGACCATGAACAACTCCGGCGGTATTTTTCAGGTGGAAGAAGTCCTGGCCCCCAAAGTGATCCGCACGCCCATGCGCAAGTACGTAGAACTCCGCGCCACCACGCGCCCGCAGGGAGACGAGCAGATTTTATCGCGGGTACGGCTGGACGGCGACCACTTCGTGATGGATCTGGAAAGTGGCGAAACGGTGGCCGTAGAAGTGCAGGACAGCCAGAAGAAAATGCAGGACGCCGTAACCCAGAATTTGGGAATGGGCGTGCAAAACCGCTGAGACTCGGTCTCGTCTGCTGTTCCTAACAAGACTGGTCAAATTCTTGCTCAATACGCCCCGTCTCATGGACTTGAGGGTTGAGAACATCGCCAAGGCTCTGTATTTTGGCGTGCGGCGGCCTCTCTTGCCTTTATCAGGCGTCTTCTTTATTTGGTGTACCTCAAGCCTCACTTCTATTCGGTGAGATTGATCGGCCCACCGATGATCATGGGCAGACGTTGTCCTTTAAAGGCCCGCTTGATCCCTTGCGGCCTCCGTTTCCTCTGACACTTGCTCTACTGCGCCGTATACTTGCCCACAATGAAGCCGATTGGTGTGTACGTGGCAGCACGGGAACTGCCGGGCCGGGCCGTGGCTCCGGGCACAGCAGCAGCTGCGGTTAGCCCAGCACAGGTGCGCACGCTGCGGGCCACCGACCGCCTGACCGGAATGCCCGTACTGGTGCATGTCTTGCCCGCCGCGCTGCCTGTGCCGCAGTTGCCCGATCATCCGGCCCTGCTGCCCTACTCCGACGAGGGTATGGACGGCGAAGACGCCTATTTGGTCACGGAATTGCCTCTGCACGCGGTGTTGGCCTCTGACCCAGTGCTGGCGGCCCGGGGGGCATTGGCGGGCCTGGCGGCCCTGCACAGCACGGGCCTGATTCACGGCGGCGTCAGTACCTCGCAACTCTGGAGTGTAGACGGGCGTGTGGCCCTGGCAGGCGCGGGCCTCCCCTGGTCAGAGGGGCCGGGATCGCCCGACGACGATTTGCGGGCCTTGGCTGACGCTCTGGCGCAGCTGGGCGGCGTGCCCGAACCGCTGCGGGCTCTACAGGACAGCCCCGGCACCCTCACGGCTCTGGCGGCTCTGGCGCGGTTGCAAGCAAGTGCAGCGTCTGGCAGTTCAGGGGGTTCGGGTCAGGTCAATTCAGGTCAGGCTGCCGCACCCGTCCATGCTTCCTCAGCCCAAACATTGCCCGCACAGGCCGCAGCAGAGCAAGTTGATGCAGAGCAAGCTGGTCTACCCGCGCCCCATGACGGCACGCCCATTGTCCTGGGAGTGGCTGATGCTGACATCATTCCTGCACCCAACGAGACTGATTCGGCTACGTCCTGGGGCAAGATGGAAGGGGCGGCAGTCGATGTGGCGTTTCCGCATCTGCCCGATGTGCCCGTGCAAGTCGGCCCAGAGCCGGGCAACACTCCGGAACCTGCCGAACAACCCAGGCCCCAGCCAGTGGCAAGTCAGCCAAATACTAGTCAGCCAAACCCCAGTCAAGCCGCTCCCACTTCACCAGAGCCGCGCGTTCCGGTCATCCAGATTGACCTCACCCAGCCGAGTCTGGGCCAGCCCAGTTCCGACAGTTCGGATGTCCCCGACTCTGGCGTCACCATTATAGCGGTGCGGCCCGCTGCTCCCCCGGAATCGCCCCCCAGTCTGCCTGCTGTGTCGCCTGTATCGGCTTACTCCAACGCGCCTCCCGGTGTGGCAGAAACGCCTCAGGAACGCCGCAAACGCCAGAACGACGAACGCCGCGCACAGGCCATGCAGGACAGCCGGGCCGCCGCTGAGCGCAAAGCTGCCGCCCGCCGAGAGCGAGAAGCGGCGCAGCCTGCGGTGGTGCAAATCGAGTTTGATGATCTGCCGAACCTGCCGAATGCAGTGGCCGCAAGCCAGCCCACCGAGGGCACGGGGCCGCGTTTTCCTACTTCCGTAAATGTAGAAAGGGTGCCAGCCTCTATGCGCCGTGCGCCGTTGCCCCCCGAGTCCCCGGAGGAGCCAGAGCACAGGGCGGGGCAGCCACGGACAACACAGGAAGTGGGCCGCCTGCCCGGCCGCCGCACTCAGGGCGAACCGATCCGAATTGGCTGGGCCGAGGACGACTCCTGGCGCGTGGTGAGAGCGCCCGGCAAAGCGGCCCAGGCCCGCTCCCGTGCTCTGGCTCCACGTTGGCTGCTGCCCTTGCTGGCGGCCATTGTGCTCCTGGGCGGCGCAGTCTGGGCCTTCCTGACCCTCCCGAATGCCGACCAACCTGCCGCCGAAGTTCCCTGCTGCACCGTGCGTTTTACTGTGCAGGGCGCAGCCGGAGTCACCGCCCGCCTCACGGTGTTAGAAGCGCCGGACGGGGCGAACCTGACGCCCGGACAGGACGTGGGCGTGGCTCCCGGCCCGGTCAATCTGCCTGTGCGCGGTATGTATCGCCTGCGCGTGGCCGCCGATGGCTACGCGCCCGGCACCCTCAGCGTGACTGCCCCTACTTCGCAACCTGTCCGCATCGATTTGGGGCCTTGAGCGTTCTTGCCGCCGCTTCATCAACCTGCCCAGAGTCAGAGGTCTGTGAGTCAGGCGTCAGACCACGCCCTGACAATTTGCATAGAATGAAGGCAGATTTAAGATTTCTCGGTTGAACCTGCGTCAGGTTGCCTCCCCGCTCCATTCCGCTGTGTTTTCCTCAGATTACTGCTGTCCTCAGATCACCGCGCGCCCCTTCCCCGGAGGATGTTCATGAAGAAACCCATACTGAAACTGTCCATGCTGGCCGCCACTGTTCCCGTGACGTTGGCCCTGCTCGGCACGGCAGCCAGCCCCGCTGCACAGGCCCAGACTGCGGCCAAACTCAAGGCCTGCTTTATCTACGTGGGGCCAGTGGGCGACATCGGCTGGAGCTACGCGCACGACGAGGCCCGCAAAAAGACCGAAAAGGCGTTGCCCTGGCTGGAAACCAAGTACGTGGAAAGTGTGCCAGAGGGCCAGGCCACGCCCGTCATAGACCGTCTCGTGAAGGACAAGTGTCAGGTCATTTTCACCACCAGCTTCGGCTTTATGGATCAGACCCTGGAAGCGGCCAAGAAGTATCCCAACGTGATTTTTGCCCACACCAGCGGCTTTAAGCGTGCGCCCAACATGGCGACCTACATGGCCGACTTTTACCAGATTTATTACCTGAACGGCATGATGGCCGCTGCCCTGAGCAAAACGGGCAAACTCGGCTACGTGGCCGCGTTCCCCATTCCGGAACTCAAGCGCCATATCAGCGCCTTTGCCCTCGGCGCACGCGCAGTCAACCCCCGCGCGGTCGTCAACGTGAAGTGGATCAATGCGTGGGTCGACCCGAACAAGGCCCGCGAAGCCGCCGAAGCCCTGATCAGCGAGGGCAACGACGCACTGGCCTTTACCGAAGACACTGCGACGGTGGTGCAGACTGCCGCCTCACGCAAAGTGCCTTCGTTTGGACACTACAGCCCCATGTACAAGTTCGCCCCCGATTACGTGGTCAGCGGCCAACTCGTTCACTGGGAGCGCATTTACATCGACTTCCTGACCAAAGTGCGGAATAAAACTTACACCACCAAGAACCTTCAGAACGTGGACTACTGGAACCTCCTGCGCGGCGGCTCGGTGGAACTCGGCGCACAGGACGGCATGGCGATCAATCCCAAGTGGGTGCCCCAGCTGAAGGCCGCCAAGATGACCGTGAACGGCAAACAGGTCAGCGTGTACGACCGCGTGATGGCCCTGAAAGCCGACATGGAGAAGGGCGGCAAATTCGACCCCTTTACTGGCCCCATTAAAGACCGCAACGGCGTTGTGCGCGTAAAAGCAGGCAAAGTCAGTACCATTGGAGAACTGAACAACATGAGCTGGGTGGCCCCCGGCGTGGCGGGTCAGGTGGCCGACGAGCCGAAGTGAGCCTAAGCGCTAGACACTAGGACAACTTAAAAGAGCGGGTGGGAGGCTTTGATGCTGTCTCCCACCCGCTCTTTTGCCACGGTCTAGGTAGGCCTCTCCGCCCTCTCCCGCACCTGCTCCGGCGTCAGCGGCCCGCCGTGCCCCGGCAGGATGAGCCGCAAGTCCATGTCTGCAATATGTTTGATGGTCTGGAGTGCCTGTGCATGATCGGCGTTGTAGGGCGCGTGGGGCAGGGCCGCCCGCATGCCGCCCCTGCCATCGGGCGCCGATAAAACGGCGTCGGCGGCGATCAGCACGCCGTTTCTGAGCAGCCCAATCTGGCCGTGCGAATGTCCAGGCAGGTGCAACACTTCCCAGCCTAGAACGTCTTGACCTGCATCCACGGCAGTCAGCGCATGGGCGGGCACTTTGGGATGTAGCCGCGAAATGATGGCCCCCAGCTGCGGATTGCCCGCTGGATAGGGTAGTTCGTGGCGCTGGCCAGTCAGTTGGGCGTGTTCCAGCGGATGCGCCAGTACAGGTAGACCTGACCGCGCCGCCACAAATGCCCCGCCTGCGTGGTCTACATGGGCATGGGTGACCAGCACTGCATCGGGCCGAAATTGGCGCAGGAGACGGGCATAGGCTGGGGCGTAAGGCAGCGCCCCGCTATCTACTATCACCCGTCCCTGAGGGCTGGAAAGCAAAAACACGTTGGCGTACATGCGCCTGATCTGTACGCCTTCACGGGAGAGGAGGTCTGCGGAAAGAGCCGTCACAAGGCCGGATAATGGCATATCCAGCAGGGCGACAAAGTCAACCTCGTGTGGCTTCGGACAGCCTCATTCCCATTCGATGGTCGCGGGCGGCTTGCCCGTAATGTCGTACACCACGCGGTTGATCTCATGGACGTGGTTCACGATGCGGTTGCTCATGGTGGCCAGAAAGTCGTAGGGCAGGCGGGCCCACTCGGCGGTCATAAAGTCGTCGGTGGTCACGGCCCGAAGCGCCGCCGTGTAGCTGTAGGTGCGCTCGTCGCCCATCACGCCCACCGACTGAATCGGCGTCAGGATGGCGAGCGCCTGAGAGCAGCCGTCGTACAGCCCAAATTCGCGCAGGCCAGAAATAAAGATGTCATCCACGCGCCGCAAAATGTCCAGCTTTTCTTCGGTAATTGCCCCGATGACGCGGATGGCGAGGCCGGGGCCGGGGAAGGGGTGACGCATGCGGATGTGTTCGGGCAGCCCCAGCAGGCGGGCAATTTCGCGCACTTCGTCCTTGAACAGCGTGCGGAAGGGTTCTACCAGCTTGAAGGCCAGATCGTCGGGCAGGCCGCCCACGTTGTGATGGCTCTTGATGTTGGCCGCGCCCGATTTCTCGGAATGCAGGCCGCCCGCGCTCTCGATCACGTCGGGATATAGAGTTCCCTGCGCCAAGTAGTCGAAGGGACCGTGAATGCGGGCTTCACGCTCGAAGGCCCGGATAAATTCGCGGCCAATGATCTTGCGCTTTTGCTCCGGGTCAGAGACGCCGTGCAGTGCGCCCATAAATTCGGTACGGGCATCCACGGTAATCAGGTTCACGCCGAGAGGCAGCAGCGCGGCTTCCACCTGTTCGCGCTCGCCCAATCGCAGCAGGCCATGATCGATAAACACCGCCGTCAGCTTCTCGCCCACCGCCCGCGCCAGCAGCAGTCCCAGCGTGCTGGAATCCACACCGCCGCTGATCGCCAGCAGCACCCGCCCGTCGCCTACCTGCGCCCGTACACCGTCAATCAGGTCTTCCACGATGTGTTCGGCGTTCCAGTCACGCTTAATTCCGCAAATGCTGAGGAAGTTGGCCAGCAATTGCCCGCCTTTGGGCGTATGCACGACTTCGGGGTGAAACTGCACGCCGTAGCGCCGAGTTTCATTGTTCTCGATGGCGGTAACGGGAGTATCCAGCGTTTCGGCCACCACCTCGTAGCCAGCGGGCAGCGCCGTGACCGAGTCGCTGTGGCTCATCCACGCCACGAATTCGCCCGCGATCCCCTCGAACAGTTGGCCGCCGTAGCGGGTCAGATCGGCCTTGCCGTACTCACGTCTGCCCGCCCGCGCCACCGTGCCGCCCGCCTGCTGCGCCAAAAACTGCATGCCGTAACACACGCCTAAAATGGGCACAGGCAGGTCAAGCACGCCCGCCGCCGGACGGGGAGCCGCCTCGTCGTACACGCTGCTGGGGCCGCCCGACAGCACGATGCCCTGCGGGTTCTCCTGCGCGATCCGCTCTAGGCTGGCCGTACCGGGCAAGATGACCGAATACGCCCCCAGCTCACGGAATCGCCGCGCGATCAGGCGGGTAAATTGACTGCCGAAATCCAAGATGACAACGCTCACGTGCCCGATTGTTTCACGGCGCGGCGGTGGGGGTGGCGGGGTGGGGCAGATAGGGTCTGGACGCGGCCAAGCTAGCCGGCAGACTGGGGGCTGTATCAGTCAAGGTGAGCGCAAATTTTTTGTTCTCCCCTCCAAGGGGGGATTCGTTGCGAGAGCAACGGGGGGGTTCGCCTTCCAATGCCGCGTGTAAACCCCCAGTCTGCTTAGCAGCCAGCCCCCTTAAGGGGAGCGAATAACCAGAACCACGATCATCGCTTTGACCTTGTGACAAGTGCTTGAGTAGCGGCAGCTCAAACTGTGTAGAGTTCACGACTCACTTCCCGCCGCCCGAACCTGCACCCAATTCCCGCCGATCCTGCGGAAAAGTGAACCGTTTGCGCTCAGATTGCGTATAGCTGAGTAAGCCTGTCATTGCCCCCAACACTGTGCCCACCCAAGGAGAATTTATGACCATCTTGCCCCCCGACCATAACCGTGACGACCTGCCCAACGACGATCAATCCCCCCCAGAAAGCCCGTCCCGCATCGTCAACCCGCGCCGGGAGTTTTTGCGGTCTGCGGCGTTGTTTACGGGCACGGCGGCAGCGTTGGGCGGCGGCCTGGAATTGCTGACGCGCAGGCCCGGAGCCGCTGCCGAGGCTGCTCCCGGCGAGTTCGGGGATTTGGCACAGGGGCAGGTGCGCCGTCCACTCGGCCCCTACGACACCAGCGAACCCGTCACGCCCTACGCGCAGGCCACCAGCTACAACAACTTTTACGAATTCGGCACCGACAAGGCCGATCCCGCCCGCCTCGCCGGATCGCTGAAAGTGCGCCCGTGGACAGTCAAAATAGACGGTGAGGTTCGCAAGCCGCAGACCGTGGATATAGACACCTTGCAATCGTGGTTCCCCCTCGAAGACCGCATTTACCGGATGCGCTGCGTGGAAGGCTGGTCGATGGTGATGCCGTGGCTGGGCTTTCCGCTGGCCGCCCTGATCCGGCGCATGGAGCCGACGGGCAAGGCCAAATACGTGCAGTTCACGGCCCTGAACGACCCCAAGCAGTTTCCCGGCCAGCGCACCCGCGTCCTAGACTGGCCCTATGTAGAGGGCCTGCGGCTGGACGAAGCCCTGCATCCCCTGGCATTTATGGCGGTGGGGCTGCAAGGCCGCGTGCTGCCCGGTCAAAACGGTGCACCGCTGCGGCTGGCCGTGCCGTGGAAGTACGGCTTCAAGAGCATCAAGTCCATCGTACGGATTACGCTGACGGAAAAGCAGCCCAAGACCACCTGGAGCATCGCCGCGCCCGACGAATACGGCTTTTTTGCCAACGTGAATCCCGCCGTGCCGCACCCCCGCTGGAGTCAGGCCACCGAGCGCCGGATTGGCGACCTGAGCCGCCGCAAAACCCTGCCCTTCAATGGGTACGCCGAGCAGGTGGCGGGCCTGTACAAGGGCATGGATTTGAAGAAGTTCTACTGATGCCGCAGGGCGAGGCGTGAGCAAACCTATGTCTGAACCCTCCACAACCCCAGCCCGGCGCACTTCGTCCAAACGCATCACATCCAAGCCCCTGGGATGGCTGGTTCCCGCCGTCACGTTGGGCAGCGCACTCCCACTTGCCGTCCTGATCTGGGATGCCTACACGGGTGCACTGGGCGCAAACCCCGTGCAGCGGGCCGAACTGCAAACCGGGCTGCTGTGTCTGGTTTTGCTGATCTTATCGCTGGCTACAACGCCTCTGCGCTTGGTCACGGCGCGGCTGGGGGTGGCAGGCGGCAAGGGCTGGACGTGGCCCGCCCGCATTCGCAAAAGCCTGGGCCTGCTGGCGTTCGGCTACGGTGTCCTGCACTTCCTGATCTACCTGTTCGATCAGGGCTTCACGCTGTCCACGGTGGCTGAGGATGTGGTCAAGCGTCCCTTCGTGACCGCAGGCTTTACCGCCCTGCTGCTGATGGTGCCATTGGCTCTGACCAGCACGCCCAGATCGGTGAAGCGCCTGGGCTTTGCCCGCTGGACGCGTCTGCATCAGCTTGCGTATGGAGCCGTGAGTTTGGGAGCGCTGCATTACTGGTGGGGCGTGAAGCAGGATCACACGCCGCCGCTGATTGCTGCGTTGGTCATTGCGGGGCTGTTTGCACTGCGGTTGCTGGGCAGGAAAAAGGCGCGGCGGTCAGGGGTTAGTGGGTAGCGAAAAAAAACTACGGTGGCGAAATCAGCTTGTTCCAGTCGGCCTCAAGTTGAGCAAGGCAAGTCTGGGGCGTTCGCCGAAACCGTGACTGCAGCCGGCGGGTTTCGTGACGGCGTTCCAGTTCTCGACGTACTGCACGCCACTGTTCCACCTTCGTCGGTTGAAGGTCTTGCGGACGTGTCCACGAATCACCAGACTCGGTGAAGCTGATTTCTGGCCACTGACACGGCGTTCGTAGCGCTTGGACGAGCCAAAATACTGTTTGAGGGCATTGTTCGTTCGGGGCAATCCCGGCACACGGTAGCAATGAAAGAGCCAGTCCTGTTGAGCCTTCAACACCTTGACAAAGTGTGCCAGCGCATTCGAGACCTGAGGCAGAGTGTGTTGCTGACATTGGATGTGGGAGAGCACGCGTTGAAACTGTTGCTGAACGATGTGTGCCTCGTCTTCACCGAGATTTTGAAGGACTTGTGCCACACGCATAACTCCGTTATGCGCTTGACTGAGGGCCTCCCAAGGTTGACCCTCTTCCTGAAGAGCCTGCTGAAGATGTCGCTTCAGACGACTCAGGTCTTGGTCGGTTTGACGCCCCCTTTTTTCTGGGGCGCCTGTTCAAGGCGCTCCAGCGAGTTGTGAATGTGACGGATTCGTTCTTGGAGCCGCAACCCGCTGGCGACCAAGGGCGGACGCCCGTCATCCGTCAAGGCGCTTCTGACGGTCAGGGCCTAGTTGAGCCGCACTCGTGCCTGGGGGTCTTGGCGCGCTTCCAGTGCAGATTCAATCTTTTTGATCCCTCGCAGACGCTTTTTCAGTTGTACTTTGGCATGACGGTCGACGTCCAGGAGAGGCCGGGCGGCCTCTCGCAACGAATGGAACTGACACAACTGATGGGGAACCCCTGGAAAGACCCGTTGGATCGCCAGGCGAATCGCTCGCTGTCCATCGCTGATGACGCCAACGACCGGGAGACGCTCACCGAGCGCCTCCTTGACTTCCGTCAGCAGCGCCGCGAGGTCGTCTTCCGAACTCGTCACCAGGGGACGAGCCAACAGAATTTCTCCTGAAAGCACCTCCCGGATCAGCCACAGCACGTCGTGACCGACATCAGGCTGTAACCCATCGAGGCTGAGGATCACCCGACCTTGCTGTTGTCGCTTGGCCTGCCAGTGATTCGGATCCATCAGTTTGGACGCCAGCAATTCCTCGTACCGGGCGATCAGATGAGTGACCTGACGTTGACTGATCTCCACCCGCTGCTGCGACAACAGGGTATGGATTTCTGGGACAGTGCGGTGGAACGCGAAGCGTTCCCGCCCAATAAATGTCAGGACATCAAAACCGTACTCGCTGTATGGGAGGGCCAGACGCCCTTCCGCTTCAGGGCGCAGGGGTTTGCGGAACCACTCACATGCCTCATTCCGACAGCGGCGAATTTTGAGGGTGTACCTCACCTGCTCCTGCATCCCCACCACCGACCGACTGTTGTGGTAATCTAGCGGCGCAGCGGCGCCGCAGACCGGGCACACTGGAGTCAATCGGTGAAGCGTTTCCTCTCGGTCTGGTGCATGACGACGGTGTTGGCGAGCCATGATGACTGGATTCTAGCAAGTCGATTTTGCCACCGTAGAAAAAAAGGTGTGATCGTAGAACGTGGATCGTGGTTTGGCTGTTGCCCCACGATCCACGTTCCATACTTCACGATCCTGCTGTTAGAGACTGTCTGGAAAGCGTGCTGGTTGGGGAATGGCCTGTAGGATACTCTTTTTTAATGACGCGGCGACCCACCTACCCCAGCGACACCAGCGATGAAGAGTGGGTCATTCTCGGCCCACTGATCCCTGCCCCACGACTTGGCGGACGGCCTGCTCACCTCGCTCGCCGTGACATCGTCGACGCCATCTTGTACGTGAAACGCGGTGGCGTGTCGTGGCGCATGTTGCCCGCCGACTTCCCGCACTGGAAAACGGTCTACGATTATGTTCAACAGTGGAACAAAAATGGCCTGTGGGCGCGCGTCCATGACACGCTCCGCGTCCGCACGCGAGAGGCTGTGGGACGCCATGCGGTGCCCACAGCGGGGATCGTCGATTCGAGGAGCGTGAAGACCTCGCAACAAGGGGGGTCCGAGGGTACGACGGGGGCAAGAAAGTCAACGGACGAAAGCATCACCTGATCGTTGATCCTCAGGGCGTGCTGCTGGGGGTCAAGGTCTTGCCCGCGAAGATCACCGATCGGGAAGGCAGCCAGCAACTCCTGCAGGAGTTGCGCCAGAACCAGCCCCAGATGAAGCTCCATCTGTTCGCCGACGGTGGAGATCACAGGCAAATGGGAGGGCTGGGTCAAAACGACCCTCGGCGACACCGTAGAGACCTTCTCAGCGCTCCGATGCCAATACCCGGGGGTATTGGCTCCCAGAGGGGCAGAAACTGACGGAGGAGCAGATCAAAACTTTTCGTGGCCACCGTGGCTTCGTGGTCATCAAGAAGCGTTGGGTCGTGGAGCGCAGCTTCGCCTGGCTGTCCTTTGACCGTCGACTCAACCGTGAATATGACCTGCTGCCCCAGACCACCGAAGCCTTTATTTTCCTGGCTTTCATTCGTTGTATGATTCGCAGACTCACTGTTTTTGCCCAGCCAACCGCAGTTTCTCTCTGATCCCTGCCTTTCCAGACAGTCTCTTACCTTTCTCCCCGCACATACGCCCGCCCCAGCCCTGCCGGAGCATCGCCCTGTTGCCCGCGCAGGCCTGCCAACGCCAGCACCACCAGCACCAACACGAAGGGCATGGCCGAAAAGACCTCAGTGGGAATGGGGCTGTTGCCCTGAAGCCGGAATTGCAGATAGTACAGCACGCCGAAAAACAGGGCTCCCAGGATGGCGCGCAGAGGTCGCCAGCCCACAAAAATCACCAATGCGACAGCGATCCAGCCCAACCCCGCGGTCATGTTGTCGGCCCACGACGCGCGGTAGCTGAGGGCCAGAAAAGCTCCGGCCACGCCCGCCAACGCGCCCCCGGCCAGCACCGCTCCTGTGCGAACCCGGCCCACGTTCACTCCCAACACGTCGGCGGCGGCAGGGTTTTCTCCCACCGAACGCAGCGTGAGGCCGGAGCGAGTGGAGTTGAGGTAAAAGGCCAAAGCACCCGCCAGCAGCAAGGCGAAGACCGTAAATGGGCTGATGACGAATCCGGCCAGATTCCAGTCGGGAACTTTGTTGAACAGGGGCGCGCCCTCGTAGCGTTTGCCCAGCAAGCCCGCCGCGCCTGTGCCCAGCAGGGCCAGTGCCAGCCCGCTCACAAACTGGTTGGCCCGCAAGGTCACGGTGGCAAAGGCATGCAGCGAGGCCAATAGTGCACCCGCCGCCGCCGCCGCCAGCACGGCCAGCCACAGGTTCCCCCCCGGCGCGACGGCCACCGCGAAGGCCGCCAGTGCGCCTACCGCCATCATGCCTTCCACGCCGAGGTTCACCACGCCGCCCCGCTCGTTCAGAATGGCGCCGAGGCTGGCAAGCAGCAGCGGCGTACCCACTGCCAGCGCCCGCACCAGCGCTTCTATAAATACGTTATCCATTGGCTTTCCTCCCCACAGTCCGGCCCGTTCCCCACGTCACCCGGTTGCGAATAAACACCTCGGAACTGATCAGGCACAGCAAAATCACGCCGCTGAACACGTCCACCACCCGGAAGGGCATATTCAGGTCAATCTTGAGCAGGTCACCGCCCGCCAGAATAATGGCCATCACAGGCGCGGTAATCAGGCACAGTGCCGGGTTGCCACGTGCCAGCCACGCCACGATGACGGCGGTAAAGCCGTAGCCGAGGCTGATCTGTCCGGCTTCCAGCAGGCGGTGATGGATGCCCGCCACCTCTCCCGCACCTGCCAGGCCCGCCATACCGCCCGTGATCAGGGCCACCGTGGTTGCCACCCGGCCCGCACTCAGGCCCGCGTACCGCGCCGCGCCGGGGTTTTCGCCCACCACGCGCAGCGCGTAGCCGAACGTAGAGCGGCTCAGCACCCATTGCAGCGCCAGTGCGCCCGCCACGCCCAATACCAGCGTGGGCCAATGCACCTGCGTGCCGGGAACCACGGCCAGAAATCCGTTTTCGGGAAACAGGTCGGTATAGATGTAGCCGCGAACCTCTTTGCCCTTCCACGGCCCCGCGATCAGGTACGTCACCACCGCGACGGCGATGTAATTCAGCATCAGGGTACTCAGAATCTCGTTTACGTTCAGGCGGCGCAGCCACGCGGCGATTCCGGCCCACAGCCCGCCGCCCACCGCGCCCATGATGAACATGGCGGGCAGCAATAAGACTCCTGGCAAGGGCACAAATAGCCCCGTGCCTGCCGCGAAGACCGCGCCCAACAGCACCTGCCCTTCTGCCCCGATGTTGAAGAATTGGGCGCGGAAGGCCAGTGCCAGCCCAGACCCGATCAGCAGCAGGGGAATGGTGCGACGGGCAACCTCGGCCAGCCCGGTGGAATCGCCCAGCGTGCCGCGCAGCATGGTGCCGTAGACCGTGCCGGGGCTGACGCCGTAAAACACGAAAATCAGAGCGCACAGCAGCAGCGCCACGACGACGGCGGCCAACGTGACCCACGCGGCGCGGGCGGCAGACGGGGCAGACAGGGCCGTAAATCTCACGCCACGACTCCCTGATCTGCACCCGGAATCACCGTTGGATGCGCCCCGCCCATCATTAGGCCCAACGATTCCCGCGTCACTTCGGCCACCGGGAACGGCCCGCGCAACTCGCCGCCCACCATCACACCGATTCGGTCAGACAGGCTCAGCAATTCATCCAAATCCTCGCTGACCAGCAGCACGCCCGCGCCGCCCTCGGTGCGTTCCAGCAGCACGCGGTGTACCTGATCGGTGGCCCCGATGTCCAGCCCATAGGTCGGGTGAACCGCCAGAATCAGCTTGGGCGAACCGTTCAGTTCCCGCGCCAAAATCAGCTTCTGGATGTTGCCGCCACTGAGGAGTCGGCTGGGGGTGTGAATGCCGGGAGTCGCCACCGCGTAGGCTTCCACATCCTGCCGCGCCCGTGCATCGGTGGCGGCGAGGTCGCGGGCCAGTCCCCTTGCCAGTGGCGCACGCGCATAATCGCGCAGGGCCAGATTCTCGGCCACTGTCATGGTGGGCACGGTGCCGGAATGAATCCGGTCTTCGGGGATGTGGGCCACGCCGCCGCGAAAGCGCTCGTCGGCGTTTCCGGTCAGGGGGTGCCCCGCCAGCGTCACCTCTCCCGCCGAGGCGTGCAGTCCGGCCAGCACCTCCACCAGTTCGCTCTGGCCGTTGCCCGCGATTCCAGCCACGCCCAGCACCTCGCCCACCCGTAACTCAAAGCTCACGCCACGCAGGGCGGGCAGGCCGCGTGCGCCCATTGCCGTGAGGTTCCGCACCGTCAGCAACGGCGTTTCCAGCTTCGTACCAACCATGCGTTTACGGGTAAAGTCCACGCTGCGGCCCACCATCATCTCGGCCAAGTCCTCGCGGGTCGCGCCCGCCGTATCGCGCCCACCCACCACTTTGCCGCGCCGCAGCACGGTTACGCGGTCGGCCACCGCCAGCACTTCATCCAGCTTATGAGAGATGAAAATCAGGCTGCGCCCATCGGCCTTCAGTTCGCGCATGACGCGGAAGAGGGCGTCGGCTTCCTGCGGGGTCAGGACGCTGGTCGGCTCGTCCAGAATCAGGACTTGCGCCCCCCGCATCAGCGCCCGCACGATTTCTACCCGCTGTTTTTCTCCGGGCGACAGGTCGGACACGCGGGCCTGCGGATTCACTTCCAGCCCGTACTTGCCCGACAGTTCGCGCACCCGCCCGGCCACTCCCCGCGCCGGAAACAGGCCGCTGCCCCCGCCGAGCGCCAGGTTTTCGGCCACCGTATGCCGCGCCACGAGCAGCGGATGTTGCGGCACCAAACCAATCCCCAGCTTCAGCGCCTGCGCCGGACTGGTCACGCGCACGGGCTGTCCGCGCAGTTCCACCGTGCCTTCATCGGGCTGATAGAGGCCGTACAGAATGGAGATCAGGGTGCTTTTGCCCGCGCCGTTCTCGCCGAGCAGGGCCAGGACTTCGCCCGCGTCTACGGTCAGGTCTACGCTGTCGTTGGCGACCACGCCCGGAAACCGCTTGGTGATACCGCGTAACCGCAGCGCCGGCGGGGCAGAGGAAAGGGAAGCGGCAGAAGAAGTGTTGGTCTGGGTCACAGTCACCGTCCAGAAGAAGGGGGAGAGGGCGCAGGTGGATGGTGTGGCGGCAAGAATTTCAGACTGCCTTGAGTGTGATGGAACAGCACAGCCAGAGCCTATACCGACTCGTTTGCACTCTGTGCGGGCAGAGTCAGACCACTGGCGGTTCAGTCCGGTCAGCCCAAGCCGAAGATTGTGAGTTGTCTTGCATAGTAGTACGGCGTCTAAGCAAATGCAAGGCGCTTGGAAGGGACATGAAAACGGCGGAAGCCTTAGCCACCGCCGTTTTTGCTGCCAGTTTTCCTACGCTACAGGCGCAACCTCGTCGCTATGAATCACGCGCAGTTCTTCGGCCCTGCCCTTCAGCAGCGGCATCACCAGTTCGCCGAAGCGCCGGGATTCCTCTAAGTGCGGATACCCGCTGAAAATAAACGAGCTGAAGCCCATGTCCTCGTAGCGGCGGATTTTGGCGGCCACCTGTTCCGGGCTGCCGATCAGGGCCACGCCAACACCGCTGCGGGCCATGCCCACGCCGGCCCACAGACCCGGTTCCACCATCAAGTCGTCGCCCACGCCCGACAGCATTTCTATCTGGCGCTGCTGACCCACGCCGTCTACATGGGCATAACTCGCCACGAACGCTGCCCGCACCGCTGGGTCAACCCGGCTGATCAGGCGTTCGGCGGCGGCGCGGGCCTCGGCCTCGGTTTCCCTCACGATCACGTGGGTTCGCAGGCCGTAGCGAAGTTTGCGTCCGGTCTGTTCCTCCAGCGCCCGCATCTGCGTCATACGCTCGGCCAGCATGTCTTCTCGCTCGCCCCACATCAGGTACACGTCGGCCAGATCGGCGGCAATTCTCTGCGCCACCGGAGACGCGCCGCCAAAATACAGCGGAATCGGCTGCACGGGGGCGGGGTCTAGGACGGCCTTCTCAAAGGAATACAGGTCGGATGTGAACGACTGCGGCGGCAGCTGCGTCCACAACTGGCGCAAGATCGTCATAAATTCGCGGGTGCGCTCATAGCGGCGGGCGTGATTCTCATTGTCGCCGTACATGGCATTTTCGGCGGGACTACTTCCGGTCACGATGTTCAGGCGCACCCGCCCCGGAAACAGGTTTTGCAGGGTCGCCAGCATCTTGGCGTACATGGCCGGATGAAACATACCGGGCCGCACCGCGATCAGGAGCGCCGGATCGGTGGCAGCAGTTCGGGCCAATGCTGCCACTGCCGCCGTGTAGTTTTCATGCTCGGAGTGGTAGTTGGTGGCGGTCAGCAGAGCGTCGAACCCGGCCTCACCCGCCGTCTCGATCAAGCTGGAAATGTAGGGCAGCGTGGGCTTACGTGGCGGCTTCTCGCGGGTGCCTATAAATTCGCCGTCGCGTGAGAGTTGCAGAAACCACAGGAATTCGGACTGGGAAGGTTGGGTCATGGGCACCTCGGTGACTAGAAAGTGGTGGCCGGAACAGGCAAGTCAGGCTATGGATTGATCAGAGTAAACCAGAGGAGGGAAAAGAGAATCAACTGCTGTTGTGTCCTTCTCCTTCCCATTTCCCGTCTATGACTGCTTCAGGCCTTTACCCCGCCCGCCGTCAACCCGGCCACAAAGCGTTTCTGGAACACGGCGATCAGCACCACGATGGGCACAGTGGCAATGACCACAGCGGCGGCGATCAGCGGCCACGGAAAGGCGAATTCGCCCTGATACAGCGTGACGCCCACCGACACGGTTCGCATGCTCAGGCGGGTGTTGAAGCTGAGGGCCAGCAGAAATTCATTCCAGGAATTGACGAAGACCAGCAGCGCGGCAGTAACGACACCGGGAGCCGAAAGGGGCAGCACCACGCGGGTCAGTGCGCCAAAACGGGTGGAACCGTCCACCATCGCCGCCGCTTCGAGGTCACGGGGAATGGAACTGAAGAAGGCCACCAGCGTCAGAATGGCTACGGGCAGGCTCAGCGCCGCGTAGGGCAAAATCAGCGCTGGATACGAGTTGAGCAGCGATGCGCCGCGCATCAGGCGGAAGAGGGGCACCAGCAGACTGACCACCGGAAACATGGAAAAGGCCACCACGACAGTCAGCAGCACGCCCCGGCCTCGGATATTCAGGCGGGATAAGGCGTAGGCGGCGGGCGCGGCCACCACGATGGCCAGCACGGTACTGAGCAAACTGACGGTCAGGGAATTGAAGAAAAAGCGGGCGAAGGGCTGCTCGGTAAAGACCTGCGCGTAATTGGCGAAATTCAGTGCACTTGGCAGATATTGCACCGGGAATTTCTGCAACTCACCTTCGGTTTTAATGGACGTCAGTACCATCCAGATGAAGGGAAAAAACCCGCCGATGATCAGGGCGCTGAGGCCCAGCCAGCGGCCCGCCCGTTCCAGTGGGGTCAGGCGTGGGGGTGCGTCTTCCATCTCAGTCCCCCCCGCGCACAAAGCGCACGTACACGGCAGTTACGGCCAAACTCACGGCAAACAGCGCCACGCTCAGGGTCGCCGCATAGCCGAAGTCCAAGAACTCGATAGAGGTGCGGTAGATATACACGCCCAATGTTTCCAACAAGCCCTGCGCCGGAGCCTGCTGAATGAAGGTGTAGGGAATATCGAAGACCTGCACGGCGCTGATAGACCGGAAGATGAAGGCCACCGCGAGGCTGGGGGCCAGCATGGGCAAAATGATGCGGAAGAACGACTGCACCCGCGTCGCGCCGTCTACATCGGCGGCCTCGGTGAGTTCGCGGGGAATGCCCTGCAGGCCGCCCAGCACGATCAGGGCCACGAAGGAACTGGTTTTCCAGACAATCGTGATGACCATCGCTGCTACCGCCAGCCCCGGCGTAGACAGCCAGCGCAGCGGTTCCTGAATGATGCCTGTGCGAACCAACAGGTCGTTGAACACGCCGTATTGACCGTTGAACAACCACGCGAAAATCAGACCGGTAATCACGGGTGGCATGGCCCAGGGCAGCAGCAAGGCCACCCGCGCCAGCCCACGCAACCGGCTGGGCGTATGGGCGGCCAATGCCATCGGAATGCCCACTAGAAAGGAACCGACGACGGTCAGAACGCCGAAAAACAGGGTGTTGCGGAGCGCCTGCCCAAAGCGGGGATCACCGAACATCTGCACGTATTGCTGGAAACCTACAAACGGCGTGCCCAGTCCCGGTTCGGTCAGTTTGTTCACGAACAGGCTGTCGCGCAGGGTGGTGATCATGGGGAACAGCAGGATGCCGCACAGCAGCAGCGCAGCGGGGGCCAGCAACATCACGGCCAGCCAGCCCTCTGAAGGCTCCCGGCGAAAACGGTGAGGCTTGGCTGGAAGCGAGGTGGATTGAGAGGGGAGAGCCATACACAGACCTCGCTTTAAGGTGGAGGTAAATCGATTTAGATTGCTTGGTGGGGCGTCTAAGGGTCTCGAGGTCTAAGAGTCGAGGGTCTAAGGGTAAAACAGGGGGCAGTTGTCCTCCCCTTAAGGGGAGGCGTTGCGGAGCAACGGGGGGTTCACCTTGCAACGCCAACTTCAACCGCCCCCAGAAGCATCTCTTCTTAGTCCCTTAGACCCTCGATCCTTAGACAAGCGCCCTTATTTGAGGAGTGGCTCCAGATCCCGCTGCATATCGGCCAGCGCAGCGTCCACGGTCTTGCTTCCGGCCACCGCAGCCGACACGTTGTTGCGAATAATCTCGCTGACGCGGGGGTAGTTGGCAGTAATGGGGCGGGGGCGAGCCTTGGTTACGATGGAGAACAGGCTCTTGAAATGCGGGTTGGCGGCCACCACTCCAGCATCGTTGTACAGGCTCTTGCGAATGGGCAGGTACGCGCCTTTAATCGCCATTTCCTTCTGGATGTCGCTGCTGGCCATAAATTGCAGCAGTTTGGCACTCGCGGCCTTGTTGCGGCTGTACGCGCTCACGGCCCATTGCCAGCCGCCCGTGCAGGTGGCGGTGCTGTTTTTGCCGAAGGCGGGAATGGCGGTCACGCCCACATCCCCCTTGACTTTGGTGGGCTGGGGGCTGCTGCCCTGAAAGTGCGCCCAGGCGTAGCTCCAGTTCAGGCCAAACAACACGTTTCCGGCCTGAAACTGCTGGCGGCTGTCGTCGGTTTTCATTTCGCTGGAGGCGGCGGGGGCCAGCTTGGTTTTCACGGCGTTCACCAAGAAGCCGAGGCCCTGCTTGGCGGCGGGGCTGGTCACGTCGTTCACGTTGCCGCCGCCCGTCCAGGTCATTTCCAGAAAGTTACAGACCGTCCCTTCAATGGGTGCACCCTGAAAGTTGAAACCCTGCAAGTTGCCGCCCTCGGCCTTCTGAATGCGGGCGGCGGTGGCGGCGAGCTCATCCCATGTTTTGGGGGCTTTGGCGTTGTATTTTGCCAACAAATCCTTGCGGTAATACAGGAATTGCGCGTCGGTAAAGGCAGGCATGGCGTACAACTTGCCGCCCACGCTGGCGGCGTTGACCGGGCCAGCCAGGAACGCCTTCAGGTACACGTCTTTGTTGGGCACGTAGGCGTCAAGGGGTTCAGCCCACCCTGCGGCAGCAAAAGTCGCGGTACGTACCACATCGATCAGGAAAATATCCAGCGTGTTGTCTTTGGCGGCCAGCACGGTGGTCAGGTATTGGTTTTGCGCCTCACTGGTGGCCCCGCCCGTTTCGATCTTGATTCGAATATTCGGATTTTGCTTCTGAAATCGGTCAAACAGCGGTTGAAAGATTTCGGGCCGTTGCTGGCTGCCCATGAAGACATTCAGGGTGGTGGTGGCGGCACTGGCGGCAGAACTCAGCAGCAGGGCGGTGGTCAGAACAAGACGGGTTCGCAGAGTGGTTCGCATAGTCAAGCCTCCAAAACGGGTCAGGGTTAACCCCAGAACAGATGACCAATCCTATCAACAGTTCATAGGATGGGTCAGATGATGCCGCCTCCCCCACTGCCCTCCCCGCTGTTCCGGTAAAAGCGGTTGCCAAAAAGACGGGCTGGCACAGAGCCAACGGGTCAGAAACCTCTCCAAGGTTCGGGCGGGATTGTAGAAGTAAGGTTGAGGAATCTATATCACATCGGTACTTACAGGGCCGCCAATATAAAGCGTCGGGGACAGTGTACCGGGTGTGATTCAGAGGTAGGCCAAGGCCCAGTCTGTCCGCCCGTGCGCCAGTCCAGCCCTCAGCAAAGCTTCGCCGCTGGGTGCGCCGTCATGAAAGTGAGGCAGACCCACTGCCCGACTCTGAAAGTCTTCCATGCTCTGCTTTTCGGGCGCGTGAAGGACTTCGGCCACCCCGCCTGCCTCTAATCGGTAGACCGCGCCGTACACGTTGCCGCGCCGGGCATCCAGCGATACGGCCACCCCGCCCGACAGCTTCACGCCGTCTGGCCCGCGCACCAGCCCCTCTAGCGTGGGCACGCCCACCACCTCTGCGCCCCATACCCGCGCCAGCCCCAGCGCGTAACTTGCACCCACCCGCACGCCCGTATAGGATCCCGGCCCCGTACCAATCACAATTCGCTCTGCCCGCAGCGGCAAGCCCGCCTCTTCAAAAAGTTCGGCTACCGCGCCTGCCACCCGCTCGGCATGGGCGCGGCCCACCTCGGCAGACCAGATACGCACGCCGCCCGGCCACGCCAGCGCCAACGTTAGGAATGGAGTGGCAGTATCAAGGGCCAGCGTTACGGGGGCGGCGTCGGTAGAAGCAGTGTCGATAGAAGCAGCGGAGAGGGTCACGGGTGGAATTGTAGGGCGCTGGGACAGGGAGTTGAGGATCGTGGGTGGATTGTCTAAGGGTCTAAAGGTCTAGGGCGTTGGGGCGGATTCGTTTTCCACTGACCAGTGCCCGGTGCACACCCTCCCTATCCCTCCACCGCATACGGAAAAAGCAGCGTCGCCAGAATCACCGTGCCCACATCGAACGCTGCCAAGAAGCCCACCCACGCCGTTACTTCCGGCGTCCAGCCCGTTTGCAGTAGCAGGGTGGTGGCCTTCACGGTAGAAATGACCACCGGCACCAGAATGGGGAAGGCCAGCGCAGGCAGCAGGGCTTCACGCGCCCGCAGGCTGACTGTGATGCTGCCGTAAAACGTGGTTCCGGCGGCAAATCCCAGCACGCCCAACACCGTCAGGAGCGCCAGCGCAGGCCAGGGTACGGCCCGCCCCGCGCCCGCCGCGCCGAACAGAATCAGGCCCATCGGTACGGCCAGCGCCGCCACCAGCAGCAGCGGCCCCAGCACGCCCAGCAACTTGCCTAGATACAGCGCCCCGTGCGCCCCCGGGTAGAGGGTCAGTTGCTCCAGCGCCCCGGCTTCCTGCTCCTGTGCAAAGGCCCGCTGAGCGCCCACGGCGGCGGCCAACGCGAGGGCCGTCCAGACCGCGCCCGAGGCCAACGCCGCCGCGTCATCGTCGGAACGCGTCACGCCCCCAGTAAGGGCCAGCCCCAGCACCAGCAGCACCAGTCCGGCAAAAAACCCAGTCGCCAGCAGCGCGTCACGGGTGCGGCCCGCCACGCGCAGGTCTTTGGCTGCCACCGTCAGCACGGTTTCCAGGGCAGATCGTGGCGTGTGGGGCTTATTCGACCTCTCTTCTATCGCGTTCCACATGCCACGTTCCATGCTCGGCTCACGCGCCATGATCGTCCTCGCTCAGTACGCCCATTGACAGTCGGAGCGCACGGGGAGCCACCTGGCGCGCCAAGTGCGGTTCGTGGGCGGCGATCAGCAGGGTCACGCCGCGCCCCGACAAATCGCCCAACAGGTCTACCGTCAACTGGCGTCCGGCGTCGTCCAGATTGGCGAAAGGTTCGTCGACCAGGGTGATCGGGCGGGCCAACAGATGGGCGCGGGCCAATGCCAGCCTCTTGCGCATTCCCGCCGACAGGAAGCGCACCCGCCGCGCCGCCGCCCGCTCCAGCCCCACCCGGCGCAGGGCCGAGGCTGCGTCGCCCTTCAGCGCATGCATCTGGAGGGCAAAATTCAGGTTTTCCTCACCGGTCAGGTCAGGGTACAGGCCCGCGTCTACAGGCATCAGGTGCACGCAATCGCGCACAGCACGCCCATCACGCAGGTCGAAGCCCAGCACCCGGCCTTCTCCGCGTGTGGGTTTCAGACCAGACGAAATCAGGCGCAGCAGCGTGGTTTTGCCCGCCCCGTTTTCGCCCAGCAGGGTCACGCCACTTCCGGCGGGGATGTCCAGATCCAGCCCCCGCAGAATGACCTCGCGGCCCAGGCGCAGCCAGATTCCGCGCAACTGAACGGCGTGGGGAAGGGCAGAAGGTGAATCGTGAATCGTGAATGGGGCGGGGCTAGACATTCTGCATCCGTGTAGGCGCCGTCCAGAACTCCAACAGCCTCACATCTGTTCCTACGATCCACGATCCACCCACCACCAACCCTGGCCCTACATCCTCAGCCATTCCGGCGTCACTCCGTAAAAAAATGCGGCCAACCGCGTAAATTGCCCTGTGATCATCAGCAGGCCCACTGCCACCAGAATACCGCCGCCCACGCGCTCAAAAATCCCGGAATAGCGGTTCAGGCGGCGCAGGTTCAGGCGGTTCCAGAGCAGGGCGGCCAGCAGGAACGGCACGGCGAGGCCCAGCGTGTAGGCGGCCAGTAAGCCCACGCCCTGGCCGAGGCTGGCTGTGCTGGCGGCGAGGCCCAGAATGCTGCCCAGCGCGGGGCCGAGGCAGGGGCTCCAGCCAAAGGCAAACGCCGCGCCCAGCGCCACCGGGCCGTACCCGCCCGCATCGGCCAGGGCGCGGGTGTCACGCATCAGGAAGGGCAGGCGCACGACGCCCAGCATCACCAGACCAAAAAAGATGATGAGCACAGCGGCCACCTGCCCCAGCAAGAATTTGTGGGGGGCCAGCACTGCGCCGAGGCTACTGGCTGTCGCTCCCAGCGCCATAAATACCAGACCAAAGCCCAGAATGAACCCCAGCGCCCGCAGCAGCGGAGAGCGTGCCCCGCCGATAACCCCCAGATAACTGGGCACCAGCGGCAGCACGCATGGGCTGAGAAACGAAAACAGCCCTGCCAGAAATGCCACCGCTACCGTTGGGGCAGACAGGCCGGAAGTCAACATAGGGCCAGTTTAACGGGCAAGGGGTGGGCAGGGCGTCCCGGCATGGGGTGTTGGGGTGGCAGTGGGGCAAGTTTAGGGGTCTAAGGTGGAGGTGCGGTGAGATTCTGGCCGGGCGTTGTGTTCAGCGAACTCCATCTGGCACAGCCTTTGCCCTTCTTAGTCCCTCAGACCCTAGACCCTTATACGCTTTTACATCGCCCAGTTTCCATCCCAAAGTGTTCTACCACTCGCCCCGGAACGTCCCCTCCCAGGCATTCAGCACGCGCCCGCCCTGCACCAGCAGCACCGTCGGATAGGCTCCGACTTTCAACTTGCGGGCAAAGGTGGTGGCTTCCGCGCCGCGCCAGGGGTTGATTCCTGCGGGGGCTGGGGCGGGGATGTCTTCGGCGTTCACGGCCCTTACAGGTAATCCGCTGTCCAGCACAGCCTGCCACA
This sequence comes from Deinococcus sp. QL22, assembly GCF_023370075.1. Lineage (NCBI taxonomy): Bacteria > Thermotogati > Deinococcota > Deinococci > Deinococcales > Deinococcaceae > Deinococcus > Deinococcus sp. QL22. The sequence continues at coordinate 2,509,630 of NZ_CP097149.1, forward strand.
GGTCGCCCAAGTCGCCGCAGTCGTGCGAATAGACCACGACCACTTCACGGTCAGCGGCACTTGTCCAGGGATGAGGCGGGAGCGGGTCGCCCAATCTTACGCGGGCGTCGGCCTGGCCTGCCCCCAGAGTCAAGAGCAAAGTCAGTAGGGGGGCGTGACGCATGGGAGCCATGATGCGCCGCCTACGCTGCCGTTGCGTGACCGGGCCATGAGAGCCGCAAGCGATGAAGGCGGCCCACCGTGCATCCGGGGGCCGCCAATGGGGAGAGGAATCAGGGTGTGGTAGGTGTGAGCGTGCTGGACTGAGCTTTCACGGCTTTCAGGGCCGCCGGGTCGGGCTTCTCATCGCGCAGGGGGGCCGGGTTGGGGTCGGGCGCGTAGCCGGGGAGTTCCTCTATGTACACGCGCCGCTGAACAATGTTATTTGGGGGCGTGAATTCGGTGGCAAGCCGCCCCGTCGTGCGGTCAATGTCGATCATCACGGTGCGGGGGTCTTCGCTGCCCGGTGTGTAGGTGGTTTCGCGGTACACGGTAGGCAAGGGCGCGTCGGGTTGAATCTGAGTATTGGCGGCGTCGCGGTACTGGGGGTCAAGCAGAGCAATCTTGACGCCGGGCAAGTAACCCTGGTCGGGGGCATCTGCCGTCAAAATGCCGGGGGGTTCCGTGAATTGCGTGACGGTTTTGCCCGCGTGGGCCACTTCCATCATGCGCCGCCAGATTGGGGCGTTCACGTAGCCGGAAAAGAAGTTGATGGGCATTTCACCGCCCTGCTGCTTGCCTACCCAGACGGCTCCGGTGTACAGGGGGGTCGTCCCCACGAACCAAAAATCCTTGGGGCCGTTACTGGTACCGGTTTTGCCCGCCACCGGCCACTCCCCGAACTTGGCTTTGGTCGCCAGCCCACCTTGGCGCTCGGTGAGGTCGTTCACCACGCCCTGAATCATGTTCAGGCCCAGATACGCCACTTGTGGTGTCCAGACCCGCTTGGGTTTGACGGGGGTCGTTCCGGCGTCGTACAGCACTTCGCCGCGTGCAGTGGTCACGCGGGTCAGGTAGCGCGGCGCACGGTACAGGCCACCGTTCACGAAGGGGGAGTAGGCCGCCGCCATTTTTACCGGCGTGGTTTCTACTGCGCCCAGCGCGGCAGCCAGCCCGGTTCCGTCGTTGGGCGGCACACCCAATTCGCGCAACTTGCCAAAAAAGGTCTGAAGGCCGATACGGTCTGCAAGGCGCACCGTGACCAGGTTCAGAGAGCGGTCAAGGGCTTCCCGAATGGTCATGCTGCGGTAAGTGGTCGCGCCCTCGAAGTTTTCCGGTTCATACACGCCGTCTTTACAGCCGATGCACGGATAGGACACCGGCTTGTCGTCTTCGCGGTGATCCTGGGTCAGTCCGGTGCTCAGGGCCGTGGTATACAGCAGCGGCTTGATGGTGGATCCGATCTGGCGCTGGCCCTGCGCAGCGTTGTTCCAGTCGTCGGGCGGCGCGTTGCCGACAAGCTTCTGGCCGATCATCCCCAGTACCTCGCTGGTATAGGGGTCGAGGATGGTTGCGCCCAACGTCGCGCCGGGGGGCAATCCGGTGGCCTCACGGCTGGCAGTTTCCACAGCGTTCTGAACCTTGGGATCGAGGGTGGTATACACGCGCAGGCCGCCGCTGCCGTACACCTTCTCGCGGCCAAATCGGCGCACGAGTTCGCCCTCCACCTGACCCATAAAGTGCGGGGCGCGGGTGGTGGTTACGGCTTTCAGTTCTTTGGCCGTGCGGTCTACGAGTTGGGCCGTTTTGATGTCGCCGGACGCGGCGTACACCACTTGCCAGCCACGCGGTTGCAGCTTCTCTTGCCACGCGGCGTCGGCCTGAGTCTGCGTGACCCACTGGTCTTCCACCATTCGGGCCAGCACCAGTTTCATCAGCGGGCGAACCTGTGCGTAGTCGAAGTAACGGCCTGCGCTGGGCACCAGAACCGTCAGGTACACGCTCTGGGCCAGCGTCAGGCGCTTGGGCGTGGTGCGGAAGTATGCCTGAGACGCCGCGTAGATGCCGTACAACTCCACGGGGCCACCGTCGCCCCAATAAATCGTATTCAGGTAGTTCTGAAGAATTTCTTCCTTGGTAAAGCTGCGCTCGACCTGCACGCTCAGCATCCATTCTTTCAGCTTGCGGTCAGGGGTGCGGGCCTGATTGTATTCCTCCAGCAGCAGCGTGTTCTTGACGAGTTGGTTGGTCAGCGTGCTGCCGCCCTGTACCTCGTCGCCCCGTGCCAGCCGTTGGAATTGCCGCGCCAGACCATATGGATCAAGGCCGTAATGCTCAAAAAACCGCCGATCCTCGTTGCTGATCAGGGCGGCCACCATAAACGGGCTAATTTCATCCAGCGTAACGAGAGTTCGGCTGATGGCCTGCTCACCAATTTTGGGAATCAGGCTGCCCAGCGAGGTGTTGTCGCGGGCAAACACCCGTGTTTCTGCACCGAGAGAACGGGTCAGAGAATCGAGTTGACGGTAATCGGGCAGTTCGCGTGCCCATTTGCTGGCATAGGTCGCCGCCACGCCTGCCCCGGCCACCAGCGCCGCGATCATCAGGGAAGTCAGAAATTTTAAGAACCTCAGTACGAAAATCAAGCCTCTCTCCTCTGGTGCGGCTCTTGCAAGTGTGGCGCTCTCAGCTCTGGACACTGTTGGTCAAGCGGCCCCTGTTCACCAGTGTGTATCAAGCCTATGTATCAAACATGTGTGTCAAACACGTCTATAGAACACTGTGCGCCAAGCTGTGTGAATAAGGTTCTCCGTATAGGAGCAAGCGCTACATCACTCAGCGGCCTACCAAGCCGTGTCTCCCCGCTCAGCGGCGGCGGGCCTCGATCAATTGGTTCACGCGGCCACGCAAATTTTTGCCAGACAGGGGTTTGTACACGATGTCGTCTGCGCCCACCAATTTGGCGTGGTCGCGGGTCTGATCATCGTCGAAGCCGGTGAGCAGCAGCACGGGGGTGTTGCGTAACCGTTTGATGCGCTTGACACGGGAGCAGATTTCGAAGCCGTCCATATGCGGCATTTTGACGTCGAGCAGCATTGCGTCGGGAGTGTGGTCACGAAGATAATCCAGTGCAGTCTTGCCGTCCTGAACAGCCACGATTTCGTGCCCGTCTGCCGACAGAATGACCTCCAGCATAGTCCGGATGGCCGGTTCGTCATCAGCGACGAGGATGGTATACGCCATAAGCCCCATGATAGTGCAGCGCGGCCCTGTAAGAAACGTCACCTGTGCATAAATCACGTGAGAAACCCCCACACAATGGCGGGGGTCAGGCGGGGGTGCGCCGTTTGAAGCGAAATACAGGGCTTCATTACAGCAGTACGGGACTCATTTGTTCAGCCCTTGCCCACCGCCTGCGCTTCCCTTGCCTCCTGTGCCAGCTGACGGCGCAGAATTTTCATGGCGGCGGTTTTGGGCAGTTCGGTGCGGAATTCCACGCTGCGGGGCACTTTATAAGCGCTCAGGTCTTTTTTGCAGTGGGCGATGATTTCGGCTTCGGTGGCGTTCATGCCGGGTTTCAGGGCCACCACCGCATGTACGTTTTCACCCCGGTAGGCGTCGGGCAGACCCACGGCGGCGGCTTCCAGCACCGCCGGATGACCCATCAGCACCTCTTCCACTTCACGCGGGTAGATGTTGAAGCCGCCTGCGATGATCAGGTCTTTTTTGCGGTCTACGATACTGAAGTAGCCGTCTTCGCCCATGACACTCATGTCGCCGGTCATCAGCCACGTGCGCCCGAACGCTTCACGCATCGTTTTTGCGGTTTCGTCGGGGCGTTGCCAGTAGCCTTTCATGATCATGGGGCCAGCCACCCACAACTCTCCAACCTCGCCGTGAGGCACAGGCTGGCCGTCTTCGCCCACGACCACCGCGTCCACGCCGGGCATCGGCAGTCCGATGCTGCCTTCGCGCTGGCCGCTGAAAATCGGATTGGTGTGGGTAATCGGGCTGGCTTCGGTGAGGCCATACCCTTCGACCAGGTTCGCGCCGCCCGTAATTTCGCGGAACTTGCGCGAGGTTTCCAGCAGCAACGGTGCGCTGCCGCTGATGCAGGCGCGGATACTGGTCAGGTCGTGCTTGGGCGTGTCGGGGTGGTTGTTGATGGCGTTGTACAGCGTGGGTACGCCCGGAAACAACGTAGCTTTGCTGGCCGTAATTGCGCCCAGCACCATCTTGATGTCGCGGGGATTGGGCACGAGGGCCATTGTCGCGCCCACCAGCACGCTTAAATTCATGGCAACGGTCATGCCGTACACATGAAAAAACGGAATGGCGGCCAGCGTCACTTCTTGGCCCTCCCGCAAATCGGTCATCCACGCGCGGGCCTGCTCGCAGTTGGCGACCAGGTTGCGGTGGGTCAGCATGGCTCCCTTGGGCACGCCGGTGGTACCGCCCGTGTACTGCAGCAGCGCCACATCGTCCGGCTCTATCCGTACTTTGCTGGGCGTGGGCGGCTGCGATTTGACCAAGGCCTTGAAGGGCAGCACTTTTCCACTGGCCTTAATACTGACCCAGGTTCCTTCACGCCGCGCCTTCACCGGATACAGCAGATTTTTGGGAAACGGCAGCGCGTCTTGAATGCCGGTCACGATCACGCGCCGCACGCCCACGCGGGCCTCAATCTCAGCAAAGCGCGGGTAAAACGTATCCAAAATGATCAGCGTTTCACTGCCGCTGTCGGTCAGTTGGTGTTCCAGCTCTTTGGGCGTGTACAGCGGGCTGGTATTGACCACCACCGCGCCGGCCAGAAGCGCCCCATAAAAGCCCACCACGAATTGGGGGCAGTTGGGCAGCATGATCGACACCCGGTCGCCGGGAGCCACGCCCGATTTTTGCAGGGCAGTGGCGAATCTTTGGGCGTCTTGCCACACTTCTTTGTAAGTCATAGACGCGCCCACAAACGTTAGAGCAGGCCGGTCTGGAAATTTGGCGGCGGCCTGCTCCAGCAGCATCGGCACGGTGTCGGCACTGGGCGTAAAGTCGTGCGGCACGCCCTTTTCATAGTGGGCCAGCCACGGGCGGGGCAGGGGGCTTGCGGCAGGGGATTGGGGTGCAGTCATGGGCGCAGACACGCTCCTTTAGGAAACTCTGTGAACTCTTGGGCGTACAGCCGGGGTAAAGAGAGAAGGCCTCAGCGCAGGCAAAAGCAGGGATCGGCAACGGGGGCGGGGAACGGCGGCCAAATGGCAGGAAAGCACCCACGAGACACACAACCACTTTGGAGCAAACACTGTGTAATTGAACTGAGTATAACAAAACCTTCATGCCCTCGCCAGCACACCCCCACCAGGCTGAATGGGCCGACTCAAGGTCGCCTCAAGCTGCTCTCACACGTCTTCTGGCACACTGCACAACATGTCTGACCAGCCTCCTGGCCCCCCGCCGATCACTCTCAGCCACCGGGCGCACCTGCAAACGGCACTTCAGATGGCCCGCGAGGCAGTGGCGGCGGGCAGTTCTCCGGTGGGGGCCGTGCTGGTCAACGAGCAAGATGAAGTGGTGGCGACAGGCCGAAACCGTGTGGGCGAAGATCAGACTGCCGAACGTGTGGGCGGAGCGAGTGTGGCCCACGCCGAAATGGACGTGTTTTTTGCGCTGGGTAAATTGAAAAACCCCGGCAAGCTGACTCTGTACTCCAGCCTCGAACCCTGCCTGATGTGCGGCGGCGCGTCCTCGCTCTTGGGCGTGGGCCGCGTGGTGTGGGCCACCGACGACGCCTGGGGAGGTTCGGGCCGCCTGATCAAGTGGGCCGATCATCCCGCCATGCAGTCCACCGAAGTCATGGCCTGCCCCTACCCCGATCTGGAGACCGAGGGCGCACGCCTGTTTGCCCCCGAAGCCAAGCGGGCCTTCCCGGATGAGGGGTGGGAGTTGTGGCGCGGGCGCTATCCGGCAGAAACGGCAGAAGTTGAAGAGAGTGGGGAAGACGGGAAGGACTGAATGCTCTAGCCTCAGCCCATGACCATTCTTGTCATTGGCAGCGTGAATGCTGACCTGACCGTGCAGGCTGCCCGCATTCCGGCCCCCGGCGAAACAGTACTGGGCGGCGACGCCCGCGTGTCGGCGGGGGGGAAGGGCGCGAATCAGGCCGTGGCCGCCGCTCTGGCAGGCGCACATGTCGCCCTGTGTGGGGCGGTGGGCAGCCAGTCCGATCCGTTCCGGCTCCCGGCGTTGGCGGGACTGAAGCGTGCGGACGTAGAATTGTCGCTTCTGCACACGCTCGACGCTCCTACCGGGCTGGCCCTGATTACGGTGGCGGCAGGCGGAGAAAACGCAATTACCGTTGCCAGCGGCGCAAATGCCCGCTTTGGGCCAGAGCATCTGCCCGCCGACTGGAGCGGCCTGACCCATCTGCTGCTTCAGCAAGAGCTTGCGCCTGCCGTCACACGCGAAGCCGCCCGCCGCGCCCATGCGGCCGGACTGACCGTGATCCTGAATGCTGCGCCTGCCCGCGAGATGGATGCCGCATTACTGGCCCACACCCACCATCTGATCGTGAACGAACACGAATTGGCGGCGCTGGTGGGGCGAACTGTTGACCAGGACGAACTGGCTGTCGCCGCACAGTCGCTGCTGAAGCTTGGGCCGGGGGCGGTTACGGTCACGTTAGGCGCACAGGGCAGCCTGACCGTAACCCCTGATATGGTTTACCGCCTTCCGGCCCATTCGGTGCAGGTCATAGACACCACCGGAGCGGGCGACACGTTTTGTGGCGTGCTGGCAGCGCGGCTATCCGGTGGCGACCCTTTGCCCCAAGCGTTGCACTGGGCGGGCTTGGCAGCGGGTTTGGCCTGCACCCGTCCCGGCGCACAGGACAGCATGCCAAGTTGGGCAGAGGTGGTGGAAGCCGAGAAACTGCGCTGACACTGGGTAGATCTGTCATTACGGCTGGCAACCACACAGAGGGACGTGTTCCTGTGCCGCCCCTGCCTGCCTGCTCTGCTGTCCTTTGATAGCCTTCGCCTATGCGTTACCGAGTCCCCACCGAACACGATTACGACGCCCTGCACGCGCTCGATCTTGCCGCCCTGCGCCATACCGACCCTGCCTTTGACACCTTGCCGCCCCGCGAACGCGAAGGCCGGATTTGTACCACGCTGCCTGCGCTCAAATTTTACGAACGCAGTGAGCATTCCTTTGTGGCCGAAGACGACGGCGTGCTGCACGGCTTTATTTTTGCCCAGAGCGTGTGGCAAGGCGACCGCCCGGTGGTGCTGGTCCGTACGGTGGCCCTCGCGCCCCATGCCCAGGCCGCCACCGCCGAAGGATTGCTGCACGCCACCGTCAAGAGTGCCTACGACACCGCCGTGTACGAGGTGCATTTTGCTGTGACGCCCGCGCTGGAGGCCGCCGCCCTTGCCGAAGGCGCACATGTGTTGGGGCGTTACGCGGTGCGGCATTTGGGCACGCGGGCCGACACTGCGCCGGGTCAGAAGTTGGGGCCGTCAGAGTTGCCCGAACTGGGCCGGTAGAGCCTCTATACTGCTGCCTATGACGAAATCTGCAACCCGCGTCCTGCTCGGTGTGCGCGGCATGAACCGCGAGGCAGGCGACAAAGTGGCTGGGGCGCTTCTGGCGCTGCCCGGCGTCGTCCGTGCCATGCCCGACGACGGCCAAATCGAAGTGCATTACGACCCCTCTCAACTGACGGTGATGGACTTGGTTCGCGCAGTGCGCGGGCAGGGCTTCCTTGCCGGAATGCTCTAGACGCGGTGGCGCTGGGCTACGTGGGTGTACTGACCATACGTGTAGAGATGCCGTGGGTCAGTAACCTCAAGGAGAAACGGGCGCTGGTGCGGCCTGTCGTAGAGCGTCTGAAGGCCCGTTACCCCCTCACGGTGGCCCGCCTCGACGGTCTGGATGCCCACGATTGGGAGATCATCGGTGTGGCGACCCTCAGCAACGATTACGTGTGGGTCGAAGAAACACTGCGCATGGCCGCCGACTACATTGCCCGTGAGGGCGAGTACCGTGTGGCGTGGGAAACCACCGAAATCACCGTGCTCGGCGAGAATGACGAGGACGAGCAGGAAGACGACTAGGTCAACTGTCCGCCGTCCATCAACTCCAAAGCAACAGAGGGAGCCGTCTACGTGACTGGCTCCCTTCTGTTTTTTGGGCGGCTTCAGCCCATTTATTCAGCTATTTATTGAAAGTGCTGAACCCTTCCGGGCGGGTCAGCACGCGCCAGTTCAGCACGTTTTCTCCGCTCAGTCCGTCGGCGGCGACCGCATTGGCGGCACAGTCGTATTTGATGTTGGTTTTCCGCATGATCGGCCAGATCACGGCGGCGGCGCGGCCTGCGATATCGCGCTTGGGCACCGGGCCAAACAAGCGTGAATCTTCGCTGCCTTCCGGGGTGCGGTTGTCGCCCATTACAAAATACTGGCCTGCGGGCACCGTAATTTCAGGCTGATCTGTCAAGTATCTGCTGCGGCTAGAGGCGGCCAGATTCGCCAGGTCGCTCTGGGTGTCCCAGCAGCCCTGCTCGCGCCAGTAGTCGGTTGTCCAGCTGGAATCCAGCTTGGTGCCGTTGAGGGTCACCTCGCCGCCGCTGATGCTGATTTTGTCGCCGGGTAGCCCGATCAGGCGCTTGATCAGAAAGGGGCGGTATGTCCAGAGGTTCAGCGGGGCGCTTCTGTTCAGCTCCGGGATGGCGTTGGCGGCGGCGCGGGGCGGTTTAAAGATCAGGATGTCGCCGCGTTTGAATTCTCCGATGCCTGCTTTATGCAGCCACGTTTCGTATTTGGGCACGAACACGCGCTCGCGGTTGCGGAGGTTGGGCATCATGCTGACGCCGTCTACACCGACCAATGTGGCCACAAACTGCGTAATGACCACCGCGAAGACGATGGGTTCCAGGAGTTCTTTCCACAGTTTTTGAAGGGGGCCGGGGGCGGACTTGAGCAATCTGGTCATGCACCGCGCAGAATAGCGGATAGTGGGTGAGGAACGGCGAGTGGGGTCAACCCCAGCTTCACGCGGCGGGTGTGTTCATAGGGACTTCGACTGAAAGCCGTACATTTGGGCTTTCAATCCGAGCGGAGCGAGTGGGAGAAAGTACGGATTCCGGGACTTGTAAAGCTGCGCAGCAGAGATGGACGGACAGGCGGTGGCTGTGTTGATAAGCAGGGCCGACTGTACAGCAATCATACGGAATCCGTATCAGCCGGTGCCGGGACTTCCCAACAACGTCTGAATACGCGGCAATTCGGCCAGTGCCGCCGTTCGCCCCGCCTCGATGGCCTGCGCCGAACGGTTGAAATTTTGTAGGTCTACGTCGCCCAGCACGGGCCGCAGTAAAATATCAGGGCGGTACAAACTCAGGCGGGCGTCGGTCAGTTGAGCCTGCATGATTTCCACGGCCCGCCGGAGCGCTTGCACTGGCCCCAAATGCGCTTCTCGCCGCCACAGCAGCACGCGCCGCCCGTGCAGTTCCAGCGGACTGGCCGCGGTCACGTCTACGGCCAGCACCTTCCGCACGCCCAGAAACAGCGCGGCATCTACCGGAACCTGATTCAGCACGCCGCCGTCCGACAGCAGCATTTCATCGAGTGGCACAGGGTCGAGCGCCCCCGGATAGGCGGTAGTGGCCCGGAGCGCCGTCAGCAGGTTGCCCCGCGAGAGGTACACGCCCCGGCCAGTCAGGACATCGGTGGCCGTGACCGCGAGCGGCAGAGGCAGTTCTTCAAAGGTGGCAGGCAAATGCTGAGACAGCCACGACTCGAAGGCCGACACCCGGATCAGGCCAGTGCCGGGCCGCCAATCCACCAAGCGCCGCCACGATACCGACGCCGATATTTTTTCCAGTTCAGCGCCCGAATAACCGGCCGCGATAAATGCGCCCACCAGCCCGCCCATGCTGGTTCCGGCCAGCACAGTAGGCTTGATTCCCGCTTCTTCCAGTACCCGCCACACACCGATGTGCGCCAGCCCCCGCGCCCCGCCGCCGCCCAAGACCAATCCGTAGGCCGTCATCTGTTCCCTGTCATATGGGGCGATTCTATGGGCCACAGGGCAGATGTGCGGCCTCGGCAGACGCGCTTTGGACGCCGACTGCCTATGTCACTGCCGAGCTGCACGCCCCTTCATCTGGTTGGGGTGTCTACCCAACGGGGCTACTCGTGCGCTAGCGTGAGGCCGATGCCTTTGGCGGGTCAACTTGTGGGCGATGGGGTGCGATTGATTCGTCCCGTCGGGCGTGGCTCGCACAGCGTGGTTTATTTTGCGGTGTCCAAGGAAGGAACGCCCTGCGCCGTCAAAATATTCCCGCTCCATCTGGCGGCTTACGCAGACCGCGAATACGAGAACGCCGCGCCCCTCGATCATCCCCGCCTGGTGCGGGTGCTGGAGCGCACCACCGTCCTGAATCAGCCTGCGCTGGTAGTCACCCTGGCACGCGGCGAAACCCTGTTTGACCGCTACTCCGCCCGCCCCGCCCTGACCGAAGAACGCCGGGCCTTTTTGCTGACCCTGGTGCATCTGCTGGACGCTTTGGCTTACCTGCACGCACGCGGCATGGTTCACCGCGACATCAAGCCCGAAAATATCGTGGCCGAACCCGACGGCAGCGCCAAACTGGTGGATTTTGACCTGTCGGGGCCGGTACACGAAGTCCTGACCGCGCCTACACGCATGGGCACGGCAGCTTTTCAGAGTCCGGAGGCCTACCGGGGAGAACCGCTGGGGCCAGAAAGCGACCTGTACGGCGTGGGCGTGCTGCTGGGCTGGGGGCTGCACGGCTCGGTGCTGGAACCGGGCGAAATGCCGCCCCACAGCGGTGATCCCCTGTCGCATCTGCATATCATCCTGACCCGCCGCGACGCCGCTAGCCGTCCGAACAATGCGTTGTGGGCGCGAACGGAGTTGCTGGCGTTGGCGGGCTTGCCGTACTGAGGGGTATGGGACAGGTGGGTGCCGAGGTACTTGGTCTAAGGGTCTGAGGAAGGTCAAAGGCGAATTACGCCTCTGCTTGGGGTCTCAAAGCCAAAAAGAGAGAAGACAAGCCCAAACGACTTGTCTTCCTCTTTCGTATTTAATCCTCAGTTCAGAATGATTCGTGCTTCGTTGGGGCGCAGGGCTGCCGCGCTGTCCGGCAGGTCGCTGAGGCTGCTCAACACAGTTTGGCCGCCCAGTCCCGCCACTTCCCGCGTTTCTGCGCCAAAGTTCAGCAGCACGGTCAGGCGCTGGCTTCCATCGGTGCGTTCAAAGGCAAAGACATCGTCGTGGGCGGTGTCCAGGCTGCGGTAATCGCCGCCCAGCAGCACCGGATAGTCACGCCGCAGCTTGGTCAGGGCGCGGAAATAGTTCAGGTCACTGTGTGGGTCGTCTTGCTGGGCCTGCACGTTTATCGTGTCGGCATCGGGGGCGAGGGGCAGCCAGGGCGTCACGCCTGCGGGGGCAAATCCGGCATTCGGGCCAGCTTGCCACTGCATGGGGGTGCGCTCTGGGTCGCGGCTGGCGCTGGGCACATCGGGCTGTTGCAGGCCCGCCGGGTCGACCATCTGCTCTAACGGAATCGCCACGTTTTCCATGCCGAGTTCATCGCCGTAGTATACGGTGGGCGTGCCGCGCAGGGTCAGCAGCAGGGTCTGGGCCACGCGGTACTGGGTCTCCCCCACACGCGACTTGAAGCGGTGCTGGTCGTGGTTGCCGAGTACCCAGTTGGGCCACGCGCCCGCAGCGATGCTGGCCGCGTCGTAGCTGTCTGCAAAGGCCCGCACCTCATTCGCAGTCCACGGCAGCAAAATCAGGTGAAAGTTGAAGGGTAGATGCACCATCTGGGCGTCGGGCGTGCCGGAATAGGGCAGCAGGCGGTCTATGGGCAGGTAGATTTCGCCCACCATCATGCGGTCATCGAACTCGTCCAGCACGCGGCGCATCTCGCGGATGTACTCGTGCGTCTCGGGCTGATCCTGGGTGTAAGGATGTTCCAAGCGCCAGTGATCGGGCTGGCCGGGCTGCCAGTTCGGGTTTTCCGGCTCGTCAAGGTAACGCTCGTCTTCGGCCAAGAGCCAGATCACGTCTACCCGGAAGCCGTCCACGCCGCGCCGCATCCAGAAGCGCAGCACATCGAACATGGCGGCCCGCACATCGGGATTGCGCCAGTTCAGGTCGGGCTGGCTGGGCAGAAACTGGTGCAGATAATACTGACCGCTGGCTTCATCCAGTGTCCACGCGGGGCCAGCAAAAAAAGACTTCCAGTTGTTGGGCGGGCCGCCGTCTGGCGCGGGGTTTTGCCATACGTACCAATCCCGCTTGGGGTTGTCGGAGCTGGAAATGGCTTCCTGAAACCAGACATGATCGGAACTGCTGTGGTTGGGCACGTAGTCCAGCATGATTTTCAGGCCCAAACGGTGTGCCTCGGCCACCAGCGCGTCAAAGTCAGCCAACGTGCCAAACAACGGGTCTATGTCGCAGTAGTCGGCCACATCGTAGCCAAAATCGCGCATGGGGCTGGTAAAAATCGGCGACAGCCACACGGCCTCTACCCCCAGGCTGGCAATGTAGGGCAGCCGCGCCGTGATGCCGGGCAGATCGCCCACGCCGTCGCCGTTGCTGTCCTGATAGGAGCGGGGGTAGATCTGGTAGATGATGCCGTGTTGCCACCACTTCAGTTCACCCGTCAGGGTAGCCGCGCCCGCCTGCGGAACTTGTGTCATACGCAAATGCTAGCAGGAATGGCGGGCAGTCTGAATCGTTTCAGAAAGGAGGTCTAGACAGGGCAGCGTGCTGGTTGAGATAGGCGGGGCCAGGTTCAAGAGTCTAGGGTCAAAGGCGGGTCAAGGGCAACCCACTGCGCTGACTTCGCCCCTGTGGTTCACGGGTGTTCGAGTTCGGTAGCAGGCCAAAGCAAAGGCGTGAAGCTGGGTTTCTTAGACCCTCATTCCCTCGACTCTTAGACATTTTTCTTACGTCCCACAAGCGCCAGCCTCCCCCCTCATTCCCCCGGCGTATCGCTTCCCAGCCGCACCGTCACGTCTGCGCCGCCTGCACCCTGCGAGTTGGCTGCGACCTGTCCGTAGCCCACATCCTGCAACACCCGCGCCGCCGCTGCGCCCGACGCTGTCGTCGTGGCCGCGCTCCCCAGTGCCGAGGAGATACTGACGTTCTGGTAGCCCATGCCCTCCAGCTTTTCCTTCAGGCGGCGGGCGCTGCCGTCGGGCGCAGCCACGTTGACTACAGCGATATTCAGGGTGCGCGGGTCGTTGGGGTCGCGGAAATGCTTGGCGATAGTGGCGTTCAGGGCACTGCGGTTGGGAATCCACGTGCCGCCGCCGCCAAAGTCGCCGGGAACTGTGTGCATGGTCAGGGTTGGCCCTCTCAGTATGCCGCCCAGCAGCGCCCCGACCTGTGCCCGCGACAGGTTGGATTTCACGTTGGAATTGAGCGCACCTACGATGCCCGGCATGCGCCACACATTCAACGGGTTTTTCAGCTTGCCCGTAAAGGCGGTCAGGAAGGTCTGTTGCCGCGCCACACGCCCGATATCGCCCATTCCATCCTTGCGGAAGCGCAGGTAGCCCTCGGCTTGCTCACCGTTCAGGTGTTGCCGCCCCGGTTGCAGATCGATGTGCAGTTTGCCCGCCGTATCGTTGTATTTCATGCGCTGGGCCACATCCAGAGTCACGCCGCCTGCCGCGTCGGTCATCGAGCGTACCGCGTGGAGACTCAGCAGGGCGTAGGCGTCTACATTCACCCCAGTCAAGCTTTCTACCGCCGACACCAGCATGTCTGGGCCGCCGTGTACGTTTGCGCCGTTAATTTTGCCGTTGCCCCAACGCGGAATAGTCATCCACGTATCACGCGGAATGCTCAGCAGGTTGGTGGTTCCATCGGGCCGAAGTTGGGCCAGCAGCAGCGTATCGGTCAGGCCACTGTAATCTTCGGGCGCGGCGGGGTAGGGCCACACTGCGCTGGGCGGATAATTGGGTGTAACGCCTGCCAGCAGCACGGTCACCGGGGCGTCGGCGCTGCTGGGCAAAGCGCCGTAACGGGCAAGGGCCGGAAAAGCCGGAGAGCAGAGGGCCACAGCCCCCGCCAGAGCAACAAGAACAACCACACCAAAGCGCACAGGGCGAGTGTAGCGGGCGCAGGGCCGCCGCGCCAACATCCCAAAGATGCAGTGCTGTAGGGGGAATGTCGGTCAGTTGGAGTGTGAGTTTCTCGGGCCGCGTGGTGAATGTCTAAGGGTCGAGGGTCGAAGGGTCTAAGAACGACATGAAACCCCAGCTGTTGTCCTCCCCTCTAAGGGGGCGTTGCAAAGTAACGGGGGGTTCACCTACAACCTCCGACGCCCCAGCACCTTAGACCCTCGACCTTTAGACCCTTAGACGCCTCGCCCACGCCGACCCAAATTCCACACTCTTCAATCCGCTTCCCCGCCATCCCCGCCCAACCAGCCCGGCAATTCTGCAGGCTCAGCCTTGCTCCAAAAGAAGGCGAATTCGCGGGCATACCCGGCAGCGGCGGCGGGGGCGGTGGTCGCCAGCGTGTATTCGTTCAGGCCACGCGGCGTCCACGAGGAATAGTGCAGGTTTTGAGAACCGACCGTCAGCATGCGCCCATCGAGCAGCATGGTTTTGGCGTGGACGGCCCCCGGATACCAGCGGGCTTCCAGCCGGTCTGCCAACCCCCGCCGTTCCAGTTCGCGGCGCAGCACGGCCAGTCCCACCCGGTTTTCCAGCCCCAAAAAGCCGTGTTCGTACAGCAGGGCGCGGATCTGTACGCCCCGGCCCGCAGCGTCGGCCAATGCTTTCATCCACGGCAGGGCGTCGCCGAAGGTGCACAGGCCCGGATTCAGCAGCGCCAGATTGCAGCCCACGCTCATGCTGAACGACACGTGCATCAGGTCGATGGTTTGCGTGGCCGCGCCGATCATACCCACAGTGGCGTCGTCGGCGGCGCGGAAGCCCTCGCGGCGGTACAGGCTGAACACGCGCTCCCAGCCTTTCACGCCGATCCGAAGCTCGTCTGTGCCTTGCGGATGCGTGGCTTTGGCGACTTCTCCCAGTCGGCAGGCCCGCTGTACGGTGGCGGCAGTTACGTCCGGGGCGCAGTTCAGCAGACGGCTGCGTGTCCAGAGGTCATCGAAGACGTTCAGGCCATCGGCGGCAACGGGGCCGCGCACCCGCACGCCAAGGTCACGCACGTTGCCGCCGTGGCCGTCGTTCCGGGCAGAATCCAGATGCAGCGGCCCCACGTTGAAGCCCATCACGGTCAGGTCTACGCCGTCGGTGACCAGCAATTTGGCGTGACTGTGGGGAAAAGTGCCGATGTAGTTGGCGACTTCTACGCGCCACTTGCGGGCCGGATCTGCCAGAGGCACGCCCGCCGCCAGCAGGTCGCGGGCCGCCGCGTACACTTGTGGCCCCCATTCCAGATTCACGGGAACCGGAAAATTCCCCAGCGCAATCCGCAGCGTAATGCCGTCTGGGTAAGCGGCAGGATTGCCCCGCACCCGTTCATACAATTGCGCTATTCCGCCGGCCAGCACCGCCCCCGGCCCGCGCCCCGGCTCGTCGTGCCATTCCATCACGGCAAACAGGACTTCCCGTTTTGCACCTGCCATTTGCGTGGCCAGGCCGTCAAAACCGCCGTGTGGGGTGGTGGGAACACTGCTGAATGCCGGATCGGGATTGGGCGTATGCAGAAAACCCAAAAAGGTATTGCCGCACGAGAAGTCAGGGCGGCCTTCCCGCGTGGTCACGCGCCATGCGGCCAGTTCCAGCGGGTCGGTAGGGGCCGCGCAACCCAGGCTGTCGCCCAGGCTCTGGCGTTGGGGTACAGCTAGGGCCACCGGATTGGAAGGCCGCGACTGCACAAAATTTACGCCCGCACGCGCCACTGCCCAGATTCCCAGCAGCGCCAGCACCAGCACCAACAGCGTGCTTGCAACTTGGCCGGAATGCGCCCGGTCTTGCTCGCCCCGGTCAGAGGCGGCGTCTATGCTGGCGGCAATGAGCAGGTCGCCCACCACCTGCCCCAGCGCCAGCACACTTGCCAGTACTGCCAACAGTCCCCAGCCCCCACCGCCCAGCACACTTGGCACGCCCACCGCGCCCAGTGCCGCGCCCGCCAGCAACCCCACCGCACCGAATCCCAGCAGGCCCGCCACCGCCGGACGCCAGGCCAGCCGCGCCCGTAGGGTCAGCAGGCCCATAAGCCCGCCCGACAACAGGCCGTACAGCGCCGCCACCAAGCCCAGTCCGGCGGTCAGTTGGCCCGCGCCGAAGCTGTCTCCCAGCAGGCCTCCCCGGTAAATGCCCGCCAGACCCATCAAAGCGCCGACTGGCACGATCAGAAGGCCAGCGGTGGCCCCCGCCGCAATGCCGCCGCGTATGCGTGCCTGTGCCCGCGTGAGGCCCAGACGGGCAATCGGAAGCGCCCGCGTAGACAGCGCCCCAGACAGCCCAAAGCCCACCATCACGCTGAGGATGGCGGCCAATGTGCCCGCTACGCCGCGCACATACGGCTGTCCTGCCGGAACCAGCGCCAGTACCAAAGACACCGCGCCCCGTGCCAGCAGCGCCCCCACCAGCACGCCCAGCACCGCCGAAATGCTCAGGCGGGCCACCACAGACCAAGGGTTGAAGCGGGGCAACAGGCGCATCAGGGGCCAGAATACGGGAGTGGGTCGGGTGGGATTCAATGCGCCTTGCGCTCTGGACTGTAGACCCTGAATACCAACAGTTTTGATGCGGCTTCCTGTAAGCGCTTTTCTTTGGAGTTCTTAGACCCTTGACTCCTAGACGCCTTTCTTCTCTAAAACGCCTCAACTCCCCAGCAAACTCAGCCCATACGCCGTATACGCCGCTTCGTCGCTCGGCGGGTGCGTCAGCCCTGCGCGGGCGTCCCTCAGCAGGCGTTCCAGCGGTAGCGCAGGCGTCAGGGCCGCGCCCCCAGCCGTCCGCACGGCCAGGTCGGTGGCGCTCACGGCGGCATTGGTGGCATAGGCTTTGGCCGCACCGATCAGAGGCACAGCGGCGCCGTCTGGCTGAGCGTCCCACTGCTGCGTGGCGGCATGCAAGAAGGCGCGGGCGGCATGCAGGTCAGCCGCGATTCGGCCTATATTTTCCTGCACACGGGGCAGCGTGGCAATCGGCGCACCCAGCGCGGTGGGCGTGCGCTGGTGGGCGTAGGCGGTCAGCGCGTGCAGGGCGGCGAATCCTACACCCAGATAGGTCGCGGCGATGGCTGTCCAGAACCACGCGGCACTGGCTGGATGCCCGCTGCTGGGAGGGGCATGCAAGCGGGCCGCCGCGCCGTCAAATACCACATCATGGCTGCCGCTGCCGCGGAGGGCCAAAGCACCCGTCCACGTCGGCTCTATCGTCACGCCCGCCCCCTTCAGGTCTACCAAAAAGCGCCCGACCTGCCCATCGGGGGTGGCGGCGTTCACCAATGCAAAGTCCAGCGCCCGCGCTCCGGTGGCCCAGGTTTTGCGCCCACTGATTTGCCAGCCGCCCGCTGGGTCGGACGTGGCGGCGGTGCGTGGCAAGCCTCCGCGAGAAGGGCTGCCCAGTTCGGGTTCGCTGGCCAGCGCATTCAGCAGCTTTCCGGCAAGGCTGGCGTCGGCCAAAGCGTTCAGCAGTTCGTCGGGCAGGGTGCGCCCCCCAAACGCCGCACCCACGATATGCCCGTGCATCGCCAGAATCAGAGCCAGTCCCGCGCCCGCTTCGCCCAACGTCGCCTGTGCCGCCGCAAATTGCGTGAGGCTCGCGCCCAAACCACCCTCTGCAGCAGGCAGGGTCAGGCGGGCGTATCCGCTGCGGCGTAAGGCTTCGGCAGCGCCCCCGGTTACGTCCTGCGTGGCCTCGCACTCGTCGGCGTATTGGGCAATCGCCTGTGCCGCCCGCCCAGTCACGGCTTGCTGCTCGGCGGTCAGGTCGGCGGTGGGGGAGAGGGTGGAGGCAGTCACAGGCCAAGTTGTCACACGGCAAGCTATCCCGTCAGGCACAGTTCCGACAGTTCTTTTCCAGACAGATGGCCTGCCTCGCCACACTTCTAGGAGGCGAAGGTGCAGGCCAGCCGCAACGCTTCCCGCGCCGAATATCCACCAAAATAGGCCCACACAAACGCCGAAAGTAGGGTGTCGCCTGCGCCGTTAGTGGAAACGACAGGGCGGGTCGGCACAACAAGCTGATGGTGCGGAGCCTGCCCCCGTTCCGACATCAATGCTCCCTCTGCGCCTAACGAAATTACGATAATGGCCGGGTCACACCTCTGGCGGTAGGCCCGGAGCGCGTCTAGGGGGGGCATGGTCAGGTATTCGGCACTCAGCAAAAGTACGTCGGCATGGGCCAAAAAGGGTTGGTCATAGGGGTGCGCGGGGCCGGGAGTGGCCTGCAAATCGGTTACGATGGGCACGCCCGCTTCACGCGCCAATGGCAATAGTGGGCGCGTCCAGCACACAAACGCGAATGCCAGTGTCGCACGTAACAGTTCCCCGGCGGGATCATTTCCGGCAAAGGTCAGCAGGCCCGGATCGGCCCCCAGCCGTGCCAGAGCGTGCGCCACGTTGAACCCCACCCCGCTGACGCCAAGCGTGAGGCCGTGCGAATAGGCGGTGTTTTCAACGTCGGGCAGCGGCAAGACAGGGGCCTCTAGATGAAACTCTGCGTTGGTATTTCCCGCCACCAGCACACGCAGGGGAGGGGAACTGGACATGGCTTAGGCTAGCGCGGGCTTGGCAGCCTGGGCCTTTTCCCACCCCCATGACACTTAGCCCAAAACAGAATATACTAGCCTCACTATGTCCTACACTCCGCGTGACTCCACGGCCAGAGACTCCGCCCGCCGCGTCATTCAGGCCCGCTTCCGCGCCAGTGTGGACAGCGATGTGAGCGGCCTCGCGGCCCAGCACTGCTTCGAGCGCCAACTGCTGACGCCCGACGGCATCCCCGCCGCGCAATTGTGTATCGGCAGCCATGAGGCGGTGACGCACCTGATCTGGCATTCCTTTTCGCCAGCGTGGGAAGGCGTGGTGTACATCTACGACGGCTTCCGCACCGAGCAAAACCGTTACCTGCACGCCAAGTTGCACCTGACTTTGGCCCTGGCCGCAGCAGGTGACGAGGCCACACCTGGCGTCAAGGCCGCGCTGATGGCCACCGAACGCGCCCTGCACACGCTCTGGCTGGCGTGGGCGGGGCATCAGGCCACCACGACGGACGCTCTGGCGCGGGCCGTGACTGAATTTGGCGATCTTTAGGGTGAAGACCAGGCTGGCAAGTGGTGCGTGGGAAGGGCGTGGTGGACGTGGGATTTGGGCTTGGGGCTGGGAATGTTGAGAATAGTCGTCAGAACACCTGGGGTTCATAACCTATAGCTCGGGGCAAGCCACGCCCGCCGCATCCTGCCAATTTGGGGGATGCGGCATGACATTTTCGTGCTCTGCTTGGCCCGGCATCCTGTGCCTTTATGCCGCCCCTGCCGCCGAGGTTCGTGATAAAACTAGGGGCGTATCACAGCTCAATTTCCGCACAGGTTGTACGGCAAGTTCGTTTGGCCCCTCTCTTTTTTTCCTGATGCTCGTGCTGTTTTTCACGAGCTTGCACGAATACAGGAGAGTTTGGGACCCTAGGAGGGCAGTCTTATCGAATACGCGAATTTTGTCATCATGCTGCTGATCGCTGTCGGGATTGGCGTGCTGGCCGTCGTGGTCAGCGCCATCCTTGGGCCGAAAAAAGCCAGCCGCGCCAAACTGATGGCCTACGAGAGCGGCAACGATCCCGAAGGCGGCGTGGGCACGGGCCAGCGCTTTCCGGTTCACTTCTACCTCGTCGCCATGCTGTTCATCATCTTCGACATCGAAACCGCCTTCTTTTACCCGTTGGCGGTGGCCTACCAGAAGCTGATTCCCTTCGCCTTCTTCGAGGCGCTGGCCTTCGTGCTTTTGCTGCTGGTGGGCTACTACTACATCCTGCGAAAAGGGGTGCTGGAGTGGGCGTAACGGCGGCCCGGCAGTGAGTGCTGCGCCGCATAACACACCTCTAAGAGTCTGAGAACAGCACACGGCTCTGGCAATCCCACACTCTTGATGCTCAGGCCCAGACCTTTAGTCCCTTAGACAAGCACCCTAGATCCGTACCAGAGGTACACGTATGCCACTCAAGGAATTATTTGAACGCGACTGGCAGGAACTGGAATCCGAAGGCGTCCTGTTTTCCAGCCTGGAAAAATTGGTGGCGTGGGGCCGCAGCAACTCCATGTGGCCCGCCACTTTCGGCCTCGCCTGCTGCGCCATCGAAATGATGAGCAGCACCGATGGGCGCAACGACCTTGCCCGCTTCGGCTCCGAAGTGTTCCGCGCCTCGCCCCGGCAGGCCGACGTGATGATCGTGGCCGGACGCCTCAGCAAGAAAATGGCCCCGATTATGCGGCGGGTGTACGACCAGATGCCCGACCCCAAGTGGGTGATCAGCATGGGCGCGTGCGCCAGCTCGGGCGGCATGTTCAACAACTACGCCATCGTACAAAACGTAGACAGCGTGGTGCCCGTCGACATCTTTGTGCCCGGTTGCCCGCCCCGCCCCGAAGCCCTGATCTACGCCGTGATGCAGCTTCAGAAGAAAGTGCGCGGCGAAGCCTTTGACCAATTGGGCCACCAGTTGCCGATGGTGGATGCGTGGACGCGGTGACGGGCGGCAACGATGGCTCCGGCGGCGGCAACAGCGAAAAACTGACCGGGCGCAACGCGAGCATGCAGAGTTCTCAGAGCCAACCGGTGCGGCCTGTGGCAGAATCTCGGCCCGCGCCCACCGACGACCCCAGTGTGGGACGGCATTCGCTGGCCGCGCAGGGCCTCAATCCCACCGACCCACGCGACGTGAAACCGCTGATGGCCGCGCTGGGCCTGACCGAAGACGACGCTGCCGAACCCACCGCTATCGTGCCCGCCGAGCAACTGCGCGAAGTCGCCATGCAACTCAAAGCTCGCGGCTTCATGCTGATGGACACGGTGGGCATCGATTACAGCGCCTACACCAGCCCCCGGCCCAAGCGTTTTGCCGTGCTACACAACGTCTATCACCCCGATGACCACCGCCGGCTGTTTTTGCGGGTGTGGCTGCACGACAGCGAACCGCTGGACAGCCTGTATCCGGTCTGGAAGGCAGCCAACTATCTGGAGCGCGAGGTCTATGACCTGATGGGCGTGGAATTCGTGGGCCACCCCGACCTCCGCAAAGTGCTGACGCCGGATGATCTTGAAGGCCACCCGCTCCGCAAGGATTTTCCGCTGGGCGAAACGCCGACGCTGTTCCGGGAAGGCCGTTTCCTCGATCCAGCCACCTTCCGCGCGGGCCTGAGCGGGCAGCAACGCGGCCTGACCGGCTACCGGGGAGAACTGCGCCGGGGCCAGGGCGAAGACCGGATGCCGCCGGTGATGCCGGAAGGTGGGCCGAAGTGAGCGGGATTGTGAGTGGGACGGCGCGAAGGGCGTCTAAGGGTCCAAGGACAAAGCAAACCCAGATGCCGACGCACCAGCACCTTGGACCTCAGCCGGAGGGAAGTGTATGACCGTTACACAGCCTAAAAAGCCCGTTGCAGTGGAGCGCGACATCGAAACTTCGGGCGCACTGATGCACACCGAGATCATGAGCCTGAACGTGGGGCCGCAGCATCCCAGTACGCACGGCGTCTTGCGGTTGGTGGTCGACATGGACGGCGAATACGTGATCAAGGTGACGCCGCACATGGGCTACCTGCACACGGGTTTCGAGAAAACATTCGAGAACCGCACCTACCAGCAGGGCGTGACCTACGCGCCGCGCACCGATTACCTGCACTGCTTTGGGCACGAGCTGGCCTACGTGCTGGGCGTGGAAAAACTGCTGCAAGCCGAGGTGCCGGAGCGGGCCACCATCGTCCGGGTCATCCTGCACGAACTGGGCCGGATTCACAGCCACTTGGTGTTCGTGGGCACGGGCATGCTGGACTTGGGAGCGTTGACGCCCTTCTTCTACGCCTTCCGCGAAAAGGAAGCCCTGCAAGACCTGTTCGAGTCGGTCTGCGGCTACCGCATGAATCAGGGCTATTTCCGCGTGGGCGGCCTGTCCCGCGATATTCCCGAAGACTGGCCTGCCCGCGTGTCGGTGTTCCTCGAGCAGTTTGAAAAGGGCGTGACCGAGTACGAGAACCTGTTCGCCAAGAACCCGATTTTCCTGGACCGCGCTACGGGCGTCGGCGTCATTCCGCGTGATGTGGCGCTGGATCTGGGCCTGACCGGGCCAAACTTGCGGGCCAGCGGCGTGGCGCTCGATCACCGCAAGGCCAACCCGTACTGCGGTTACGAAAACTACCAATTCGATGTGCCCGTCAGCACCGCCGGAGACAGCCTCGCCCGTTTCCAGTTGCGCCTGATGGAATTTCGCGAGAGTGCCAAAATCGTGCGGCAGGCCCTGAAAATGCTGAAGCCGGGGCCAGTGAAAGACCCCAACCGCAAGATCAGCTTGCCGCCACGCCACGAGCTTGAAACCAGCATGGAAGCGGTCATTCATCATTTCAAACTGGTCACGGAAGGCTTTCACCCGCCTGTGGGGGAAGTGTACGTGCCCGTAGAAAGCGCACGCGGAGAAGTGGGGTATTACATCGTGTCGGACGGCGGTTCTATGCCCTACCGAGTGAAAATCCGCGCCCCCAGCTTCGTGAATTTGCAGGCGTTGGAATATGCCTGCGTGGGCAGCCAATTCGCCGACTTGATCACCATTCTGGCAACGATTGACCCAGTGCTGGGGGACGTGGATCGGTGACAACCGGCTCAACAGTACATCCATTTTTTCCTGAGCATATACAAGTCAGTCGTCGGATATGGCGGCAAGAAATTGATATATCGGGTTGGACTGTACCTTTCGACATTCGTGTCGAGAACCTTTCAGACCCGCAGGCTTTAACAATCACGAATTTTTTGAGCCACGTGCAGAAACACGAGTTTGATTGTCGTTCAGAGATAGTAAAAGATGTCCTGGTAGATGACAAGTGGGCGGAATTCTGTAATGTAGTCCAACCGTCAATAGGTGCGATGCTTGAATCGATGACTTTGAAGTGCGTTATTTATTCTGACGCCACCGAAAATTTCTGGAGCTTTATAGTTTCATACCACACCCCATTATTTGACGTTTTCAGTGTAAGTGGTTGGTACGGTACTGACGGTCAGTTTTTACATGCCGAGATCGAGTGAATGGAGGCTCTTTTGAGTTACTTTGCAGACAAACAACCCCTCGTGGCCGATATTTTCAGCCGCTATCCGGCCTCGCCGCAGGGCCGCCGCTCGGCGCTGATGCCGCTGCTGCGTGAGGTACAGAACGCGCACGGCTACGTGTCCGAGCCGCAGATGGCTGAAATTGCTGCCCTGTGTGGCACGACGGCCACCGAAGTTCGCAGCGTCATGAGCTTCTATTCGACCTACCACACGGTTCCTACGGGCAAATATCATCTGCAAGTCTGCTCCACGCTGATGTGTTCCTTGGCGGGCAGCGACGAACTGTGGGATCAACTTGTAGAGACGCTGGATGTGCAACCTGGTGAAGTGTCGCCCGATGGCCGATTTAGCGTGCAGAAGGTGGAATGCCTCGGCTCCTGTGGCACGGCCCCCATGATGCAGATCGGCGATGAGGGCTACTACGAAAACGTGACGCCTAGCAAGTGCGCCCGCATTCTGGCCGCCCTGCACGCCGACGCGCCGCCCGCGCCCGACAATCTGGTGCCCGTGACCGTGAACGCCGAGGGGCGGCAAACGCTGGCCAACGGAGAAATGGTCGGGGCCAGCATCGGCGGCCTTTCTCCCCTGACCGGAGGCGCCGCATGACCGCCACCCTGACGCCGCCTAAGCCCATCACCAGCGGCAAAGACCCCCGCTTTGCGCCCACGCTCTACGCCCATGTGGGCCAGGATCAGAGCTGGACGCTGGAGTATTACCGCCAGCACGGGGGCTATCAGGCCGTCACGCGGGCCTTTGCCATCGGCAACGACGCGGTTATTGATGAGGTCAAGAAATCCGGCCTGCGCGGACGCGGCGGCGCAGGTTTTGCCACTGGCCTCAAGTGGTCGTTTATGCCCCTCAACGACGGCAAACCGCACTACATCATCTGCAACGCCGACGAGTCCGAACCCGGTTCCTTCAAAGACCGCTACCTGCTCTCCGAAGACCCGCACCAGCTGATTGAGGGCATGATTATCGCCGCGTTTGCGATGCGGGCCAGTGTGGGCTACATCTACATCCGGGGCGAGTACGTGCACGCCGCCGAGCGCATCTGGGCCGCCATTCACGAGGCGCGGGATGCCGGGCTGCTGGGCCAGAACATTCTGGGCAGCGGCTTCGATTTCCAGATTCACCTGCATCGGGGCGCGGGTGCGTACATCTGCGGCGAAGAAACCGCGCTGATGAACTCCCTGGAGGGACTGCGGGCCAATCCGCGCCTCAAGCCGCCGTTTCCTGCCGCCGCTGGTCTATACGGACTGCCCACCACTATCAATAACGTGGAAACCTTCTGCGCCGCCACCCAGATCCTGAAATTTGGCCCCGATTGGCATGCGGGCATGGGCACCGAAAAGAGCAAGGGCATGAAGCTGTTTCAGATCAGCGGCCCCGTGGCGCGGCCCGGCGTGTACGAGTTGCCGCTGGGAACCACCTTCCGCGAACTGATTTTTGACTGGGCGGGTGGCCCCCTCGAAGAGATCAAGGCCGTGATTCCGGGCGGTTCCAGTTGCCCCATGCTGCCCTACGAGGACAAAACGCTGGATACGCCGATGGATTACGAGGCCATCGCCGCTGCTGGAAGCATGTTGGGCACAGGCGGCGTCACGCTGATTCCGAAGGCCGACTGCATCGTCAACGCCACTTGGAACATGGTGCGCTTTTACGCCCACGAATCCTGCGGCAAATGCACGCCCTGCCGCGAGGGAATCTCCAGTTGGATGGTCAGGATGTACGAAAAACAGGTGCGCGGTCACGGACAACCCGGCGACGTGCAACTGATTCTTGATATGTCCGAAAATATCGGTGGCCGCAGCTTTTGCGCGTTGGCAGATGCCTGCCTCGGCCCGGTGCTGAGCAGCATCAAACTGTTCAGGGAAGAATATGACGCGCTGGCGAATACGCAAACGCCGCTGTATGGGTCGCGCAAAAGGTGGAAAGAGACATGAAAGTCACCATTGATGGCGTCCAAGTCGAACTGCCTGCGGGAACATCGGCCATCGACGCCGTGTTCCACGCGGGGCAGGATGTGCCGTTTTTCTGCGCCCACTCCTACCTGTCGCCTGTGGGCGCGTGCCGGATGTGCCTGATCGAATCGGGCAGCCCACGCAAAAACCCGGACGGCTCCTTTGTGATGGAAGGGGAAGGCGACGCCGCCACCCCCAAGATTTTCTGGTTCCCCAAACCGATGGCGTCCTGCACCATGCAGGCCACCGAGGGGATGCACATTCGCACCGCCGCCACGTCCGATGTGGTTGCCAAAGCGCAGGCGGGCATGATGGAATTCACGCTGCTGAACCACCCGTTGGACTGCCCCACCTGCGACAAGGGCGGCGCGTGCGAGCTGCAAGACCGGGCCTTCGAGTACGGCTACGGCGCAAGCCGCTTCGGCTTTGACCGCCGCCACGCTGACAAGCATTACCCCCTCTCCGACTTTGTGATTCTGGATCAGGAGCGCTGCATTCACTGCAAACGCTGCGTGCGCTACTTCGAGGAAGTGCCGGGGCAGGAGGTGCTGGACTTTATCGAGCGCGGCGGGCATACCTTCATCGACACCGAGGAGGGTGGCCTGCCCACCGGGTTCCAGGGCAACATCACCGATATTTGCCCGGTGGGAGCGCTGCTGGACAACGTGGCCCGCTTCCGGGGCCGCAACTGGGAATACGACCACACGCCCACGACCTGTACCCTCTGCCCCGCCGGATGCTCGATTACTGCCGACGCCCGCAATGGTCGCCTGGAGCGCGTGGTGGCCCGCGAAAACCGGGAAGTCAACGAGGCCTGGATTTGCGACGCGGGCCGTTTCGGGCACGTCTTCGCCTCCGAGGCCCGCCTAACCAGGCCGCTGGTGCGCGTCAACGGCGAACTGGTGGAAACGGGCTGGGATGAAGCCATCGCCGCCATCCGTGCGGGCTTGGGCGGCATGAACACCGCCGATCTCGCCCTGTTCCTGCACGCCGACTCCACGCTGGAAGAAGGCGCGGCGCTGGAAGCCCTGGCCGCGCTGACGGGCACGAATTCGGTGGATCACTGGCCCCGCTACCCCGCCGAAATTCTGTCGAACGCCACCCTGAACGACATTGCCACTGCCGACGCTGTGGTGGTGCTGGGTGCAGATTTAGGCGAAGAAGCCCCGATTGTGGAACTGCGTGTGCTGGAAATGCTCCGCGGCGGCATCTTGCCCCCCGAATACGCGCACGGCACGGCCATTGCCGATCTGCGACTGGTCGAACGGCCTGCGCGGAAGCCGGAAAAGCTGGCCGTTATCGGTTCCGCGTCCCGCTTGTCGGGCAATGCCGGAACCTTCGTGGAGGCTGCCAACGTTGACCTGCTGACCCTGATTCGCCCCGATTCCGAGGGCGCACGGGCCGCCCTGAATCTGCTGAACAGTGCCAAAAATCCAGTGCTGATCCTGGGAGCCGACGTGCTGAACGGGGCTTCTGCGGGCGCGTTTGCCACCCAACTGAGCGACCTCATGGCCCGCACCGGGGCCAAAGTCATGGCGATTCCAGCCGCCGCCAACAGCAGTGGACTCGCACATCTGAACCTTGTACCGCGCAGTGGGGGGCAGGGCTACTCTGCCATCAATCACACGCGGGCGGCCTTCATTTCCCGTCTCGACCCAGTGGCAACAGGCCAGAGCTTGGGCGGCTTTACCATCGTCCACGACACGCACCTGACGGCCACCGCGCAGGCCGCCGACGTGGTGCTGCCCGCCGTCACCAACTACGAAAAACGCGGCACCACCGTGAATGTAGAAGGCCGCCTATTGCCCCTGCAACAGGCTGCCCTGAACGCAGGCGAGGCCGCCGACCTGACCCGCACGCTGGCGGCATTGGCCGAAGCTTTGGGCCTCCGCACCCGCATTCGTGGCCTGAAATCGGCACAGGCCCTCCTTCAGACCCGCCTCGGCGTGGACGTGACCGACCTCCCCGAAGCCGGAGCCATTCGGCCCCTTGGCCCCGTGTACGACGCGCCCACCGGACAAACGCACCGCCCGCAACTCTGGACAGAGCGCATGACCCTGAAGCCCGATCCGTGGAAGGCCACCTGGGTAGACCGCATCGAGAGTCTGGTGGACAACAAGTGGGAACTGCCGATGGCTGGGACTGGGACTAGCGTGACTGAGTCTAGCGTGACTGGGGGCGATGACTGATGCCAGATTGGATTATTCAACTGCTGATTACGCTGCTTAAGGGTGTGGGCGTGGCACTCGGTCTGCTGACCACCTTCGCCTACATGACCCTGATCGAGCGGCGGCTGTTGGCCCGCATGCAGATTCGGCTGGGGCCAAACCGCGTCGGCCCGATGGGACTCTTGCAGCCCCTCGCTGACGCCATCAAAAGCATTTTTAAGGAAGACCTGACGGTGACGCTGGCCGACAAGCTGGTGTACACCCTCGCGCCGATTATTGCCATCGGGTGTGCGCTGACCGCGTTTGGTGGCCTGCCCGCTGGCCCTGCCGGAAGCCTGTTCGGGGCCGATCCGTGGGTGTACAACCTCGATGCCGGACTGCTGGCGCTGCTGGCGATCACGTCTATGGGCGTGTACGGCATCTTCCTCGGCGGCTGGGCGTCGGGCAGCAAATACCCAATTTTGGGCGGCCTGCGCTCCAGCGCCCAGATGATTTCCTACGAACTCGGCATGGGCCTCAGCGTCCTTGGCCTGCTGATGCTCGTCGGCTCCACGTCCTTTCACGCCATCACCAACTGGCAGGCCAACAGCGGCTGGCTGATCATGTTTCAGCTCACGGCCTTTGTACTGTTCCTGATCAGTTCGTTTGCCGAAACCAACCGCACGCCCTTTGACCTGCCGGAAGCCGAGCAGGAAATCGTGGCGGGCTACCTGACCGAGTACAGCGCGATCAAGTGGGCGCTGTTTCAGATGGCCGAATACGTGAACATGATCACGGCGTCGGCAGTCATGGCGACCCTGTTTTTCGGCGGCTACCGGGGGCCAGCGTTCCTGGAGGGCCTGATCCCCGGCATCGCCAGTTGGCCCTTTATCTGGCTGTTCGCCAAGATCGCCGCGTTCCTGTTCCTGTTCATCTGGGTGCGCGCTACCCTGCCCCGCCTGCGCTACGACCAGCTGATGCGCTTTGGCTGGAAGCTGCTGCTGCCGGTGGCCCTTGCCAATACGGTGCTGACGGCGGCCATTATCGCCTTTTCCACGGGCCGGGTGCGCGTCCTGCTCCTCGTTCTGTTGGGCGTTACAGGTGTGGCCCTGCTTATCGGCTTCAGCGACCGGATGCGCGTGCTGTGGACGGCTCCCACCGTACGGCGTGAAGACGCCAACCTGTCTCCTGCGCGGCCTGCTGGGGGAGACTGAATGCCTGAGGCATTTAAAATCACCAGTTTTGTTCCGGCGTCTGCTCCTCTCCGTGGGCCGATCACTAAATTCGGCGGACAGCCCCTCTGGATGAAGGACACCCAGTGGCCCCTCAGCAAAGCCACTGCAAGGCCGCTCCGGTTTATTGGGCAGATTGATCTGACTCAGCCCGGACTTGGTTTGAATGATCCGACGATGGCTTACCTCTTTGTCGAAATCTACGACCAACAGGACGATAAATACTACGAAGAAAATTTTGCGGTCATCTTGCAACCTCGCCTCAGTATCGGCATGGGGGGGCCAGTTGGCCCAGTTGCCACTGAACAGGAATGGCTGCTAGACGGCAAAGTTGTGAACGAACCCGATTGGGCAGAAATGTCTGAGCGGCATTCCACGGCATTTGAAGGATCAGACGAAGATTTTGAAGCCCATACCACCGCTTTTGGTGGCCCCAAATTGGGCGGTACGCCCATAGCGCCGGAAGAAATTTCCTTGCCCGCTGGATCAGAGGCAGGCTGGCAACTCCTATTGCAACTGCCGGAGCATGAGCTGGACAGCGACAATCCCGACAACGTCCCTTTTGTTATGGATTACGGCGATGGTGGAACAGGTTGGTTTCTGCTCAGCAAGAATAAAAAGGAGGCGCGATTTGCATGGATGAGCAATTGAGACTCTCGCCCCCATTTTTCCTACCGACCACGACTCACTCACGACTCACTCGTTTTACTGCCGGAGGCAACTATGGGCGTCCTTGAGATCGCCAAGGGCATGGGCATCACGCTCGGCAAACTGTTTCAAAAGCCCGTAACTGTCAGCTACCCCGAACAGCGGGCCACCCTGCAACCCCGTTTTCGTGGGCGGCATGTGCTGACCCGGCACCCCGGTACCAACCTGGAAAAATGCATCGGCTGTAGCCTGTGCGCCGCCGCCTGCCCCGCCTACGCCATTTATGTAGAGGCCGCCGAAAACGACCCCGCCAACCCCACCAGCCCCGGCGAACGCTACGCCAGCGTGTACGAGATCAACATGCTGCGCTGCATTTTTTGCGGCATGTGCGAGGAAGCCTGCCCCACCGGAGCTGTCGTGATGGGCAATGAATTCGAAATGGCCGATTACCGATACGGCGACTTCGTGTACGCCAAAGAAGACATGCTGGTAGGCGTGGAAGGCAGCCTGCCCCAGCGGCGCGAGGCCGCCCGCAAGGGTCAGCCAGTGCGCCTCGGCTTCAAGGTGGAAGGCGGTCCAAGAGCCGAATTGGAGGGGGTGACTTACCCTCTATGATGCTCGCGTTTATCATCCTCGGCGCACTTTCCCTCGTGGGCGGCGTCATTACCATCGCGGCCCGCAATGCCGTTCACGCCGCGCTGGGCCTTGTCGCCACGTTGCTGTGTGTGGGCGGCCTGTTCGCCACCATGAATGCCTCGTTTTTGGCGGCCACACAGGTCATCGTGTACGCCGGGGCGATCATGGTGCTGTTCCTGTTCGTCATCATGCTCCTCAATGCCAATCAGCCCGTGACCGGGCGCGATCCTGTGCCCTTTGTGCGCGAACTGGCTGGAATTGGCGGCACGCTGCTGGCCGGGGCATTCGTGGTTCTGGCCTTTACCTACGAAGACCCCCGCCCCCTCACCGAATCGGCGGCGCTGCTGCGCGACGGCACGGCAGG
Organism: Deinococcus sp. QL22; assembly: GCF_023370075.1. Classification (NCBI taxonomy): domain Bacteria; kingdom Thermotogati; phylum Deinococcota; class Deinococci; order Deinococcales; family Deinococcaceae; genus Deinococcus; species Deinococcus sp. QL22. The sequence goes on from NZ_CP097149.1 coordinate 2,539,863, forward strand.
CGCAGTGGGCGAAACCCTGCTGACCCGCTTTTTGCTCCCGTTCGAGGCGGTCAGTGTGCTATTGCTGGTTGCCATCGTGGGCGCAGTGGCGTTGGTGCAGCGGCCCGTCCCTCAGCCCGACGGCGTGCCCGACACCGAGCCCGCTGGCCTTCCCGTGTCCGGTCAGGGCCTGATTTTTGAATCTACCGCGCAGGAACCTGCCCTCAAAGACGCTCTACTGAAAGAAGGGGGGCGTGCCTGATGGTTCCCACCACGTATTACATCGCCCTGTCCGGCATCCTGTTCGCACTGGGCATGATCGGCGTGCTGACGCGCCGCACCGCCATCATGGTGTTCCTGAGCGTCGAACTGATGCTGAATGCGTCCAACATCGCGCTCGTCGCCTTTGCCCGCTCGTGGGGCGACCTGACCGGCCAAACCGCCGTGTTCATCGTCATGACGCTGGCCGCCGCCGAAGTCGCCATCGGCCTCGCCATCATCATCGCCATCTTCCGCAAGCGCGAAACCACCAACGTGGATGATCTCGCGACCCTCAAAGGCTGAGTGGCAGTATGTCCTTGTCTTCGGTGCCCCTCTACCTCCTTCCGCTGTTTCCGCTCCTCGGCTTCGCCCTGCTGATCTGCCTGCCGCGCCTGTTTCCCGGCAAGTCCGGCGGCCTGCTGGGTTCGGCTGCCGTTTTCGCCAGCTTTTTAGTCGCGTTGGTGCGCTTCCTCGGCCAAACCGACACGCCCTCCCACGAAATCCTGTGGACGTGGCTGCCCAATATGGCCCTGAACGCCAACCTCAGCGTCGGCTTTTATCTGGATCAACTGAGCGCCCTGATGGCCCTGATCATCACGGGCGTCGGTTTCCTGATTCACGTCTATTCCCTCAGCTACATGAGCCACGATCCCAAGTTCACGCGCTTTTTCGCGTTCCTGAATTTCTTCGTGGCGATGATGCTGATTCTGGTCTTGGCCGACTCCTACCCCCTCATGTTCGTGGGCTGGGAAGGCGTGGGCACGGCGTCCTATCTGCTCATCGGGTTCTGGTACGCCGGACGCCACGCCACCACCACCAATCCCCAACTGGCCGATGAGAGCAACCGCGAGGGCATCAGCAATTCCAACGCCGCCCGCAAAGCCTTCATCATGAACCGCATCGGCGATCTGGGCTTCATGCTGGGCATGTTCCTGATCTACAAGCTGTACGGCACGCTGTCTATTCCCGAACTGGCCGAACGTGCCGAATCCACGCGGGTGGCGGTGGCCGGAATAGAACTGGCCTGTCTGTTCCTGTTGGTGGGCGCCATCGGTAAAAGCGGCCAGTTGCCCCTCACCACCTGGCTTCCCGACGCGATGGCTGGCCCCACCCCGGTGTCGGCCCTGATTCACGCGGCCACGATGGTCACGGCGGGCGTGTATCTGGTGGCCCGCAGCCACTTCCTGTACGATCTGGCCCCCAATGCGTCGCTGTGGGTGGCATGGATCGGCGGCCTGACGGCGCTGTATGGTGCGCTCTCGGCCCTCAACCAGCATGACATCAAAAAGATTCTGGCCTATTCCACCGTGTCGCAACTGGGCTACATGTTCATGGCGGTGGGCCTGCACGCGTATTCGGCGGGCGTCTTCCACCTGCTCACCCACGCTTTCTTCAAAGCTCTGCTGTTCCTCGCGGCGGGCGCAGTTATTCACGCGCTGCACGATCAGCAAGACGTGCGGCAGATGGGCGGCATGCGGAAGTTCATGCCCTTTACCCACATCGTTTCTCTGGCGGGCGTGCTGGCTATTTCGGGCATTCCGATCTGGAGCGGCTTCTTTTCCAAGGATGCGATCTTGGCCTCTGCCTACGAAGCCAACCCCATGCTGTACGTGATCGGGCTGGGCGTGGCTCTGCTCACTGCCTTCTACATGGGACGCTGGTATTTCCTGGTGTGGCGCGGAGACTACCGGGGTAATGTGGCCCACCCGCACGAAGCCGACATGACGATGAAAGTACCTCTGGGCGTGTTGGCTGCACTCGCCACCTTTGGCGGACTGCTTAACATTCCCACCTTCTTGGGCGGCAACCACGCCTTCGACAACTACATTGGCCGCGCCATTCCGCTGCACGAACACGAGATCCCGGTCAGTACCGAGTGGCTGCTGACTGCTCTGGCCGTCGCTGCAGGCATCATCGGGCTGCTGTGGGCCGCCGCCGAACACCGCCGCCGCAGCCTGGCCGATGGGCCACTGGGCGCACTGAGTACCAACGCGCTGTATCTGGACGCCCTCTACGACAACACTGTCAGCGCTCCCAGCCGCGCCCTCGCCGGAGCCTTCGACAGCCTTGACCGGGGCACCGATGGTTTGGTGAACGGCATTGCCCGCAACGCTGGAGCGCCGGGAGTCCTGTTTACCCGCTGGCAAAGCGGCTTCGTGCGGGCCTACGCGGTGTCCATGCTGTTGGGCACGGCGCTGATGCTGGGCTACTGGGCACTGAAGACGATTGGAAGTGGGGCGTGAGTGGAATTCTAGGAAGGTCAAGAGCTGTGGGCTGTCGTTTTCGCCTCATGGCGATCCAGACCGGTGAACTCCTCAATCGCCACGATCTTTCCCTACATTCCAACGCCCTCCCCACATCTCACGTGCCACATCCCACAACCCTTAGAGGCCCCCAATGATCCACTTCATGATTTTCCTGCCGCTGCTGGGGTCGCTGCTGCTGCTGATTACCCCCGTGCGTTGGCGTGAGGAGGTGGCCGGATTCTTCGCCGCCGCCACGCTGGGCCTCGGCATCGGCATCTGGCGGGCGGGCGGCGCAGACCTGTTCAGCATCAACTGGGTGCCGTCGCTGGGCATCACCTACTCGGTCGCGCTGGACGGTGTGAGCCTCACACTGGCACTGGTCACGGCTTTCATGACCCTGATTGCCATTCTGTACGCCTCGCGGCGGGTGGCGAATCCTGGCACGATGCTGGCCTTGATTCTGGCTATGGAAACGGGTCTGATCGGCATTTTCGCCGCTCGCGACCTGATCCTCTTTTATGTGTTCTTCGAGGATGCCCTGCTGCCCGCCCTGCTGATGCTGGCGATCTACGGCAAATCGCACCGGATGCGGGCGCTGGTCAAATTCGCGGCCTACACGCTGTTTGGCAGCCTGCTGATGCTGGTTTCTATTATTGGCATCAAGTCGCTGGGGGGGAGCCCCACCTTTGCGCTGGTGGATCTGGCGGCCAACACGGTCACTGGCCCGGCCCAGACGTGGCTGTATCTGGGGTTCCTCGCGGCGATGGCGGTCAAGCTTCCGCTCTGGCCGCTGCACGCCTGGCTCCCCGATTTCCACGAGCAGAACCACGACAGCGGCATTCCCGATCTGATGGGCACGCTATACAAGGTGGGCGGTTACGGCATCTTCCGCTTCGGCATAGAACTGTTCCCCGATGCCTCCGAGCAACTGCGCCCCATCCTGATGGGACTGGCCGCATTCACGGCCCTGTACGCCGCGTGGATCGCCTTCCGGCAAACCAACTGGAAACGCCTGTTGGCCTACGCGGGTCTGTCTCACATGGGGTTCGTGGCGCTGGGCGTGTTCAGTCTCAACGAAACTGCCGTGATTGGGGCAATGTATCTGCTGGCCTTCCAGAACGTGTATACCGGGGCGCTGTTCCTGGCCGTCGGGATGCTTCAGGAGCGCATCGGCAGCCTCGATACCCGCGTGGGCGGCGTGATGAATCAGGCGGGTGCGCTGGGCGGCCTCACGATGGCGCTGTGGTTCGCCTCTATCGCCGTGCCCGGTTTTGCCGGATTCGTCGGAGAATTCAGCATCCTGTTGGGCGCGTATCAGGTGCAGCCGTGGATTACTTTCGTGGCAGGCCTGACCACCATTGCCGCCGCTGTGTACGCCCTGAGTGCCTTCCAGACCACCTTCTGGCAGGGCCGCCCGCTGGGTGGAATCAAAGTGGCCGACCTGCACGGCACCGAATGGCTGGTGCTGGGGCTGCCGCTGGCTGTGGCCCTCTTCTTCGGGGTGTATTCGGCCCCGGCCATCAACCTGATCCAACCAGCGGTCAAAACCGTTCTTGCTGCGCTGGGAGCCAATTAAATGCCTGAATCCGCACTGCAAATTCCTGATGTGAAACTGGCGGCCATGCTGCCCATCCTGATTGTGCTGGCCGGAGCCATTGCCAGCACGGTTCTGGGCTTCAACCTCCCGCGCCGCGCCCTGACCATCATCAATCTGGTCATGTTGGTCTTGTCGGGCGTCAGCATGGTCACGCTCTGGGACAGCGGCGCAACTGCCTTCGGCGGCGGCCTGCAAGCCGACAACGCCGCCATTTTGCTGGGCCTCACCATTCTTGTAGGCAGCATCATGACGCTACTGGTCAGCCTCGATACGGCCTACCGCGCCCGCGTGTCGTTTCCCGAATTCGACGCCATGCTGATGTACGCCATCACAGGCACGCTGCTCATTGCCTTTTCCGGCGACCTGATCGTGATGCTGATCGGGCTGGAAATCATGAGTCTCAGCGGGTATGTGCTGGCAACACTGCAAGCCTCGCGCCGCGCCGAAGAATCGGGCCTGAAGTATTTCCTGCTGGGCGCGGTGGGCAGCGCTATCCTCATTTACGGCATCGCCTTCGTGTACGGCGCAACCGGCAGCCTCAGTTACGCCGGAATTGCTGCCAAAGCCAGCGGCCTCACGCCTGCCAACGTGGGTATTCTGGTCGGCGGCGCACTCCTGATGTTGGCGGGGTTTGCCTTCAAAGTCGCGCTGGCTCCCTTTCACCAGTGGACGCCGGATGTGTACGGCGGAGCGCCCACCAGCGTCAGTCTGTTCCTGAGTACGGTGGTGAAGGTCGCCGCCTTTGCCGGAATGCTGCGCGTGTTTGGCGGCGCACTGGCCGACGCGCCCGGTTGGGCCTCGGTACTGCAAATCCTCACGGCGGCTACTCTGATCATCGGCAATACGGCGGCCCTGTTGCAGCGCAACTTTAAGCGGATGCTGGCCTATTCGGCGGTGGCCCATACGGGATTCCTCGCCATGTGCCTGCTGGGTACCCCCCAAGCAGGCGGCGCGGCACTGGGCTACTACCTGCTCGTGTACACCCTGATGACGGCAGCAGCCTTGGCCGTAGTCGCTGCCCTCCAGCGCGATGAAACGGGCATGGAAATTGATGATCTGCGCGGCCTGTATTACCGCCATCCGGCCTACGCGGTGGCGCTGGCCGTGTGCCTCGCGTCGCTGGCGGGTCTGCCCCCCTTCGCCGGATTTTTCGGTAAGTATCTGGCGTTTCAGGCGGCCTTCCAGAATGGGTACGTGTGGATCAGCGTGCTGGCCGCCCTCACCAGCGTGGCCGCGCTCATCTACTATCTGCGCCCCGCCATGCTGATGTTCATGCCCGACCGCACGCCTGCCCGCGAATACCCGAACGGCCAGCGCACGCCCACCAATTTTGCCGTCGTATTGGGAGTATTGGGCGTCACGGTGCTGGGCGTCTTGCCCAATATCTGGTATGGTTGGGTACAGAATCCGGCGATCTGGCTGTTCCTGGCAGGAAGGTAAGGGAGGGTGGGGGGTAGATCGTTCGTGGTCGCCCCCCACTTCTGCGGACTGTATTCACAACCAAGCTGCTGAGTAAACCAAAGTAAGTACAACAAAGAAGGCCGTCCAACTTGGGCGGCCTCACTGCTTTATCGTTTTTCTCTGCGATCTTCCTTCCCGCCGTCCCTACTCCCTCTGCTCCCGCTGGTACTTCATGCGGTAGCGGCTGCGGCTGGCAGCTTCGATCAGTTCTACGGGTGTGCGGATATCGGGGGTGGTGGTGGCCGCGCCCACGCTGGCCCGCAGCGGGATGTCCCGGAAGGAAATGGCGTCGAGGGTGCGCTGCACTCGTTCGGTGATCACGGCCAAGTCTAGATCGTCGGTATTGTCGAGCAGCACGGCGAACTCGTCTGCGCCCCAACGGAAGATCACGTCACCTCGGCGCTTGTGGGTCTGAATCCGGGCCGCGAGGTCACGCAGCAGTTCGTCTCCAGCGCTGCGGCCATACGTATCGTTGACCTTCCGGAAGCCACTCAGATCGACCAGCAGCAGCCCCAGCGGGCGTTCGGCGCGGGCGGCCCAACGGTGTTCCACGGCGCGGGTAAAGGCCAATCGGTTGCCCAATCCGGTCAGCGGGTCGAGCGTGCCGATATTTCGTAAATTCCACCAGCGTTCCAATGCCACCAACGCCGTGCCCAGAATGGCTGCCAGCGAAATCGTGACGCCCGGTAAGAGGATATTGGCGAGCCACAGTGGGACGGCCAGAGACAGCGCCAGCAGCGCAATCCCGAAGCCCCACAGCCCCCGCGCCAGCACCGCAGCACTGGCCGCCAGCACGCACAGCAAGACGGTGAGCCACAGTGGAATCTGCTGAAACGGCGGACTGAGAAGGCTGGACACGGCCCGTGCCTGAAGCAGTGCGCCGGACACCACTTCGCCCGTCACGTCGCGCAGGGTTTGACCGCCCAGACCGCCGTTGCCTAGCCCAGTCGCCGTCAGGCCAATCAGCACCACCCGGCCCTGAAGATCGCTGTAGCGCACATTGCCGTTGACCACATCTCGGAAAGACAGGACGGGCAGACGTTCCAGATCGGGCCGGGTATAGCGCAGCACACGCGGTGTAGTGTTCAGCGGCACGTCGCGGCCCGCGATCACGGCCACCTGCCGGGCCAAGCTCGGAACGAGTTTGCTTTGGGCAGAGGCCATGTCGTTTTCACGGTATGCCGCCTGAAAAGAACGCACCAAGCCGTCGGAGGCGATGTTCAGGGCACTGACTCCGGTGGGGGAGCGCCAATCGGGGTGGGCGGCGGTGGTGTCCTCGCCGGGGGCGGTTGCCAGCACCACGTTGGGGCGGCTAAAGGCGTCGGCCAGACGTTGGTCGTTCTGCGCCGGATCGCTGAGGATCACGTCTATGCCGATGGCCCGCGCCCCCGCCTCATCCAGCGTGTTCAGTGCTTGGCCGTACAGCTCGCGGGGCCAACTGTCCAGCCGTCCGTAATCGCGCAGGCTGGCGTCATCGATGCCGATCACCACGACGCGTTGGTCGGCAGGACTGGGTAAAGCGCGGTTCAGGGCGTCGTGCAGCCGCACATTGTCGGGCACCAGCAGGGCCAGGGCCGCTGCCAAGACCGCCGCCGCCGGCACGGTATAGCGGGCCAGCGAGCGTTCAGGGGAGAGCAGCATAACTCTCGTTTCCGGCCCCGTCCTGCACGCTGACCCGGATGGGAACGGCAGATGTAGGTGCGGGCAGCAGCACACTAAAGTTGCCCTGCACGCGCCAGGTGTAGCTGAGGTCGCCCAAAGTGACGGTCAGAAGGGGCTGAGTCGTACCCGCGTCGGCCACCTGTCCGGTCAGGGTCAGAATGCGGCCCTCGACGCTGGCTCTGAGGTTGCTGACGACAGGCGCGGTGCGGTCGAGGCGAATCTGGCGCGTTTGCGTGACTGTCTGTCCAAAGCGGGTGGCTGTCACCTGCACGGCGTACTCTCCTTCTGGCAGCGTGTCTTGCAAGCGTTCTAACCGGAACAGCCCTTCTGTCCCCTCCGCGGCACTGAGGTTGACGGTGCGTCCGGCAATGGTGGCGGTCACGGTGGCGCCCTGCAGGCTGCGGGCAGACAGGGCCAACTCCCGCAGGCTGCTGGGCGTCGGGTCGAGCTTAAAGACCAGAGGCCGCGCCCGTTCCGCGTCACGCGCAATATTAAAGGCGTCGAGGGCGTCAGGCGTCAGGGGCTGAAGTTGGCCGCCTTGCTGCCGCTGCTCGCCTTCCGACACGGTGACATCCTCATCGCTGGCCAGAGCTACCTGCCCCTCGAACACTTTTACGAGGCCGTTGGCATCGACCCGGAAGACGGTTCCGCGTACCGCCGTACTGACCACAGGCGTGGTGATCTTGTAGCCGCCCTGCCCCTTTTGCACCACGTTGCAGGCACTGCCGCGCAGAAGTTGTAGGGTCACTTCCCGGCCCTGCGCGGTCTTGTCTATGGCGATCACGCTCAGTTCGCTCTGCTCGGTCAGGCGCAGGTAGCCGCCGCCTGTAAAGCCCACTTCGGCCCAGGTATTGGTGTCGGTGGTCAGGCGCTCGCCTGCGGCCAAATCGTCGCCCACAGCGGCATTCACAGACGCAGCCCCACCCCGGAACAACTTCACACCGCCGCGAGTGGCCTCGATGGTGGCGGTTCCGGCTCCCCTGAACTGGGCCGCATACCAGGGATCGGTTTCACGGAAGTCGCTGATTTGCCCGGTCTTGAGGGCAATCTGCTGACCTGCCCGCACAGTGGTAATACGTGCGCCTATCGCCAGACGGCTGGAACCACTGATGACGGCCACCCGCAGCGTGGAACCGCCGGGAGCGAGGTCAACCCGCACTTGCCCGGTTCCGTCTATAAACAGGTGGTTGCCCTGAACATGCACCTCTACTGGGCCCCGCAGCAGGAACTGGCCTTCCAGCAAATCGGCCTCTTGCAGGTAGGTTCTGAGCCTGGAGGCGCTGCCGACCACGACCTGACCTGTCCCACTTTGAAGGACGGCGCGGCCTGTGCCTGTGCGGAGGCCCAGCGCAACACTGGATATTCCGGCCTGCGTGCGCCAGACATTGCCCGCTTCCTGAATTTCTACTCGGCTCGCTGCCTCGCGCACAGTGAGGAACGCCGCCTGTGCACTGGCCTGACCGAGGCCCAAAGCGCCCACCCATAGGCTCATTCCCAAAAGTCCAGCCGACAGACCGCTCTTCAGGGGAGCCTGGACTTGAAGAATTTGGGGAGTAGAAACCTGAGCAGACAACTTCACACTTCTAGTCTAAGCGAAGAATCTGACAAATATACATCTGACTGCCAGAAATTTGACACCAAGATATATGGGAGCGTGCCGGGAGAGAAGCCGAGTGCTGGGCGGTATAGTACAGGGCGTGCTTGTTGCTGTGCAGGATGCCATCAAAGAATATGGGCCGTTGACCGTGCTTTCAGAGGTCACTTTTGCCGTTCAACCCGGCGACCGCGTGGGGCTGGTGGGACGCAACGGCGCGGGCAAAAGCACGCTGTTGCGCCTGCTGACGGGTGAAATTGCCCCGGACGGAGGGACGGTGCGGCGTTCTCCGGGGGTGAGGGTGCGGGCACTGCGCCAAGATCCGGTGTTTGCAGACGGCTCTACGGTAGACAGCATTCTGGACGCGGCCTTCCATGATTTGGACGCACTGGAAGCTGAACTGGAAACGGCGGCGGCGGCCATGAGCAGCGGTACCCCCGAAAGCGTAATGCACCATGAAGAGGTACTGGAGCATTACGTGAGGCGTGGGGGCTACGAACGCCGCAGCCGCAAAGATGCCGTAACACTGGCGTTCGGCTTCCGGGGCCGTGAAACCGATCTGGTATCGGCGCTCAGTGGCGGCGAACGCACCCGGCTGGGGCTGGCGGCGTTGCTGGTGGAAAACCCCGATGTCCTATTGCTGGACGAGCCGACCAACCACCTCGACATCGTGATGGTGGAATGGCTGGAAAGTTTTTTATCGCGTTACCCCGGCGCAGTGTTGGTCATCAGCCACGACCGGACTTTTCTGGATACAGTGACCCGCGAAACGGCGTATCTGCGCGGTGGCGGCCTGAAGGTATACGCGGGCGGGTACACCATTTTCCGCGAAAATCTGGACGCCGAACTGGAACGGCAGGCTACTGCTGCCGCGCAGGATGCCAAACAGGTGGCCGCCCTGCAAAGTAGCGCCGACCGCATGAAGATCTGGGGGCTGGGCATGAGTAAGCTGGCCCGCCGCGCCAAAGCGATGCAGGCCCGCGTAGACCGCATGCAGGCCCGCGCCACCGCCGCCCCGCCCGCCGCCGAGCGCACCACCCGCATCGTGTTTCACGCCCCGGAAAGCGGAGACGTGGTGCTGGACGCCCGCCATGTGACGCGCCGAATAGAGGGCAGGCACGGCCCGCGCACCCTGTTCGAGGATGTGAACGTGCAACTGCGCCGGGGCGAGCGAGTGGCGATCATTGGCCGCAACGGGGCAGGCAAAACCACGCTGCTGAAGGCCTTGTTGGGGCTGGAACCCAGCAACGACCCCCGCGCCCGCGTCCTTACTGGGGCAAGAGTCACGGTGGGCTACTACGATCAGGCGCTGCGCGGCGTAGACCCCAGCCAAACGCTGTACGACGTGGCCCGCGAGTACGTCTCCAAAGACCCGGAAGCCCACGACCTGCTGGGAACCTTCATGTTTCCTTACGATCAGCACGACAAGCAGGCCAAGATTCTGTCGGGCGGCGAACGGGCGCGACTGGCTATGCTGAAACTGGCACAGGAAGACCACAACCTGCTGGTGATGGACGAGCCGACCAACCACCTCGATATGGAAATGGTGGAATCGCTGGAAGAAGCGCTGACTGCGTTTACAGGCACCCTGATCATGGTCAGCCACGACCGCGCCTTTATTGAGGGGCTGGCTGACCGAATCTGGCTGATCGAGGACGGCCTGTTCTATGAATATCCCGGCTGGGCCGACTACAAAGCCAAGCACAAGCCTGTGCTGCCCAATGTTCCGGCGGTGGTGACTGCTCCGAAACCCGCGCCAGCCAAAGGCAAAGGCCTGTGGCATCTCAAGCGGCAGGTGGAAGTGCTGGAAGCCGAAGTTGCCCGCCTGGAAGCACACCTGATGGACGCCCAGAACGCCCTACATGCAGCAGGTGCAGGGGCCGATTACGCCGCACTAGGACAGGCCGCGCACGATCTGGAGGCCGAACTGGAAGCGAAAGTGGCCGAGTGGAGTGACAAGCAAGCCGAAGTTGAAGAGAAGGGCGGGTAAGCTCTACGCCCTTTAAACCACTATCCGCTTAAAGTTCCCTTCTTCGTCCACCGCCGACAATTGCCCATACGCCAACTCGCGGGCCACCACCTCGGCCATGTCGCGGCCCAGATCGGCGGCGTTGCGCTGCTCCGTTTCCAGTGGCTCGGCCACTACGTCAAACCCGCGCAGGGCGTCCTGATCCTGGTGGCGCACCTCGATTTGCAATTTGCCGTCCATCACATGCGTCACGCTCAGGCCTTCGCGGGGGTCGGGAGTGTAGGCAGTTTCAAATGCGCTCACAACGTCTTGGAGATTCATGGGCGCAGTCTGGCGCAGGGGCAGGGTGGGCGGCCTTTAGGGACTCTTGAAATGGATTGGGAGCATCAGCGGGGCGTCAGTGACCGACTGTTAAGCTACGGTATGCGCCGCCTAATTCCGCTTGTGTTGGGCCTGAGTCTGACAGCCTCTGCAACTTCATGGCTGCCACCACAGCCGATGCTCATTGGCTCAGATTACGGCAATTACGCTTTTAAACTCTTGCCACAGAATGTGGATCAGCCCACTGCCTCTGCCCGTACCGCCTATGGCGAACTGGTGCAGATGTCACCCAATGGCACGCTAAAGACGGTTTGGAAACGTCAGTTGGCTAACCTTCCTGCGAAAGTGATGCTAAATTCAGGGGGGCAGGTGGTGACGATAGACAACCACGCAGGCTACGGTCAGCCCAAAAATGCCCTTGTCATCTATGGCCTCAAGGGTCAAGTACTCGCCAATTACAGTTTCGATCAGCTTGTGCCTAAGCCAGCAGATTGTCGTGCCTGCTATCTGCTAGGCGAGCCATTTCTCATGGCTGGATTTAGGATCAAATGGGCTTATTACGATGTGCCTCATCTGGCCTTGCGCGACGAAAACGGCAAAGGGCCAACCACCAACCTTGTGACGGGCAAGCTTAAAACGAATTGGAATGGGCAGGAACGCCGCTGACCTACAGCTTCAAATCCCCCTTCTCCGTCACGTTCAGCCCCAACGCTACGTCCCGTGACGCTTGCTGACGTTCCCGGTCTAGGTACGTCTGAGCGTGGCTCACCTCTTGGTCAAGCACCGAAATGGTGTCCTTAAAGCGCTCTAGCGCCTGCGTGCGGTAGGTGCTGATGGCGTCCAGTGCGCCGTACACATCGCGGAAGGCGGCCTGAATAATCTGCGGGTCTACAGTGGCGCTGCCCGCCTGTTTCTGAATCTCGGTGGATTGCTGCTTGAGGAGAGACGCGGTGCTGCCGATCATTCGCCCGGTGGTGTCGTTCAGCGCGGTCACCTGTCCCAGCACGGCCTGTTGCGTGCCCAGCGCCTGCGCCACCATGATCGCGGTTCGCAGCGCACTAACGGTGGTGGTGCTGGCGCGGTCTACACCTTTAATCAGTTCCATGTTGTTGCGGCGCACCAGATCCAGCGCGAGGTAGCCCTGAATTCCTACTGCCAACTGTGTGAGCAAGTCGGTCACACGTTGGCGCACCGCAAACAGCAATTCCTCGCGCACAATACGGGCCTTGTCGGGGTCAGTGGCTTGCAACGTGGTCAGGCGGGCGGTCAGGGCCTCATCCACCGATTTCCCCACATGCGCGTATTGCCGCAGCTTTTGCATGGTTTCCCACAGGTGTACCTTCTCGGTTTCAATGCTGGCATTGTCGCGCCGCAGTTCATCCTGAGAGCGGTACAGCGCCTCAAGAATCGCGTTCAGATGCGACTGGGCGCTCTGATACCTGTCCATCGCGTTCTGCGCCTTGCGTCCACCCGGCAGCTTGCCCAGAAACCCGCGCACGGTGGGCGTGCGGGAAGGATCAAGGTCTTCCACGGTGCGCCGCAGGTCGGTCAGGCCGCGCAAAATGTCGCTGCCCTCGGCCAACGCCCCGGCTTTAGAGGCCCGCAGCGGGCGTTCCATCATGCGGCTCGATACCTGTGCCGCTGCCCGCTGCTCCTGTGCGCCCAACTCGTGTACGGCGTCCAGTTTGCGCTTGAAGGTGTCGCTGTGCGTGCCCGCCGACAGCACATCTTCCACAAAAGCTCGGGCCAGCGTGTCCAGCCGGGCGCGGTCTTCGGCAGAGAGCGGCACCATGTTGGAAGCGTCGCCCGCACCGACTTGAGGCACAGATGCGGGCACGTTCAGACCTTCGGGTGGGGTCAGCGGCGAGAGGGGGCCAGATTTATCGCTCATGCTCCCCAGTACGCACCCAGATGGGTGTGGGTTGCATCGGGCGAAAGGTGGAGGCGCAGGGGCCAGAGCTTATGCCATAGCAAAGCAGAGGGCAGGGAAGAGGAAACGCCCTCTCGCACCCGCCCTGAATCCCATCTGTTTTTAGTTCAGCCTGACCCGCACATCGGCAGGACGGATCAGAAAGCCCTGACCCTTGAAGGCCGAGCGAATGGTGTACTGGCCTGCGGGGAGCGCCTGGCCTGCGCCATTTTTGCCGTCCCAGTTGATCTTCAGTACATTGGCGGTTTCGCCTGCTGCGGCGCGGGTCATGATCAGTTGCATGGTGCAGATACCGTTTTTCGGGTCAGGGCGGACGATCTCGCCTGCCGCGTTCACCACCTCGAACCGCAGATCGCAGGCCCCGTGATCGATGCTGATTTCACTCGTGCCTGTGTTGGTCAGTTGCAACGTCCAGACACCGGGTGCGCCGCCGGGGGTCAGGGTGCTGGGGCCAGCCAGGACGGCGCGGTGGGGTTGCACCAGCGGGTTGCCAGTGGTGGGCAGAGTGGTGGGGGCGCTGACAGTGGGCGTCGTCGGTGTGCTGGGCGTGGGAGTAACTGGGGTGGTCGGCGCGGGTGCAGGAGCCGCGGTGCGGGTGGGCGGCAGGGCCGGAATATCCTTGATATCGATGGCCTGCCCCATTCCGGCACTCAGCACGGCGCACGAGAGGGCCAGCATGGTCAGCAACTTCACGGGTGTTCTCTTAGACATAGCTTTACCTTGCACCCTGCCGCCTGATTGTGGGTGAGGCTGGGTAAACGTGGCGGTCAGATTTGAGACGAAGACTCTATTGGAGAGCTTGGCTCAACACAAAACGAGCGCGAGTTGGGGCGGTTCTCCACAGTCAAGAGCGCGGCGATTGACGAAGGCTACGCACTCAAGGAACGTTGAGGCAAGTTCTGGATAGCTGGCAGAAAAAGTCTTAAACTCTGTAACGCGAATCAGCAACAACTCTCCAGCTCCCAGAGTGAATTTTGTCATGCCATCGTCCAAATAGGTCAGGCAATCAATCCACGCGTTCATGTTTCGGCCATAGAACTCTGGGAATCCGAACACTTCACTGCACACGTCATGGAACGTGTCCCAATCAAAAATTCTAGAAGTTTCCAATTCGACTTCAGCCATCCGGTCATCTTAGCGGGCAGTGGCCTTACGCCACCCTGCCGATGCCGCCCCAATCCTCTGCCCCCGTATACTCCGGGGCATGATCGACGCGGCCCAGATAGACCACCTCGCGCAGCTTGCCCGCTTGCAACTGACCCCCGAAGAACGCCAGACCATGCAGGACGACCTGAACTCCATCCTCGGTTACTTTGAGCAATTGAGCGCCGTGCACACCGAAGGCGTGGCCGAAATGCAGCGCCCCGTAACTCTGGTGAACGTGCTGCGCGACGACGTACCCGCAGAAGCCTTCAATGTGTCGGTGGTGGCTGCCCTCGCCCCTGAAATGCAGGACAATTTTATCCGTGTGCCGCGCACCGTAGAGGCCGACTGATGCTTGACCTGAAATTTATCCGTGAGAACGCCGGAGCCGTGAAGCACGCCATTGCCGTGAAGGGCGTGACGCTGGATCTGGATGATCTGTTGCAAGTTGACCGCGAACTGCTGGAGCTGAAGCAGCGGGTGGAGGCGATGCAGGCCGAGCGCAACGCCAACGCCAAGTTGGTGCCCAAGGCCACGCCCGACGAGCGCCCCACGCTGATTCAGAAGGGCAAGGACTTGGGCGAGGAACTGAAAAGCTTGGAACCCCAACTCCGCGCCAACGAGGACATGCTGCGGCAATTGTTGTTGCGCGTGCCCAACATTCCGCACGAGTCGGTGCCAGTGGGCCGCGACGATTCCGAGAACGTGGAACTGCGCCGCGAGGGAACGTTGCCGCACTTCGACTTCACGCCGCTGGATCATGTGGAGTTGCTGGAAAAGCACGGCTGGGCCGACGCCGAGCGCGTGGCCCGCGTCAGCGGTAGCCGCAGCTATCTGCTGAAGGGCGACGCGGCAATGCTGGAAATGGCCGTGTTGACCTTTACCATGAATTTTCTGGCCGCCAGAGGGTTCATGCCCCTGACCACCAGCGCCCTCGTGCGGCCCGAAACCTTTGTAGGCAGCGGGCATTTTCCGGGTGGAGAAGATCAGGTCTACAAGATAGAAGGCAGCGAATTGATGCTGGCTGGAACCGCCGAAGTGCCCGTGAATAGCCTGTATGCGGGCGAGCAACTGCCGCTGGAAGCCCTGCCGATGGCGTTTGCCGCCCTCAGCGCCGCTTTTCGCAGTGAGGCGGGCAGCGCGGGCCGGGATGTCCGTGGCCTGATCCGCGTCCACGAGTTCCGCAAAGTCGAACAGTACGTGCTGTGCCGCGCCGAGGAAGCCGAGGCGATGCGCTGGTTTGAGGCGATTCTGGCGAACGCCGAAGCCCTGCTGCAAGCGCTGGAACTGCCCTACCGCGTGGTGCAGAACTGCACGGGCGACATGGGCGCGGGCAAAGTGCTGATGTACGACATAGAAACCTGGGTGCCCAGCGAGCAGATTTACCGCGAAACGCATTCCTGCTCGTATCTGGGAGACTGGCAGGCCCGCCGCACCGGACTGCGTTACCGCGATGAACACGGCAAATTGGTGTTCGCCCATACGCTGAACAATACCGGCATTGCCTCGCCGCGCATTCTGGTTCCCCTGCTCGAAAACCACCAGCAGGCCGATGGAACTATTCGTGTGCCTGCCGCTCTGCGCCCTTACCTGGGCGGCCGCGAGGTGCTGGGGCAAGTGGCAGCGGCAGTCACGGCTTCCTAAGGGCCACTCCGCCTAACCGTCACTCTGGGCACGACAACAACTGCACGCAGGGGGCAGAATGCGGCTGATGCAAGACGCCCCCGCTCCTGTCCTCCGTTCTCTGGTCACGGGGCATCCGCCCTACCGCGTGTCGCAAACCGAGATTCGTGAAGCCGCCCGCACCCTCTTTCCGCGTATGGTGGCCCGCCGGGGCATGTTGGACGTGTTCAGCAACGCGCAAATTGATTCACGGGCCATTGCTCGTCCGCTGGACTGGTACTTGCAGCCACGTGGCCTGGGCGAAAAAAACGCCGTGTTTATCGAGGAAGCCCGTGCCCTGATTGTTCGGCTGACGCGGGAAGCTCTGGCCCGTGCCGAAGTTGCTCCGTCCGAGGTGGACGCCGTGCTGATCGTCAATACCAGCGGCCTGAGTACGCCCAGTCTGGATGCCCACCTGATCGACACTCTGGGCCTAAATCGCCATGCCGTGAGGTTGCCCATATGGGGGCTGGGCTGTGCGGGCGGGGCAGCGGGATTGGCGCGGGCCGCCGATCTGGTGCGGGCAGGTTTCCGGCGTGTGCTGCTGGTGGCCGTCGAACTGTGCAGCCTGACGCTGGTGCGCGGCGACGAGTCCCAGAGTAATTTCGTGGGCACGGCCCTGTTTGCCGATGGTGGCGCGGCGTTGGTGGTCACGGCGGCAGACGTGCCCGGCCCTGAACCTTTGGTGGCCCTCCCCGGCGCATATTCCACCCTGATCGAAGATTCCGCCGACATCATGGGGTGGGACGTGATCGATGAAGGCCTGAAAGTGCGCTTCAGCCGAGATATTCCGGCGTTGGTTCGCTCCATGATGCGCCAGAACGTAGCCGAAGCCTTGGCCACCCAGGGCTGGACTGCCGACAATCTGACCTATGTCGTCCACCCCGGCGGAGTCAAGGTGGTGGCCGCCTACGAGGAAGCCCTCAGCCTCGGCGCAGGCACGCTGGACGCCAGCCGCCGCGTGCTGGCCGCGCACGGCAACATGAGTAGCGTCACCGTACTGTTCGTGTTGGAGGAAGTGCTGAAAGCCAATCCCACCGGACGCGGCCTACTCAGTGCGATGGGGCCGGGATTCAGCGCCGAGCATGTGCTGCTGGAATTCTAGATTGCACTGAAACACAAGCTCTCGCTTACGGCCGTCGCCCACCAAGGAACCTGAACCAGCGCGTAGCAAAAGGGGCCACACGCAGTAGCCCCCAGTGCCTCAACTCAGCGGTTCTGTTGCGGCAACACCGTATTGTTCGTGTTGGTCACATCATCCGGCAACTGGTCTACTTGCTTGGCTTTTTCGGCCATGCCCGTGTCCTGCACCTTCTTAATATCGTGCAGATCAGAGGTGTCTTTGCGGCCACCTTCCGGGTGGCGGGCGGGCTTGGTGTGATCGTCGCTCATAAACAGACCTCCTGAAGAGATGAATAGATGTCGGTCTGTTCAGCTTACGCGCTTCTGGCCGCCATCTGCCGCTTCGCCAAGGTCTGCTCAAGAGCTTTCAAATGCACTTTTCTGATGTCGTCTCAAAGTGTTGTCTCTAAAGGGGTAACGGCGTCTCTGTGCGGGGAACGGGTGCCGTGCTGCGCGGGGGAGACTATGATAGGAGGCGTCAAGATGACCTGCCGGGCGCAACGCCGGGCGTGCAAGATGGACTTGGCCCCAAACACAGTGTTGAACGGGGTTTTTTAGGAGGAGATGCGAGCATGGCGATGAATCTTTTCGGTGCGCGGGACACGCTGGCCACACGGGCTGGGCAAAAACTCTACTTTTACAACCTCAACAAATTGCAGGATCAGGGCTTTGATATCAGCAAGCTTCCGGTCAGCGTGAAGGTGCTGCTGGAAAGCGTGCTGCGCGAAGCCAACGACTACGATGTGCGTCAGGAAGACGTGCGCACCGTGGCAGGCTGGAAGGCCATCAACGAAGAAGTGGAAATTCCCTTCAAGCCCGCCCGCGTGATCCTCCAGGACTTCACGGGCGTGCCTGCCGTCGTGGATCTAGCGGCCATGCGGAGCGCGATGGTGGCCCTCGGCGGCGATCCCAACAAGATCAACCCGCTGATTCCGGTCGATCTGGTCATCGACCACTCGGTGCAGGTCGATGAATTCGGCACCGAGTTTGCTCTCGCCAATAACATGGCGCTGGAATTCGAGCGCAACCGCGAACGCTACGAGTTCCTGCGCTGGGGCCAGCAGGCTTTCGACAACTTCGGTGTGGTGCCGCCTGCATCGGGCATCGTTCACCAGGTCAACCTCGAATACCTCGCCAAAGGCGTGCAGAGCCGTCCCGAAGACGACGGAATTGTCGTGTACCCCGATTCTCTGGTGGGCACCGATTCCCACACCACCATGATCAACGGCCTCGGCATCGTGGGCTGGGGCGTGGGCGGGATAGAGGCCGAAGCCGTGATGCTGGGCCAGCCGATTTACATGCTGATGCCTGAAGTGGTGGGCTTTAAGGTTACGGGCGCGATGCCCGAAGGCGCGACCGCCACCGATCTGGCCCTGCGCGTGACCGAGATGCTGCGTGCAGCGGGCGTGGTGGGTAAATTCGTGGAGTTCTTTGGCCCCGGCCTGAGCAACATGACGCTGCCTGACCGCGCCACGATTGCCAACATGGCCCCCGAATACGGCGCGACCATGGGCTTTTTCCCGGTAGACGACGAAGCTCTGCGTTACCTGCGCCGCACCGGACGCCTGGAAGACGAGATCGAACTGGTGGAGATGTACTACAAGGCTCAGGGCATGTTCCGCACCGACGAAACGCCCGATCCGACCTTTACCAGCAACATCGAACTCGACCTCGGCACCATCGTTCCGAGTCTGGCAGGCCCCAAGCGCCCGCAAGACCGCGTAAACCTGGACGGCATGCACACCGTATTTGCCGAAGCCCTGACTGCGCCCGTTAAGTCACGTGGCTTTGAACTCACCGAAACCCAACTGAGCGCACAGGGCACCATCGCTGGCACCGATATTAAGATCGGTCACGGCGCGGTCACACTGGCGTCCATCACGTCCTGCACCAACACCAGCAACCCCAGCGTGCTCATCGCTGCCGGACTGGTCGCCAAAAAGGCCGTGGAAAAGGGCCTGAAATCCAAGCCCTGGGTCAAGACCTCTCTGGCTCCCGGCAGCCGCGTGGTCACCGAATATCTGGAAATGGCAGGCCTGCAAACCTACCTCGACCAGATCGGCTTCAACACGGTGGGTTACGGCTGCATGACCTGTATCGGTAACTCTGGCCCGCTGCCCGAACCCGTGGTGCAGGCCATTACCGAGGGCGATCTGGTGGTGGCGTCGGTGCTGTCGGGCAACCGCAACTTTGAGGGCCGAGTGAACCCGCATATCCGCGCCAACTACCTCGCCTCGCCCCCGCTGGTGGTGGCGTATGCGCTGGCCGGAACCGTGGTCAACGACATCGTGAACGACGCCATCGGCACCGATCAGCAGGGACAGCCCGTGTACCTCCGCGACATCTGGCCCAGCAACGCCGAAATTCAGGCCATCATGGACAGGGCCATCAACGCCGAGATGTTCAAGAAGGTCTACGACGGCATCGAGAAGAGCAACGCCGACTGGAACGCCATTCCGGTTAGCGAGGGCGCGTTGTACGACTGGAACGCCGATTCCACCTACATCCAGAATCCGCCCTTCTTCGAGAATCTGGCGGGCGGCCCCAGCGAAGTCGTGAGTATCGAGGGTGCGCGTGCACTCGTGAAAGTGGGCGACTCCGTGACCACCGATCACATCAGCCCCGCAGGCAGCTTCAAGGCCGATACGCCCGCTGGCAAGTTTCTGATCGAAAACGGAATTGCGCCCAAGGATTTCAACTCCTACGGTTCGCGCCGGGGCAATGACCGCGTGATGACGCGCGGCACCTTTGCCAACATTCGCCTGAAGAACCAGTTGGCCCCCGGCACCGAAGGCGGCTACACCACCGACTACACTACCGGGCAGGTCAGCTTCATCTACGACGCTGCTCAGAACTACAAGGCCAGCAATATTCCTCTGATGGTGCTGGCAGGCAAGGATTACGGCATGGGTTCCAGCCGTGACTGGGCCGCCAAAGGCACCTTCCTGTTGGGCGTGAAAGCCGTGCTGGCCGAGAGCTTCGAGCGTATTCACCGCTCCAACCTGGTAGGCATGGGCGTGCTGCCTCTTCAGTACAAGAACGGAGAGTCCGCTGAAAGCCTGGGCATCACGGGCGACGAAACCTTTGATGTGCTGCTCCCCGGCGACCTGAAACCTCGCCAGGACGTGAGCCTGCGCGTGACCAAAGACGGCCAGAGCCGCATCGTGACTGTGCAGTGCCGCATCGATACGCCCGTCGAGATCGACTACTACAAGAACGGTGGCATCCTGCAAACCGTCCTCCGGAGCATCTTGGCTAAGGGTGAAGTAGCTCAGGCGTAAGCCTAGAAATCAACACAGTTAAGCAGGGGGCCGATTTGGTAAGTGAATCGGCCCCCTTATTTTGTCAGGATGACAGCAAAGCTACAGATTCACACCCTCGTAGATTTCATCCAGGCTCAGTTCTACGTTGACACAGGGCAGCTTGACCCGACTTTGTACCGTCTCCTGTGTCCAGCCGTTGGGCAGCCGTCTATAAATTTCAGCGGCCTGGTTTTCACTGTCTACCATTAGGTAGCCTTGCAAACTAGGCAGACCCAAATAATCCTTAACTTTGTAGGTCATGTCTACTTGGCGCGTTCCAGCACTCAAAATTTCCACAATTAGGCACGGCTCTTCCAAAGCGGTGGCCTTATTGCTGAGCTCTTCGCAACTGACGACCAGATCGGGATAGTAAAAACGTTTGGTGTCTATGCGCTGGACATGAACCTTCATATCACTCTGGTAGACGCGGCAACTGGAGTCGCGTGCAGGACGGTACAGTGAGACGTGAATGTTACTGGTAATCAGATTGTGGGCGTTGGTAGCCCCGGCCTGTGCATACACGAAGCCGTCCACATATTCGCGGCGCACCGGGCTCTCTTCCTCAGTCCGCAGATATTCTTCTTCGGTCAATGTTCTGAGGGCGGGATCGCTCATGCCCCTATGGTACGCCTACTCCAGACCCACAACACATCAAAAAACGCCGCCTCCATGTCCGGGAAGCGGCGTTCTATTCGTAGTCTTTAGCCCTTCCGCACGCGCTCTGTGGCGTGTTCCGGCTGGGGAGTCTGGAACCAGTGCAGCATCATACCCAGTACCACGAGACTAAACAGTCCGAGCAAAATAAACAGCGGCATTCCGGGCTCGGTGGCGTGGGCATAAGCGCCCACAAGCTGCATCAGAATCAGTACCAGCAGGACGCGGGGGCGGCGTTCAGGAAAGCGGGTGTAGGCATAAACTCCGCCTAGCACTCCAAACATCAAGGGCAGTGCGAGGGCATTAAGCATCTCTTGATCCATGCCTCATTTTGCTCCGTTTCCTGTTGCACGAACGTCACAAAAAGCCAGCTTTTGTAGACAACTCCTTAATGCGCGATCCGCTTTATTCATGAGATCACATCAACTGATAGTGCCTTAGCTTCTGCAGTTCTAGCGTGTGGTGTCGGAGAGAAGCCACATCCAACCAGCCGTCTTTGAAGGTGATCGGCTCATCTAACAAATCATCTTGCAACTTCAGTACAAAGCTCAGTTCGCAGGGTTCGGTCACTTCAGCCTGGGTAGACAGCAACGCAGCATGAACCGTGCCTAAGCCTGTGCTGGCCTGCGATCCCACCATGCCGCCTTTGCCTGCCGCTGCTGCCGTCTGCAACATCGCCAGACCATCGGTAAAGCCGTTCCGGGCCGTCTTCACGTTCAGAATATCGAAGGTGTCGAAATCCAGTTCGCGTGCCAGATCGGTGGGCAGGAAACAGGAATCGTCGGCCACGATGGGCAGGAGTTGGCGGGCATGCAAGGCTACCCGCGCCTTCAGGTCACGTGCGGGCAACGGCTCCTCCACGTACATCAGGCCCGCCTCGCGCATGGCGTCCAGCGCGGCGGGGGCTTCTGCAGGCGTCAGGGTTTCGTTGCTGTCGGCGTACAGTTGCACCGCTTCTCCGAATGTGGCCCGCAAGTCCCGAATCACGCCTAGATCGCGGGCATGGTTGCGGCCCACCTTCACCTTCAGGCAGCGCACGCCCGCCGCCACCACCCGCTCGGCCTCGGCCAGCATTCCGGCGGGCGTGTCTATACCCAAAATAAAACTGACGCGCACACGGGTGTTCGGCCCCAGTAGCGTATCGAATAAGGTTTGGCCGCCTGCCCTCGCCCGTGCATCCCACAGCGCCATATCCAGTGCGCCGCGTGCGGTGTGGTTGTTGGCAACACTGTTTCTGACCCGGTTCAGGGCCTCGGCATCGGTAATCGGCAGCCCGATAAGTGCAGGCGCAAGGTGGGTCAGGATTGCCACGACGCTTGCCGCTGTTTCGCCATAGATGGTGGGACGGGGCGGCGCTTCGGCGATGCCCACTGCGCCGTCATCCAGCGTGACCCGCACCAGCACATGCTCGGCGGCAGTCAGGGCCGAGTGTACGCCCCACGCTAGGGCCGAAGTGAGGGGCAGACGGTAAGGAATCCCTTCGATCCGGACGATTTTGGCTGTACCCATCATGCCCGCTCACCTGCCCAAGCTGAAACCCGGGCGGCCACGCCCGCCGGATTCAATTCCACGGTATCCAGCACCAGCGCACGCGCGGGCGGCAGCGTCCGTAAAAAACTCTCGGCGGCCTGCGGGTCATAGTTGCGCCGCTCGGACACCACAATTCTGACTTTGGCGAGAATCTCGGTGGCGGTAAAGCCTCGAGCAGTAAGAGAGGCCAGTGCGTCCAATTCGGCGGGCGGAAATACGTTCTGCACGCCTTTCAATTCGGCCAGAGCTTGCCGCAAGTCTTCTCCCGTCCCCTCACTCACCTGATCAAAGGCATCGGCGCGGCCCAACAAGCGGCGCACACGCACCTCATCGGGCGCACCCAGGGCCACAAAGCGCCATGCCGGAAAGTGCGTCGCCGCATATTCCACTTCCTCTAGCCCACGCAAGCCGTCAAATACAGGCTGACGGCCCCAGTGCCGGGTGTCGGCCAACAGCGTACTCAGCGCGTAAGCCATACCGCCGGAATGTCCGGCTCGGTACTCGGCAGTGTGGCGAAAGCGTTCTTCGCGGTCAGTTACGGGACCGCCTGCGCGGGGCCAGATCATCACGGCGTCGGTGATTTCGCGGCGATCCGGGAGCACCCGCATGGCAGCGTTTGCCGATTGCAGAGCCGCCAGCGCAGTACTCTTGCCCACGCCTGTCACACCTACCAGCACCGTCAGCGGGAGACTGGAGAGCGGCGATTCGTGGGGTGCCGCATCGGCAGAAGCACGCAAAAAGGGCAGGGTCACAGCTCTGTTGACTGGCACATTCACCGGGTCAGGCTAGCGTTTTCGTTGGCCCCGACCCCCGCCGATGTAAAGACTGGCACAAGATTGTGTCAAGTGGCCGTAAGTGTCCACCATGCACAGCTGATCTTTTTCCTTCCTAGACTCTGAATCGGAGGCGACTATGGCGCGATTACAAGGCGAAAAAGGTGGGGGCGGCGGCACCATTCTGCTCATCATCTTGATTTTGGTGGCACTGTTCCTGCTGGCCTATTTCCTGTACCTGAAACCTCAGGGCATCTTAGATCTCGGCTTTTAAGGCATAAATTTAGGGTTGGCCTGACAGGTTCAGGCTGACCCTGCCGCCGTTTCAAGTTCTCACTCTTGCCCCTCTCATAGCAACATTTTTAGGAGTTCATCATGATTAAAGGCAAAGAAATTCTGGGGCGCAATATTGTCGCCATCAGCACCGGCGAGCGCGTGGAAAGCGTGCGCGACGTCATTTTTGATCATCAGGGCAATCAGGTCTTGGGCCTGCTCGTCGACGAGGGCGGTTGGTTTCACGCCGCCAAAGTCGTGCCCTTCGAGAAAATCCGCTCGTTCGGCGAAGACGTGATCATGATCGGTGACCCCGAAGACGTGACGGGGACGCGCGAAGATGGCCGCCTCTCGGAAGCCCTGAGCAGCGATGTAAGCCTCATCGGCATGACTCTGCTGACCACCGACGGCCAGAACCTCGGCAAAATTGCAGACGTGTTTTTTGATGAAAGCACCGGCTATGTGGAAGGCTATGAGGCCACAGGCGGCTTATTCTCCGACATGAGCAGCGGGCGTACCTTTATTCCTACCCCCGAAAGCGTGCAGATCGGCACCGACGCGGCCATCGTACCCGTGAGTGTGGCGGCAGCCATGCAGGAAAGTGAAGCGGGTGGGATTCAGGGAGCCTTACACTCCGCAGGTCAGAGCATCAGCGGGGCGTACCAGAGTGCCGCCGAAGGCGTGAAGGGCGCCTACGAGAACATTTCCGAAGCCACCAAAGAGCGCCAGAAAGAGTACTCGGTGGGCAAGACCGCTGGCGGCGACATCACGCTGGAAGACGGCACCGTGATCGTGCATAAGGGCGACACCATTACCGAAGAACAGGTGACTGCCGCCGAAGGTGCGGGCAAACTGGGTGCACTCGCCACCGCAGCGACGGGCGGCGTACTGGCCGGAGCCTACGACTCGGCCAAAGAGCGCGTGCAGGGCGGCATGGAAGACATGAAAACCGCCAGCGCAGACCGCCAGATGACCTACGTGGTGGGCAAGACCGCAGGCAGCGACGTGACCACCGATACGGGCGAAGTGATCGTGCATAAGGGCGTGACTATCACCCCCTTCCAGGCCGAACGCGCTCAGCAGACCGGCAAATTGGCCGCACTGACCGCAGCAGCCACGGGCGGCTCTATCTCCGACAGCGTGCAGGACATCCGTGAGCGCCGTGAGCTGGATCCCAACTCGCTGGAAGCCACGGTGGGCCGCCGCGTCAAGAGCGATGTCCGTGCGCCCAGCGGAAGTCTCGTGGCGGCGCAGGGCCAGATCGTGACGCCTGCCCTGGCAGACCGCGCCCGCCACCTGAACGCTGAAGCCGCCCTGATCGCCGCCACCACCGGAACCAAACCTGCGTCCAGTGACGGCGCGAGTGGTGCTGGCGCAACCGCAGCTTTGGCGGGCGGTGTCGCCAGCGTCAGTGAAGGCGCAAGCAACTTGCTGGACAAGGCCAAGAGCTGGTTCGGCGAGAAGCGCGAGCAGACCGAAGAAGCCCTTGAGAACCGCCAGCAGGAAGCGCAGGAACAGAAGATCCGCGACGCACTTGGCCGCCCCGTGAACCGTGTGATCCTGGCTCCCGACGATTCCATCATCCTGAACATCGGTGAAATCGTGACGCATAAGGCTGTCGAGTCTGCCCGCAGCGGCGATGTGCTGGACATCTTGCTGGACAGCATCAGCAAGGAAACCGTGACCATCGATCCCCTGAGCGTCCGGCCCCACGAAACGGGTTCGGCGGCACTGGAAGGCCAGAGCGATTTGGGCGACACGCCCAACGTCCCCGCCAACGCGAACGATCCTCACCGCCCTATGTAAACGGGCATTGAGGGTTGGGTGATCAACCCTCAACATCAATATTGAAAAGAACAGAGACAGCCTCAGGATTGGCTGTCTCTGTTCTTTTATATGCCGTAGTTTGGCGGCTCTCAATTCCTGAAAATGACTTCCTCACGGCCAAAGGAACGCCGCGCCACGAGCGCCAGCACGAACGCGCCCAGCAAGTTGGCGGCAATGGCGATCAGCACGTTTGGGGCAGTGACTGTGCCGCGCACCGTGTCCAGAATGGCGAGCATGGAGCCGAACAGCGGAATGGCATACAGGGCTGGCCCGGTGCTCAGAAAGTCGCTGAATTGCAGCAGCACGGCGGGAATCACAATGGCGAGGCTGAGCGGCGTGACGTAGGTCTGCGCTTCCTTGTAAGAGCGGGCGTAGATGCTGAGGGCGATCAGGATGGCGCTGATGAGCAGGGCCGCGCTGATGGCTGCACCGATCAGGGCCACTGCCGCGCCGAAGCCGAGGCTGAGTTGGCCCCCGAACGCCTGCGACAATTCCGCGCTGCTGGCCGACTGCCCGCGCTGCAACCAGGTGGCGACCACGCCACTGGCAAGGAATCCGATGATGCTGAAGCACGCGCTGGTCAGGGCCGTCAGGGTGGTCGCCAGCAGTTTTCCGGCCACCACCTCGCCGCGCCGCACAGGGGAGACCAGCAAACTTTCCAGCGTGCCGCGCTCCTTTTCGCCTGCAGTGGCGTCCAGCGCCGTTGCCATCGCGCCTGTCAGAATAAAGTTCAACATCAGCAAAGGAATCAGGAAGGCCAGTTGGCCGCTGCGCTGCTGCTGGGGCGGGCTGGCATCTACGGGTTTAATCCGAATGGGCGTGAGGGTGTCGGCGTTCAGCCCCAGCGTGGTCAGGCGCTCCAGCGTCAGCGTGCGGTTGTAGGCGTCGATGGTGTCTTCTACTTTGTCATACGCCCCGGTCTGGGCACGCAAGCTGGTCAGTTTGGCGTAGACCTCCAGCGTGCCTGTGCCGTCGCCAGCGCGGGTAGGCAGGGCGGCAGGGGCACGCAGCGCGGCTTCTACATTGCCGTCTGCCACTGCGGCGCGGGGGTCAGTGACGGCCACGAGGGTCACGCCCGCCCGCAGAACCGAGCCATCAGGGGCTTTTTCGTCGCGCTCCAGGGCCGCACGGAGGGTTGCAGGCAATGTCCCGACTACGCCCACCTTCTGGCGTTCCTGTTGTTGGCCGCCCACAAATTGGCCCAGCAATTGCGGCAGCCCCAGCGTAAAGAGCGGAATTAGCAGCAGCGGAATAAGGATCGTACCGATCAGCGTGCGGCGGTCTCGCAGGGTAGCCAGCAAGTCGCGCACGGCCACGCGCCACACCATGCCGGGGCGCAGGGCTTCGGAGTTGCGTTTAGACGGACGGGGGTTAGACGACATGGGCGGCCTCTCCTCTGGGTGTGCCGCGCAGCAGCGCAAAAAAAGCCCGTTCCAGATTGCGTTCCCCGGTGCGGCTCAGGATGCCTTGCAGGGTGTCTACCGTGACCAGTTTTCCTTCATGCAAAATCGCCATGCGGTCACAGACCTCCTCGGCCTCGCTCATCACGTGAGTGGAATACACCGTCAGGCGGCCTGGAGCGCGGGTGGCGGCCACAAAATCAAGCAGAGTACGCCGCGCAAAAATATCGAGGCCGCTGGACGCTTCATCGAGGATCAGCACGGCGGGATCGTGAATGACGGCGCGGGCAATCACGACTTTTTGACGCATTCCGGTGCTGTATTCGCCCGCCCGGACATCCAGCGTGCGGCCCAGTTCCAGCCGCGCATCAAGGTCGGCAATGCGCGTATCGGTCTGGCTGCGGCTCATACCGTAAAACCCAGCAAAGGAACGCAGCACCTCGCGCCCGGTCAGGCGGGCAGGCAGGCCCATGCCGCCGTTGACCACGCCCACCACGCGCCGCACTGCTTCCGGGTCGCGCTGCACGTCATGGCCTGCCACGGTTGCCGTGCCGGAAGTGGGTGTCAGAAGGGTCGCCAGCAGCCGCAGCAGCGTCGTTTTGCCCGCGCCGTTCGGCCCCAGCAGCCCAAACACTTCGCCGTCATGGGCAGAAAGAGTCACCTCCGAGAGTGCTGTGTGTTTTCCGTATGTCTTGGTGAGATTCTGAATTTCAAGCATGTTCCTGCACTCCTTCTGGATCGCTGAAAATCTCCTCTATAGGCCGCCCAAACACCCGTGCCAAGCGGAAGGCCAGCGGCAAGCTGGGGTCGTAACGGCCCGTTTCCAGTGCGTTCACGGTCTGGCGGCTCACGTCTAGCGCGGCGGCGAGGTCGGCCTGAGTCCACTGGCGCTCGGCCCGCAGCACCCTGATTCGGTTGTCCATGCCTACCCGCCTGTATCGCGGCGGTACAAGAAGGCGGTGACGGCGTAAAACGTGAGGAGGCTTAGGCCCCAGGGAATGTACAGAAGCCATACCGAGAGCTGAACTCCCGGCAGAGGCGTTTTGGCAAATGAGGGTGATAGACCACTAAAAACGCCCCACATGAGCAGGCCAGTCAGGGCGAAGGTACCCATGATGCCCGAGGCGGCCCACGCCTTCAGGTAGCGGGCGCGGCGAAATTCGTCCATGGTGCGGTACTGCCACAGCATCAGGCCGAGGGCGAGTGGCAGCATCAGGGCCAGAAAGAGTGGAATCCACGCAGGCCAGCGAAACAGCACTGCCATGCCCACCAAGACCAGCAGGGTCAGCGCAATCTCCACCCATTGCGTGCGGCGCATTTGATGTTCACGCGGTACGGGGCGCGTTGGCATGGGGCGTGGATTGGGGGAAGAGGCTGGATTCATTTCATCCGTCCGTCGCGGGCGGCCAACACGCAGCCAACGGTTCCCCATACGCCCATTCCGGCCACATACAGCACCCAAGGCGGCGTATGGAAGTCCAGTATCGCCTCCAGGGAAATCAGCGTTCCAGCCAGCAGCATGACCACCAGAAAGGCGATGCTGGCGGCGCGGGCGTGCAGTTGCCGCCCATATTCATCCATTTGCCGAATGCCGAGTACGGTCATGACGGCGAAAAACAGCGGCAATGCAGCCAGGATGCCCGCACCCAAGTTGTTGAAGGCAGGAATGTTTTGCATCCGTCCAAGGGCGACAGCCACCGCGCCCAACACGGCGACGCTCCCTCCACCTATCCCCATCCACAAACTCAGTCTGTTGACTCGGTGTTCACGGGCCGTAGGAACAGACCGTGATTGAGATTCTCTCCACTTCATGTCAAGCCTCCTTGACACCGAGAGTAAAGGGAGCTTGACCTGATGTCAAGCCTCTTTTACATAAGAACCGAGGTTGTGCATTTGTTAAGCGTTGGGTCAGGTCGCGTGAAAAGGCGAGATGACACACCTTTAGTGGTCACGTAAACCGTTTAAGATGCGCCACCTTCTGTGCGTGCCATTCCCGGCGTGTGCCGATGCTGAAGGCGTGCTTCCCCCTCGCTCATCCAAGATGAGAGCAGATCTGTTACAATGGGAAAGTTGAGCTTGGTGGCAGATTTGTACTGAGTTCAAGGCTGCCGGGTTCAAGACTATTGCCAAACCGCTTCATTCTCTGGCTCAACTCTCACGCGTTTTTCTCCGTTGAGCCGTGGTTTCAGATCAGTCAGTCCGCCTACTCAGTTTTCATTTTAACGCCATTCATCGTTGAAGAGCAGTTTTCAGAAATTGCTTCCCTGCTGCGGCGATTTCCGCAGTATCTCTGGAGGAGAGTGCATGTTTAACCCCCCTACCCTCGAAGACCTGCAAGAAACCCGCCGCGCCAACGAAAAGCTGGTGCTGAAAGCCTTGGAAAGCAAGCCCGAATGGGTCGAAACCGAACTGGCGAAAACCACCAGCCTGGCGCTGTCTCACCTCCGCGCCGCGCTTGCCAGCTTGCTCGATCAGGGCCGCGTACGCCGCTTGCCCGGTACCGGAACCCGCGCCGTGTACGGTCTGGCTGACCCCGGTCTGGCCGATGTGCCTGCAACGCCCCTGACTGGTGACGCCAAAAAAGTGCGTGACTACCTTGAAGGCCGCGCCGACAGCGCCCTGTACATGAGCGACCAACTCCGCATGACCCGTGAAGACGTGATGACGGCCCTGAGTCTGCTCAACGCACACGGCATGATCACCTGCACCTTCGTGGGCAGCCTCGTGATCTTCCGGCTCAAGGAAACGCAGGCATTGGGACAGGAGCAGGCTGTGCCCGCCCCCACCACCAAGAAAAAGCAAGTCGCGTAAATCAAGTTTGCCCATCGCCGCGTTCTCCGAGTCTGGAGGCGCGGCGGTTTTTTGGTTCGCTGAGTGTGGGTTGCTGTGTGGTTTGCTCAGACCCGTTCACAGTCTCCCCCTACACTGGCTCTATGCTTCCCCGTTCCCTCGTGCTCGCCGCCACGCTAACGCTGTTGGCCCCGGCCCTCAGCGGTTGCCGCTACAACTTCGTGCCCCTCATTCCGCCCGAAGTCAAGGTAGATTTCCCGGCGCGGATCGTTGGGGCCGCCCTGACCCGCAGCGGCGACGCGTTGACCTTGCAGGCGGCGCTCGATGGCCGCTTTGACCCCGGTTATCTGAGTGTGGTCTGGTTTGATGGAGGCCGTGAACTGGGCCGGGACAGCGTTTATCTGGACGCTGAAACCCGGAAGGCCAGCTTTACCCTGACCGCCGCCACTCCGGGCGCATACCGGGCGCTGCTGTCTTTTGGCGGCAATGTGCTGCGGCAAGTCGAGTTGTATGAAGTGCAGCCGTGAGTGAGCCGGAGAGCTGGGTGGGCGTGGTGGAATGGAGCGCAGGCACCCGCGAACGCCTGATCTGGCGGGGTGAACAGCAAAACGGCGGAAGGCTGGAACCCTACCGCACCGAAGCCTTACCCGCCCCCGTCAATTACGGCTGCTTGCCGGGCACACTCAACCCCGCCGACGCTGCCGAAGTGGACGCCGTGTGGTTAGGGGTTCTTCTGGCGGCGGGCACACAGATCACGGCGCGGCCAGCGGGCCTGCTTCATCTGGCCGACGGCGACCATAAGGTTATTTTTGGCGATGTACAGGGCGAAGCTATGGCCCTGCTGGCGTGGTTTCCGGCCAGCCGGGGGGCAAGGTTGCTGGGGCCGGAGCAGGCTCAGGCGTGGCTAGAGTCGTTGGCGGCTGTACCTTCAAACCCTGGGCCTTCCACTCCTGCACGATAAGGCGAATCTGGCCCCGTACCCACCGCAGCGCGTCGCTGCCCGGATACGACACGGCGCTGTGATCCTCGCGGGCCGAAACGTAGGTCTGAATGCCCGCCGCGCTGCCGTCTAACCGGGCATTGCGGGCCGGATCAAACAAATAGTTGATCAGCAGGCCGTTGCCGTTGGTGCGGGAGGGCAGGCGCTTGCTCTGCACTTCCAGATTGGCGGCGACGTTGGGCCACACCACGTCTTTCAGGCTCATCGATCCG